>JACQJQ010000036.1 GCA_016204945.1 Elusimicrobiota bacterium
CCTATTCTCGCCCAACGGCGACGGCGTCAAGGATGACACCGCCTTCCTCCTCGACTTCAAGGACGCCTCCGATATCCAGAGCTGGAAGCTGGAAATCTCCCAGGGACCGGACAAGATCTCGCGCGGCTTCAGCGGAATCGGACGCCCGCCGCGCAGCTTCCCGTGGGACGGCAAGAACGACCGCGGCCAGGCCAACGCCGACGGCAAGCACACGGCCGTGCTGCACGTGACCGACGAGGTCGGCAACGTCGGCCGCAGCCCCGGCGTCGCGCTGACCATCGACACCTCCAAGCCGCTCGTGACCGTCGTCGCCGAGACGGACGACATCCAGGAAATGCGCCTCCCGCTGACCGTCAGCGAGGGCTCCAACAAGGACATCATCATTTCCCTCGCCAGCGAGGTCCTCTTCGACACCGGGCAGGACGCCGTCAAGGCCGGCGCCTATCAAACGCTGATGAAGGCCAACCATCTCGTGCGCCGCTACCCTCAGCGCAAGATCCGCATCGAGGGCCACGCCGACAACGTGCACATCAACAACGCGCAGTTCAAGAACAACACGGAGCTCTCGCGGGCGCGGGCCCAGGCCATCATGAAGTTCCTGGCCGACAAGGGCCAGATCGACGCCGGCCGCATGAGCTTCGCCGGATTCGGCGAATCCAAGCCCCGCGCTTCCAACGACACCGAAGACGGCCGGCGGCAGAATCGGCGCGTCGAGATCATCCTCGTGAAGGAAGGAGAGTAGACCATATGCCAGAGATTCACTTTTTGGAGATGCTGAAGCAGAGCTTCACTCTCGTCATCCTCATCGGCTGCTCCCTGCTGACTTTGACCTTCGCCGTGGAACGCTGGTGGTTTTATCGCGCCGTCACGGTCGACGTGGACGGCTTCATGGAGAGCCTGCGCAAGCTCATCGACGGCGGCAAGTACGCCGAGGCGTCCAAACTCGCGGCCGCGACCCCGGGCCCGGTGGCCTCGCTGGCGCAGATCGCGCTCAGCGGCCGCAGCAAGGGCAAGTCCGAGCTGGCCGCGCTCCTGGCCGCGCAGCAGATCGACGAGCGCACGAAGCTGGAGCATTATCTGCCGATCCTCGGCACGATGGGCAACATGACGCCCTTCATCGGCCTTTTCGGCACCGTCCTCGGCATCGTCCGCGCCTTCCACGACCTGGCGGTCGCCGGTTCCGGCGGCCCGTCCGTGGTCGCGGCCGGCATCTCGGAGGCGCTCGTCGCCACCGCGGCGGGGCTGGCGGTGGCCATTCCCTCCGCCGCGATCTTCAACTATTTTCTCAAGCGCGTCAAGGACATCAACTCCTCCATGGAGGCGAACTCCATCCGCCTTCTCGTCTACCTCGGGATGACATGAACCCGCACGGGCCCAAGCGCGCCGCTTCCGGCTCGGCGATCACGGACATCAACGTGACGCCGTTGGTCGACGTGTGCCTCGTCCTGGTCATCATCTTCATGGTGATCGCGCCCATGGCCATGCAGTCGGGCATCGAGGTGGCCGGCTCCAAGGTGGGCGCGGCCCAGGGCGAGGCCGCGCTGTCCCAGAACGTGACGGTGGCGCTGGACGCGGCGGGCCGCGTCACGGTCGACGGCCGCGGGGTGAGGTGGGAGGAGTTGGGCGACGCCGTGGCGGCCGCGCTCAAGAGAAGCAGGGACGGCCTGGTGAGCGTGGACGCGACGCCGAAGGCCGAGGTCGGCCGGGTCGTCGAGATCCTCGACACCGTCAAACAGAGGGGGGCGCGCCGAGTGGCGCTGCTCAGCCGCTGACATGGCCGGCTCCTCGGGCGATCCGCGCGGACCCATCACGGGGATCAACATCACTCCGCTAGTCGACGTGTGCCTGGTGCTGGTCATCATCTTCATGGTGACCGCCCCGCTGATGATGCAGCCGACCTTGCCCGTCGAGCTGCCGAAAGCCCGCACCAAGGAAGGGAAGGAGACCGACAACGTCACCATCACTATCACCAAGGACGGGAAATGGGCGCTCAACGAGGCGACGATGAGCCCCGCGTCGATCGAGAGAGCCCTGGCCGACAAGGTCGAAAGCAGCCGCGACGGCTACGTCATCATCCGTGCGGACCGCGCGGTGCGCTACGCCGAGGCCCTGGAGGCCATGAGGATGGCGCGCGCGGCCGGCGCCAAGCACTACGCGGTGGCCACCGAACAGACCGCGGGAGTCCGATGAGCACGGCCATGCACGACGACGCCCGGCGCCTCCAAGGCTCGGCGGCCTTCGCTTTTTTCGTCCATGCCTCGGTCCTGGGCCTCTACCTGTTCTCGGCGCTCTCCAAGTCGACTTTGCAGGCCCCGGTCCTCCACGAGGTGGAGTTCATGGACCTCAAGCCCGCTCCCGTGGAGTCTCCGCGCGCCGCGCCGATGCAGACGGCGCCCCGCAGCCTCGTCGATTTCCTGAAAATGGCCCTGCCCAAGCCCGCCGCGCCGCAAGAGGCGCCCTCCGCGGCGAAAGACGTCCTCCGGGAAATGCCCCCGAGCTCCGCCAAGCTCCTCATCGACAAGGGAACCCTCCAGCGCGGACCCTCGCTCAAGATCGATTCCCAGCGTCTGGACCGAACCCCGTCCGCGAGCCTGGGCGAGATCGCGCGCGGAAACGACGCGCGGCAGCCCGCGTCCGACTCGCTGCCGGCGCCCAAAACCATCGCGCTCGACGCCGTCGGCCGCCGCGCCGCCGCGCCGGCGGGTCCGGCCATCCGCATCGAGGGAACGGCCGGCCCGGTCCGCGCCGGAATGCGCGACCTGCCGAGCTCGCCGCGCGGCGCGGCCGTTGGAACGGGGCTGGCGGCCGCGCCGTCCGGATTGGATCTGAGGGAGGGCGCCGCGCCGGTCCGGCGCGCGACGGGCTTTCCGGGCGGCGGGCCGTCCATCGGCTACTCCAAGGGCTCCGGCATCTCGTTGGCGGAGGGCCCCGTCGGACGGCCGAAAGCCGCGGCGCTGCCGGCGGCGCCCCCCCCGGCGGAGCCGCGGCCGTCCAGCGACATCGCTTCGGCCGGCTCCAAGAAAGCGGTGGAAATCGCCGGCCCCCTGGCCGGACGCAAGATCCTCTCCATGTCCCTGCCCGCGTATCCCGAGTGGGCGAAGGCCCGGGGCATCGAAGCGGACGTCCTGATCCGTTTTTTCGTCGGACCCGAGGGCCGCGTGCAGGAACGCATGATCATCGAAAGGACCTCGGGGCATAAAGAGCTGGATGATTTGTGCATGGAAGCGCTGCAGAAGATCATCTTCGCCCCGCTTCCCGCCGGCTCCAAGGAGGAACAATGGGGAATCATCACCTTCCGCTTTCGGCTCACCTGATCGTCCTTTTGGCCGCGGCCTCCTCGGCCGCCGAGGCGCCGCCGAGCGGGGTCGTGCCCGACGTCGTCATCCAGGCCGAGGACCGACGTCCCGTCGCGCGCGAGAAGCCCCCCATCGACCTGCCCCTGAAGCTGGACCAGCCCCTGCAGGAGGACGTCGACAGCGACGACGGCGTGCGCGCGCGCCTGCCCTCGGACCTCTCCCAGACCACCGCCTTCGCGCCCGGGCTGTCGCAAAGCCCGCTCTCCGCCTCGCCCTCCTCGAATTGGATCGTCGCCGCCTCGCGCGGCGAATCGGTGCGCGTGATGTTCCCGCGCCGCGAGCTGCAGGCCGTGGAGGCCAAATTCAGCAAGGATGGGAAATGGGATTTGGTCGTGGCCGACAGCCAAGGCAAGGCCTTCCGCAAGTACTCCGGCGAGGGCGCGCCGCCCGAGCAGTTGGAATTCGACGGGCGCGGGGACGGGGGCGAATGGCTGGCCGTGGGCCACGCCTACACCCCCGTGCTCACCTATCACGACGGCGTCCGCGCCCGCACCGCGATGGGACGCCCGTTCGCCCTGGCGGGCCTGAGCCTGGACGCCCCGCGCGCCATCTGGCTCGCCCCGCGCGCCCTGTTCGGTTCCGGCGCCGGCCCGGAGTTGAGCGCGGAGGGCAAGGCGATCCTGCGCGAGGCCGCCCAGCTGGTCCAGCGTCATTACCCCGGCATCGACCTGGAACTGACGCTGCGCCTGGTGCGCAGCGATCCCGTCTTCCTCAAGTCCGCCGGGGAGCTGTGCGTCAAGGAGCTTGCCCGCAATCTCCTGATCAAGCCCGAGGCCGTGTCGCTGAAACTCGCCCCGGGCACGCCCGACCTGCAGGAGCGCGTCGAGCTGGCGGCCGTCTCCCGCTGATCAGCGCAGCGCCGAGCGCTTGGGCTTGGAGAACTTGCCCGAGGCGCCGAGCAGGTCCACGGGCGCCACGCGCCACCAGTAGACGCCGGCCGGAAGGTCCAAGTTCCTCACCGTGACCCGCTCCTCCGGCTCGAAGACGCGTTCCAAGACGACCTCGGCGAAATCCTCCGTCTTGGAGGCCTGCAGGCGGAAGCCGGCGAGGGTCATGCCCACGGGAAGGTTCTTGAGATCCACGTCCAAATCCCCGATATCGGTCGTCACGGTCTCCGCGGTGCCCGCCGCCTGGCGCTTCTCCGCGGCCGCGCGCGTCATCGGGTCGAAAGCGGTGAACTTCTCCGGAACGCGCGGGCCGCGCCCCTCGGGCACGTCCACGGTCTGCCCCCCCGAGAGCGCCACCGCCGAACCGTTGGCGCTCACCAAGGCCTCGCCCGCGTAGACGTCGACCTTCACCTTCCCCTCCTCGATCGACATCTCGAACACGGCGTTCTTGCTCCGCGGCACGACCGCGACGTCCCGTATCTGCATCTTTAAGTTGAGCGCCTTGAGCTTGCCCTCCACCAGCCTCAAGTCCGCCTTGCCCTCGTCGTTTGGAGGATCGATGACCACCAGGGAGTGGGACTCGAGGTTGAGGACCTCGCCGTATGGAAACTTGATGCGCGCCCGCGACATCGAGCCGGTCTTGAGCCAATTGCCCGGATACAGCGGCATATGAAGCTTGGCCGGACGCCAATCGCCGCCTTCCTGCGCGCGGTGCTCGACGCGCTCCTCCGCGGCGGTCAGTTCGGCCGCGCGCGCGGACGGCTTCAGGATCCTCAGCGGCACGCGGATCTTCATCCCGGGAAGGACGACCGTCGGGTCGGAGCCGATCTGGGCGTTGTAGCGCGCGATCTCGCTCCACTGCGCGGGATCCTTCAAGTAGCGGCTGGCGATGCCCCAGAGCGTCTCGCCCGGCTGGACTTGGATGGTCTGGAATTTCGTTTCCTGCGCGGCGGCCGGGAAAGCGATACAGGCCGCGAGCAGGGCGCCGAAGAGGGGCATCGCTCAAGCATAAGCCGCCGGCGTCGACTTGTCAATGTCGCTCCGGTCACGCGCAGCGTCTACTCCCAGCGGAAGGTCCAGGCCCCAAGCGTCAGGAACAGCGCGGTCATCCCGCCCAAGATCCAAAGATGCGGCGCCACCTGCGAGAGCGTCGCCCCCTCGGTCATGACCGCCCGCGCGGCGTCGATGAGGTGGGTCAGCGGCATCATGTCGGCGAGCAGCCGCAGGGGCTTCGGCGCGCCCTCGAGAGAGAACCAGACGCCGGAGAGGAACATCATCGGCCAAGACAGCATGTTGAGCATGCCGCCCGCGAACTCCTCGCTCGTCACGCGCGCGGCCACGAGAAGGCCGAGCGAGATCAGGCACGCCGAGCCGAGCGCGAAGATCAGATAGAGATCCAGCAGGGAACCCTCCCTCTGGAAGCGCAGGAAATAATCCGAGCCGTGGTAGACGACGGCGAACACGGCCATGATCAAGAGCAGGCGCGAGACCACCTGCGCGCTCAGGAACTCGGCCGCCCGCAGGGGCGTCGCCTTCAGGCGCTTGAGCACGCCGTTCTTGCGGTAGCGCACGAGGTTGTAGCCGACTCCGAACAGCGCGGAGAACATCATGTTCATCGAGAGAAGCCCGGACACGAGCCAGTCCACGTAGCGGATCGGCTTGCCCTCCACGGCCTCGCGCGCCGGCGAGAATCGAGCCGCGTCGGTGCCGAGCATTATTTTTTCCACGAGATAGCCCTTGGGACTGTTCTCGTTGACCCAATACCTCAACGGCTTTCCGGGCCGGACCAGCATGTCGATCTGATGGTGCCTCAGCTTGCCCCGAGCCGCGGCCGCATGGTCGAACGGCACGAACTTCAGGTGCTTCGTCGATTTGAATCCCGGCGGCAGCGCGGCCGCCTCCCCCTCGACGCCGACCTTGAACACGTCCTGGCCCCTGTCCGAAAAGGCGAACGCCATGCCGAAGACCACGAAAAAGGGAAACAGGATATTCCAGCCCATGGCGCCCCGGTCGCGCAGGAATTCCTTGTTCCGGCCGATAAGCACGGCCCAGAAACGGCGCATCATTCGCGCAGCTCCCGGCCGGTCAAAGCCAGGAACAGGTCTTCCAGCGTGCGCGAGCGCACGCGCAGGTGCGCCAGGCGCGCGCCCCCGCGCTTGAGCGCGTCAAGCGCCGCCTCGACCTCGCCCGTCAGGAGCTCCATCGTCTCGCCGCGCTCGACGGCCTGGCCCGGGACGCCGTCGGCGGGCGCCTTGAAGTCCCCCTTCGGCAGCTCGATGACGACGCCGTCGAAGTGCTTCTTCAGGAGGACGTCGGGCGCGCCCTGCGCGATGATCCGCCCGCGGTCCACGATCGCCACCTCGTCGCACAGCGCGTAGGCCTCCTCCATGTAATGCGTGGTGAGCAGGATCGTCTTGCCGCGCGCCTTGATCGCGCGCGCGAGGTCCCAAAAGTGGCGCCGAGCCTGGGGATCGAGGCCGGTCGTGGGCTCGTCGAGAAAGACGATATCGGGATCATTGACGAGGGCCAGCGCCAGCAGGGCGCGCTGGCGCTGGCCTCCGGACAGCTGCGCCGGGTCGCGGTCGAGCAGCTCGCCGAGGTCGCACAACTCGGAGAGCTCCTCATCGGGCAGACGCGAAGGGTACAGCGCGCCGAACAGGTCCAGCAACTCGCGGACGGTGAGGTGATCCTGGAGAGCGGTATCCTGGAATTGAATCCCGGTGCGCGCGCGGAATGCGGGGCCGATCGGCGCGCCGCGATAGAGGATCTCCCCGGCGTCCGGCCTCAGGATCCCCTCGAGCATCTCCACCGTCGTGGTCTTGCCCGCGCCGTTGGGGCCGAGCAGGCCGAAGCAC
>JACQJQ010000037.1 GCA_016204945.1 Elusimicrobiota bacterium
CCCCAACTGTTTCCGGAAACAGTTGGGGTCTAAAACCCCGCGAACTGGGACTTCCCGCGCACTTGCGCCCGTTCGGCGTCCGGCTTATACTCAAGCGGATGGACGAGGAAGTTCCGCCGCTGAGCCCCTGGAAGGTCGCGATTTTCGTTCTCGCTCTTGGACTGGGCGCTTGCGCCGTCTGGAGCTTCTGGCGGACCCGCGCCGTCGCCATCGTCGCCGCGCCGAAAGACTATAGAAAGCTGTTCAACGCGCGTTCAATGGAAAGGGAGCCGCCGCCGAAGCCCGTCGCCGCGGCAGTGGCGCCCGTCTCGGGCATCGGAATGCTCCGGATCGACGACGACATGCGCGCTCCCAAACCGCTCGCGGCCTCGGAGCCGCCCCCGGCTCCGAGCCGGGTCGAAGCGGCGCCCGCCGCTCCGGCGAAGCCCGCCAAGAAGACGTTCGGGCGGCCGCGCCTGAATTCCAACGCGTTCTCGGGGCTCAACGGGGGCGCGGGCATCGGCTACTCGGGCCGGACGATCGGCGGTGGAGGGTCCGCGCCGGCCGCGCCGGATCCCGCGGCGCCGGAGAAGCCGGCGCCCTAGACGGCGACGGCGTCGAACCCGACGAGCTTCTGGCGCTCCTCGTCCCACAAGGTCAGGAACACGCATTGGAAGCTCTTCAACAGCGTCAGGCGCGAGGGGTTCTGCAGGACGGGGTTCTCGTTCATGCAGCGCTCGAGCTTGTAGTTGGGGATTCGGCTGTTGAGGTGGTGGATGTGGTGGAAGCCGATGTTGCCCGTCAGCCACTGCAGGACGCGGGGCAGTTCGTAGTAGGAGCTGCCGCGCAGGCTCGCCTCGACGACGTTCCACTTCTCGTCGCCGCGCCAGTAGGTGCCCTCGAACTGGTGCTGGACGTAGAAGAACCACATGCCGCAGATCGCGGCGCCGACGCCGACGGCGAGCTGGACCAGAAAAAACGGCCCGAGACCGACGGTGTAGCGCGCCAGAACCAGCAAACCGGCCAGAGCCAGGTCGTTGAGCAGGATGCTGCGGCGCTCGGACTTCCAATCCGCGGGAACGATGCCGGGCCAGCGATGGTATAGGACGAAATGGAACGCCGGGCCGATGAAGAAGAGGACCGGGATCGAGCGGTAGGCTCGATACTTCCAGCGGCCCCAGCGGGTCAGCGCGGCGTACTCCCGCACGGTCAAGGTCTCGATGTCGCCGTAGCCGCGCCGATCGAGGTTCCCGGACGTGGAGTGGTGGATCGCGTGGGTCTGCTTCCAGTAGGTGTAAGGGGTCAAGGTCAGCACGCCGAGCAGCGCGCCGAGCGCGTCGTTGGCCCGCGATGACTTGAAAAAAGAGCCGTGTCCGCAGTCGTGCTGGATGATGAACATCCTCACGAGGAGGCCGGACGCCGGGACCGCGAGCAGCAGCGCGACCGGCCAATAGCCGCGGTACGCGGCCAGGTACATCAAGGCCATGACCGAGAAGAATGGAATCGCGGTGTTGGCGACCTGCCACAGCGAGCTGGGAAGGTGGGATTCCCTGTATTTCGCGAGGGCCGCGTTCAACGCCGTCAGATCGACGGAGGGCTCGGGGCTCGGGGCCTTGGCGCCTGCGTTCATCCCGCCCATCCTACTATAAACCGGATTGGTGTAAACTATCGGCATGAGAAACGCATGGCTCGTTCTGCTGGGCGCCGCCTTCGCAGCCGCGGACGTCCGCGCCGCCGAGATTCCCAAGCTCGGCGGCGGCGTCGCGCTCGGCGTGCCGTTCGGAGCCACGGCGAAATACTGGTTCGATTCGCGCCGCGCCGTTCAGAGCCATCTCGGCGTTTCCGACGGCGACCTCACCTTCGACGCGGACGTCTTGAGGAATTTCGACCAGATCCTGCCGCGCAAGCGCCCGGGGACGCGCATGCCGCTGTATGCGGGGCTGGGCGTGAAGTTCAAGGCGGAGGCGGAGACTTTCGTCGGAATCCGCTTCGTCGGGGGCGTCTCGATGTTCCATTCGGTCAAACCGATCGAGTTCTTCGCGGAGGTGGCGCCCGTCCTGCGCTTGTCGCCCAGCGAGGGCGGCACGTTCGACGGCGCCGTCGGCGTTCGCCGCTATTTTTAGTCCTCGCCGCGGGGGGCATGGGTCTTGACGCTCGACGGGGGCGGGGCTACACTGACGCGACGGCCGCGCCCCCAGCGAGATGATCAAGACGAGCCGTTCCCGCCTCGAAATACGACAGGAACCCGACGCGACCGCGTCCGTCGCGGGCCTCGCTTTGGCCTGCTTCGGCCTCATCGAGATGATCTTCACGTCCGGGACGGTCGTCGCCGCCTACGCGCTTGAGCGGCCCGTTCCGCTGGCCATCCCCTGCGCGCGCTTCGCGCTCGGCGCCGTATTCATGGCGTCGGGCTGGCTGTTCCTGCGCGGCCGCTCGCGCGTGGTGATCGATCGCGAGCACCGGATGGTGGCCCGCTATCTCGGCGTCGGCGGCCATTCGGTCGGGGGAAACCAGACCTGGGACCTCGACGAGTTCCGCGCGGTGGTCCTCGTCAGCCGCGAACGCCGGCGCCTGCTCGCGGGCGCGATCGCGCGGACCTACGTCGTGTGCCTGCGCCGCTTCGACGGCGCGGACTTGGAGCTGTACTGGGCCCGCGGCGCCGAGGACGGCGCGCGCGCGGCGTCGACCGCGGCGGAGTTCGCGGCGCTTCCCTACTACGGGCGCGAACCGCGCTGAACGCGCGATGTGATGAGATGGCGCCGTGACCCGCGCCCTTCTTCTCGCTGTCCTCGTCGGCGCCGCCCCCGCGTCCGCGGCGGGCCGCGGACCCGGCGAGCTTCGCGCTGTACGCCTTGTCCCGGCCCTAACGGGGGCGCAGCGGGGAGGGGCGCCCCGTCTTGGTCGCGAAGCGCCCGCGCAGGGCGCGGGCCGTCGGCGGCGCGGCGGGCGTCTTGATCGGGACCTTGAGCTCGGCGCCGATGCGGCAGACGCCGTCGAAGCTCGCGTCGTGCATGATGCGGTAGAGCTCGCAGCCCGCGGCGAGCGCCTTGTCGCCGAGCTCGCTGACGAGGTCCAAGACCGAATCGGTCGCGCAGAAGCACCACGGGCAGGAGCGGTTGGCCACCGACAGGTGTCCGCACTTCGGGCAGGCGCGTCCTATTTTCGCGTAGCCGTCGCGCACGAGCACGCGCGCCGCGCAGCCCTGCTGGATCGCGGCCGCGACGGCGTCAAGGCCGATCACGGCGCCGCCCTGGCGGACGTCGTCGAGGAGGCGGTGCACCAGGACGCTTTCGCGGACCATCCGGGCCTGGCGTTCGTTGTGCAGCACGCGCTCGAGCACGGCGTCGACGGGGCGCTCGGGCCCCAGCACCGGCTCATGGATGAGATCCTTCAGCAGCACGGGATCGAGGATGGAGACGAGGGCGGCCTCGAGCGCGGCGGGGGCGCCCAGGATGAGTCGGTCGTAGCGGCGCTCCCGGGCCAGCGTGGCGGCGCGCGAGGCCACGGCCCCGAGGCCGTCCATCTGGTCGAAGGCGCCCTCCATCAGGTCCAGCTCGACGGCTTGGCCCATGTACAGCTCGATGAAGCGCGCCTTCCTCGGGCCGAGCAGAATCGCGACGAAGCGGTGATATTGCCCCTCGAGCGCCGCGAGGGGGCGCAAGTCGAGCTTTTCGCCGGCGCTCAGCGCGCTCTTGAAGGGCTGGGGCAGGACGAAGGCCTCGAACAGGCCGCGCTTGGCGCAGGAGTAGACCGCGGCCAAGCGGTGCGGGCCGGGCACGAACTCGGAGTTGACGAAGGTCTCGATGCGCTCGAGGTCGCGGCCGAGCAGCTTCATGCGCGGGTCGCGGCGCGCGTCGGCGGCGAGCTGGTGGAAGGTCGAGGGATACAGGCCTCCCGCGTCCACCGCCAGATGCAAGGTGACGGCGTCCGCCTCCGGGGAACGAAAAGCCGCGAGGGCATCCATCCTCGCGGCGCTCAAGAAAAAAGGTGGGGGCGGCATGGCTGATCCTCGCTCTCGAGGATAGCCCCCGAAGCCGATTTTGTCAAGGAAACTCCCGGTTAAAAACGGCCAAATTTGGGCCTTGACGAAATCGGCTTCGGGGGCTATTCTCCGCCGACGCCCGGCCGTTCCGGAGACCTCCCATGACCTTCACGCTCTTAGCCGCCGTTCCCGCCGCGATCCTGACCGCGATGTATCTCTACGAACGCCGGGCGGGGATGCCGATCCGCGCGCGCGCGGCGCGCTCGACCGTCATCAACGCGCTGCGCGGCCGCCGTTGAGCCGCCGTCAGCGCTGGCAGGACGGGCAGTAGGCGCTGGCGCGCCCGCCGATGCTCCGGCGCGTGCCGATGACGGGCCCGCCGCAGGTCCCGCATTCGTCTCGCCCATAGACCAGCACGCCCATCTGCATCCGGCCCGGGCGCCCGAGCGGGTCGAGGAAAGCCTCGTCATCAAGAGTGGCGCCTCCGGCCGCCACGCCGCGATCGAGGACGGCGCGGCACGTGGCGGCGAGCTTTTCGACCTCGGCTCGGCGAAGCGACTTCCCCGCGCGGCCGGGCCGTATCCCCGCGGCGTGCAGAGCCTCGGTCGCGTAGATGTTGCCGAGGCCCGCGACCAGCTTCTGATCCATGATCAGCGCCTTGACCGGCGCGGTGCGTTTGCGCAGAACGCGTCGCAGGTAGTCCGCCGTGAACGCGGGCTCCAACGGCTCGGGTCCGAGACCCGGCAAGGGGCAGCCGACGCGGCCGAAGCGGCGGGAGTCGTGAAAGCGAACGGTTTCGCTTCCGATCCGCATTTGGAAGCGGACGTGGGGGCTCTCGCCGCCCACGGTGATGCGGCCGGACATGCCCAGGTGAAAAACCACCTCGCCCCGCCCCTTTATGGCCATGATGAGGTATTTCCCGCGGCGCTTGAACGCGGCGATGACGCCGCCTTCCAGGATTTTGAGCGCGGCGGGCGGCGGCGCGCGGTAGAACGTGGGCTTGCCGAGGGCGACGGCGGTGATGGTCCGGCCGGCGTAGCGTTCCTGGAGAACCCGCCGAACCGTCTCGACCTCCGGAAGTTCGGGCAAGGAGCCCTCAGTATTTGGGCACGGAGGGGTCGATCGACTCCGACCAGGCGTTGATGCCGCCCGCGACGTTGGTCGCGTCGAAGCCTTTCTCCCGCAGGAACTGGACCGCCTTCGCCGAGCGCCCGCCCATCTTGCAGTGCACGATGAGCTTGGCGTCCTTGTCGAGCTCGTCCAGGCGTTCGGGCAGCTTGCCGATCGGGATCAGGGTCGAGCCCGCGATTGCGGCGATCTCGCGCTCGTGGGGTTCGCGCACGTCGAGCAGGACGAACTTTTCTTTCTTATCGAACTTGGACTTCAGGTCCTGGACGGAGATTTCGGGGATGGTCATGGACCCAGGGTAGCATACCCGACTAAATCGATCAACTATCGGGTTCCGCCGCCGGCCGCCTAAAATTCTTCGGAAAACGCGACCGCGCCCGTCACGCCCGTCTGGTACGCGGACACGCGGCGCTCGAAGAAGTTGGCGAGCTCCTGGACGTCCTGCAGCTCCATGAAGTTGAACGGGTTCCTCGAGCCGTAGACCGGCTTGATGCCGAGGTTGGCGAGCCTCTGGTCGGCGACGCATTGGAGATACTGGCGCATGCCGTTGGCGGAGAGGCCCGCGATGCCCCGGCCCAGGAGGTCTTCGGCGAAGGCCATCTCGCACTCGATGGCCTCCCGCATCATTTCCACGACGTCCTGCTCCATCCCGGGCGTGAACAGGGTCGGATCCTCCGCCCGGGCCGTCTTGATGATCTCCATGGCGGCCGCGATGTGCATGGATTCATCCCTGAAAACCCAGTTCGTGCCGCCCGCCAAGCCGTTCAGCAACCCCTTCGATCTCAGGAAGTAGACGTACGCGAAAGCGGCGAAGAAGAACAGCCCCTCGACGCACGAGGCGAAGCAGATCAGGTTCATCATGAACCGTCTTTTCTGCTCCTGCGTCTCGATGCGGTCCAGCTTGTTGATCGAGTCCATCCACTTGAACATGAACTCGCCCTTGCGCTTGATCGAGGGTATGTTCTCGATCGCGGCGAAGGCTTTCTCCCGCTCGGCATGGTCGGGAATGTAGGTGTCGAGCAGGGTCAGGTAGAACTCGACGTGAACGGCTTCCTCGAAAAGCTGGCGCGAGAGATAGACCCGCGCCTCGGGCGAGTTCACGTGCTTGTAGAGGTTTAGCACGAGGTTGTTGCTGACGATGGAGTCCCCGGTCGCGAAGAAGGCGACGAGGCGGTGGATCAGGTGGCGCTCGGCGGGGGAGAGCCGGGTCTTGAGGTCGGAGACGTCGTGCGAGAAGTCCACCTCCTCGACGGTCCAGGTGTTCTTGATGGCGGCTTTGTACATGTCGAAGAACACCGGATACTTCATCGGGCGCAAGGTGAGGGTGAAGCCGGGGTCGAGGATCATTGGCAGGACTCGCAGCTCTCCGGGTTCTCCAGGGAGCAGGCGACCGCGGCCGCGGCCGCGGCGACCGTCGTCTTCGCGATCTTCGTCGCCGGGCGCGAGCGCAGGTAGTAGGATGTCTTGAGGCCCTTCTTCCACGCGTACATGTACATGGAGGAGAGCTTGCCGATGTTCGGGCTCTCCATGAAGAGGTTCAGGGACTGGCTCTGGTCGATGAACGCGCCGCGGTCGGCGGCCATGTCGATGAGCGAGCGCATCGGAATCTCCCAGACCGTGCGGTAGATCGCCCGTATGCCCTCGGGGATCTCGGCGATGTCCTGGATGGATCCCTCGGCCATCAGAATGCGCGCGCGCATCTCCTCGTTCCAGAGGCCGAGCTTTTTCAATTCCAGGCAGAGGTGCTTGTTGACCTGCAGGAACTCCCCGGACAGCGTCTCCCGCTTGAACAGGTTGGAGACCTGCGGCTCGGTGGCCTCGTAGGCGCCGACGATCGACGCGATCGTCGCGGTCGGCGCGATCGCGAGCAGGAGGGAATTGCGCAGGCCCTTCTTGATCATCTCAGCGCGCAGCTTCTCCCAGCGCGTCATGTCCGCGGGGGCCGCGCCCCACAGCTCGAATTGAAAGACGCCTTTGGCGGCCTTCGTCTCCGAAAAGGCCGGGTGCGGTCCTTTCGCCCCCGCGAGCTCGATCGAGGCCGAGAGCGCGTGAAAGTAGACGTCTTCCGCTATCTTGCGCGACAGCTCCCGCGCCTCGGGCGAGTCGAACGGCATCCCGAGCTGGAAGAACGCGTCCTGCAGGCCCATCACGCCGAGGCCGACCGGGCGCCACTTGGAGTTGCTGTCCTTCGCGGCTTTGGTCGGATAGAAGTTGATGTCGATGACGCGGTCGAGGTACTTGACCGCGGCGCGCACGTTCGCCGCGAGCTTGACGAAATCGAAACGGCCGTCCTCCATGTGCTTGCCGAGGTTGATCGAGCCGAGGTTGCAGACCGCGGTCTCGCCCTGGCTCGTCACCTCGATGATCTCGGTGCAGAGATTCGAGGAGTGGACGACGTTCGCCGGCGAGCCGGTCTGGTTGGCCTTGAGGTTGGAGGCGTCCTTCCAGTTCATCCAGCCGTTGCCGGTCTCGGCGAGCGTCTTCATCATGCGGGCGTACAGGTCCCGCGCCCTCACCTGCCGGACGTAGAGCCTCTTGGCCTCGCCCTCCAGGTAGGCGTCCTCGAAAGCCTTGCCGTAGAGGTCGCAGAGCTGGGGCATCGTCTTCGGGTCGAACAGCGACCACATCCCGTCCTCCTCCGCGCGCCTCATGAACAGGTCGGGGATCCAGTGCGCGAGGTGGAGGTTGTGCGTGCGCCGGGCCGCGTCGCCGGTGTTGTCGCGCAGCTCCAGGAACTCCTCGACGTCCGCGTGCCACGTCTCCAAGTACACGGCGCAGGCGCCCTTGCGCTTGCCGCCCTGGTTGACGGCGACGACGGAGGAGTCGAGCGTCTTGAGCCAGGGAACGATGCCGTTGGATTGCCCGTTCGTCGAGCGGATCAGCGAGCCGCGGGCGCGGATGCGCGAGTAGGACACGCCGATGCCCCCGGAGAACTTGGAGAGCAGCGCGATGTCCGTGTAGCGGCCGTAGATGGACTTGAGGTCGTCCGCGGGCGAATCGAGCAGGTAGCACGAGCTCATCTGCGGATGCCGCGTGGCCGAGTTGAACAGGGTCGGCGAGCTCGGCATGTGCTCGAAGCGCGAGATAAGATTGTAGAACTCGACGGCCTCCTGCACCGTGTCGGCGAGGCCGCAGGCCACGCGCATGAAGAAGTATTGGGGGATCTCGATGACCTCGCGGGTCTCGGGGTTCTTGAGGAGATAGCGGTCGTAGACCGTGCGCAGGCCGAAGTACTCGAAGAGCTCGTTGCGCGACGTCTCGATCTCGTCGTTGAGCTTGCGCGAGTTGGCCGCGACGAACTGGCCGACCTTCTCGGAGATCAGGCCGTGCCGCACGCCGGCGCCGATCGACTGGGAGAACGAGTAGATGTCCTGGTTCTCGACCTCCTTCATGATGTACGTCGAAAGAAGGCGCGCCGCCAAGCGCGAGTACTCCGGCTCCTCGGCGATCAGCAGGGCCGAGGTCTGGATGGAGAGGTTGTCGAGCTCCTTGGTCGTGGCGCCGTCGTAGAGCCCGCCGATGGTCTTGGTGGCGATCTTCAGCACGTCGATGCTCTCTAGGCCCGAGCCGGAGCGGGCGACGGCCCGCACGATCTTGTTGACGTCGACGGGCTCCAGGGAGCCGTCGCGCTTGCGGACCCGCATCGTGGTCGCGTTCGCGTCCTCGCTGCTGCCGACGGGGGAGACGGGCGGGGTCTGCGCGGCCGTGTTCATCCTTTTCTCCGTGACATTTTGTAGGGTTCCCGTATGAGGCTAGAGAATAACCGATGGATGTATTCTTGTAAAGACCCAGATGGGCACATAGGACCAGCGAGGACTTATCAGTGTTGTTAAGAGTCATCTTTTATGCGGCGACCTTGCTCATGCCGGCCTGCGCGCCGGAGCCGAAGCCGCTGCGCGCGCTGCCCGACTTCGCCTTGACCGCCGTCACCGTCGAGGGGACCTTCCCCTTCGATCTCGGAGCTCTGCGCGGCCGCGCGCGGGTCGCCAACTTCGTGTACACGCGCTGCACGGGCCCGTGCCCGATGCTGAGCGCGAGCATGGCGCGGCTGCAGAAGAGCCTGCCCGAATCGATCGGCCTGCTCTCGTTTACGGTCGATCCCGACCACGACTCGCCGAAGGTCCTCGCGCTTTACGCGCGGAAGTTCGAGGCGGACCCGAAGCGCTGGTTTTTCCTGACGGGCGAGAAAGCGGAGCTGATCCGGCTCGCGCGCGACGGCTTCCTGCTGCCGGTCGTGGAGAACGCCGCCGCGACGCCCGGGGAGCGCTTCGCGCACTCGACGAAATTCGTTCTCATCGACCCGGAGGGGCGCGTGCGCGGCTGGTACGACGGCGACGACGCGGCCGCGCTCGAGAGGTTGGCCGCCGACGCGAAGAGGCTCTGAGCTAGGCGCGGCGGGGGTGGGGGCGTCCGGCCTTGTGGAGGAAAATCGCGAGGACGGCGATGAGCAGGGCGAGCACCGCCTGGAAGGTCAGGAAGCAGGCGATTTTGAGCGGAGCGAAGCCGGGGGAGACGAAGCGCACGAGCCAGCCCGAGGCCTCGCCGACGAACGATGAGCCGAAGCCCAGGGCGATGACCCGCTTTTTCGCGCGGTCCTCCCATGGAGCGAAGATCGCGAGGTGGGTGAGCAGCAGGATCATGACGCCCATCGTCGCCAGGTGCGCGTGGCTGACCTCGAGCAGAGAGGCGGCGCTGCGCGGCTGGGAGTACTCCTCGGGCGAGCCCAGGTAATAGGCCTCGACCGAGCTCGGTGACAGCGACATCCGCGAAAAGTACATCGCGGCGTTCGTGACCCATAGGCCCGCCGCGAAAACGAGGGTCCAGGCCAAGGTCAGCCGCATGAGCGGGTTGCCCTGGAAGCCGCCAGTCTGCATGTATTTCACGGGCGAGAGTCTATCACTTCGCGGGCGCGGCGTTCAGGACCCGGTGCACGGCCAGCGCGCGGCGCACGGCGCGCGCGACGGTCTCGGCGGTGAGGGTGGCTCCGGCGATATTGCGCAGGCCGCGCCGCGGCGTCAGGTCGTCGTCGAGCGCGCGGCCGGGGAACTGGCCGAGCCAGCGCCTCGGAGCCCGGTAGTCGTCGGGCTCGGCGAAAGAGAGGATCTCGACGAACGCGACCCTGGCGTCCGCGCCCACGACGACCATGACGGTCTCGTTCATCGTGCGCACGAGGTGGGACTCGAAATAGGCGAACGTCGAGCCCGCGACGTAATAAGTCCAGACCTTCGACTCGAGCTTGGACCGGGCCGCCTTTTCGACGGCGCGCGCCTGCGCGTCGGTCAAGAACGCGGTGCGCCGCTCGGGCGCGCCGCCGGGAAACGCCAGCGCCAGGGCGTCCTTCTGCGGCATCAGGACGCGCGCCCGCGCCGGGGCCGTCCGGAAAAGGACGGTCCCGGCGATGAGGGCGGCGGCTAGAAGATGTACGCGAGCCCGAGATTCCATTGGTTGACGCCGGTGCGGGCCTGGTTGAGCATCCACTGGTGGTCGGCCTTCACCGCCACCTGCGGGATCGGCTTGTACGTGACGCCGAGCGTGTATTCGATGTGGCTGTTCGCCGGATTCTTGGCGAAAGCCTCCGGCGTATCGGCCTGGGTGTCGTAGCGCTCGTAGCGGACGAAAGGCGAGAGCGAATGGCCGCGGGCGTCGTTCGTCAAAGTCAGCAGATCGTACGCGCCCTCCACGTAGCCGCCGAACAGCCTGCTGCCGACCGAGGTCTTGGCGGCGTTGGTGAAGCCTTGCGCGATGTTGACCGTGTCCGCGCCTCCGACGCGGCCCTCGGCGTACAACGCGCGCAGCTCGGCCCCGCGGTACTCGGCCTTCATGTGGCCTTCCCACAGCGTCACCGGCACCGAGTTCGCGGCCAGACCCTGGTCGGCCTGCCCGGCGTAAAACGAGCCGCCGACGAGAACGCCCGGGACGGGCTTATACTC
>JACQJQ010000056.1 GCA_016204945.1 Elusimicrobiota bacterium
GAGCCGGTCGTGATCCGCCGCGAAATGCTTCATGATGCTTTCCATTGTCTTCAAACCTCCTCGTTGCGTCGAGCTTCCCAGGCATACGATAGCTCGGGTCGAGACGGAAAAGTATGCGCTGGCGCAGGTTTGCCGCCCGCGGCTCAGTCCTGCTCGGCGAGCTCCCGGAGCCGGCGCGGATCGAGGATGCCGACGCGCTTCCAGCCCGAGGAGATGATTCCTCTTTTGCGGAGCGCCGCCAGCGTGCGGATGGCCGTTTCTTGGGAGCAGCCGGCGATCTCGGCGACGTCCGCCTTTCGGAGCGGAAGAACGTCGCCCATGGACTTGGAGAGGACGCGAAGGACGTGGGCGATGCGGCGCTCGGCCGTTTCGGAGGACAGGGCCCGCAGCTCCTGCGACTGCCGCAGGTGGTCGCCGACCGCGGAGTAGACGTGCTTTGAAAAGTCGGGGTGATCGGCCAGCAGAGCGGTGAAGGAGCGGGAGGGAATGCGGTAGGCTCGCGACGCGGAGAGAGGAATGGCGCTGACGGGATAGGGCTTGTCGTCCATGACCGCGATCATGCCGAAGAGCTGTCCCGGTCCGATGATCTCCATCGAGGAGATTTCGGAGCTCGGCGAATGCTTCACGGCCTTGACGAGCCCCTCGCGCAGGAGGTGGACGGCGTCGGCGGGGGCGCCCTCCTCGAAGATCGGCTCCCCCTTGCGGTATTTCCGCAGAACGAGCCTCCGCGAAAGCTCGGCCAGGACGGGAGCGGGGAGCTTGCCGAAGGCGGGCAATGCGGCGAGAAACGGGTCCGTCACGCGGGTATCCTAGGAAATAGGATGCGCCGCGTCATTTTTTTCCCGCGTCCCCGCCGTCCAGCATCCGGCCGAGAACGGCCGGGTCTCCGGTCGGCAGAGAGCAGGCCGAGCCGCGGCAGACCGTCGCCCTCGCGGGCTTTTTCCGGGAGGCGAACGTCACGACGGCGTTGGGGAGGTAGCGCCGGCGAATCTCGCGCAGAAGGGCCCGGGAGTCCGGGGCCGCGAGGTCGCCGTAGACGGAGATTCTTTTCATCTTGGAGAGCTTGAAGTCGAGCGCGCCGAGAAGGGCGGGGTAGTCCCGGGGGCGCCCGGACATCCGGACGGCGAAGCGCAGCAGCGTCTTCTCCGCGGCGCGCTCGAAGTCCCCGCGTTCCGCGAGCGCCGCGAGGCGCAGGCAGTTCATGGTCGCGACGGCCCCGGCCGAGGGGAGGGGGCCGTCCGCGTCCTCCATGAGCCGCGCCGGAAGCTCCTCGTCGCGGCCCGGCGCGGCCGAATAGAAGCCGCCATTTTCGGCGTCGTGGAACAGCGCCAGCTGGGCCTGCGCCAAGCGCGTCGCCCAGGCCAGCCACTCGGGGTCGAAGTCGGTCTCGTGCAGATCGAGCAGGCCGGCGATCGTGAACGCGTAGTCCTCGGCGAATCCCGGCACCCGGCGCTCGCCGCCGCGCCAGCTCCGATAGAGGCGATTGGCTTTCGCGTCATACAGATTATCGCGCAGGAAGCGCGCGGTTTTCTCGGCGGCTTGCAGGTAGCGCGGCTCGTCGAGAATTCGGGCGCCCTTGGCCAGGGCGGCGATCGTCAGGCCGTTGTATCCGGCCAATATCTTGTCGTCCTGGGACGGCCGCTTGCGGCGGGAGCGCGCCACGAGGAGAGACCGGCGCGCCTCGTCGCGGTCGGCGTCGGCCCGCGCGCCGGTCGCGGCCGCGCGGAGGACGCTCGCGCCCGCCTCGATGCCGAAGGCGGCGCAGGCGCGGGCGCCGCCTTCGGCGCCGAGCACCTTCAGGATTTCCTCCCTCCGCCATAGATAAAAATTCTCGTCGGCGTCCTCGGCGGTGCGGAACCCGCCTTCGGGGCGGGCCATGTCGCGCAGGAGATAGTCCAGCGTCCGGCGGGCGGTGCGCGCGAAGCCGGGGTCGCCGGTCGCCTGGAAGGCGTCCAGGTAGACGGCCGCGAGCTGGGCGTTGTCGCAGAGCATCTTCTCGAAGTGCGGCGCGCGCCAGCCGGCGTCCGTCGCGTAGCGATGGAAGCCGCCGCCGAGCTGATCATGAATGCCGCCGTCGGCCATCGCGCGCAAAGTGCGCGCGGCCATGGCTAGAGCCTCTTTGTTCCCGGTGCGGGCGGAATAGCGAAGCAGGAAGTCGAGGCCGGCCGGCATCGGGAATTTCGGCGCCGCGCCGAAGCCGCCGTGATCCGGATCGAACGCGAGCCGGAAAGACTGAAAGGCCGCGTCGAACACGGCGGCGTCGAGCGGGTCCGCCCGGCTCTCGACGCGGGTGTAGGCCTCGAGCGCCCGGCCGACGTCCTCCGCGTCGCGGAGCGCGTCGTCGCGGCGCGTGCGCCAAAGCTCCTCGATCCGGATGAGGAGTTCCTTGAGCCCCGTCATCCCTCCGCGGGACTCGGGAGGCAGATAGACGGCGCCGAAAAAAGGCTTGAGCCGCGGGGTCAGCCACAGGTTCAGCGGCCAACCGCCGCCCCAACCCGCGGCCTCGGCGGCGCTCATGTAGATCCGGTCCAGGTCGGGCCGCTCCTCGCGATCGACCTGGATCGGAACGAAAAATCGATTCAGCAGGGCCGCGATCGCGGGGTTCTTGAACGATTCGTCCTGCATCACATGGCACCAGCGGCAGGTCGAGTAGCCGATGGATAGGAAAATGGGCCTGTTCTCGCGCCGGGATTCGGCGAGGGCCTCCGGGCCCCAGGGGCGCCAGTCCACGGGGTCGGCGGCGTGCTGGAGAAGGTAGGGGCTTTTTTCCGCGGCGAGCCGGTTGAGGCGCGGGGCCTCGGCGGCGCACGTCAGCGCGCGCAGCGCGAGCAGGAGGACCGCGGTTCGTTCAGCCGTGATGATGGAGGCTCTCGATCAGGTACGGATCCTTCTCCGGCACGGCGGGCGCCGAGGCGAAGGAACGATCGAAGAGCAGGACGAAGACGCCCGCGAGGCCCAGAAAGATGGGAAGGTCGAGCCAGTGCGGCCGGGCCGCTCCGGAGAAGGAGGGCATGATCATCACGTAGAGGTCGAGGCCGCGTCCGGCGCACACCGACAGGCAGGCCGCGAGCAGGGCGCGGTCGTCTTTTTTAGACGCGCTGCGCAGCAGAAGGGCGCTGGGCGCGATAAAATTAGCCAGGAGGCTCAGGGCCTGCGCGGCCATCCAGCCGCGCGAGGAGCGCAGGGCGTAATAGGCGACCTCTTCAGGGATATTCGCGTACCAGATCAGGAGGAATTGGCAGAACCAGAGGTAGGCCCAGAAAATCCCGAAGCCGAAGACGTACTTGCCCAGGTCGTGGCGGTGGCAGTCGTTGAACTCGGCGAAGAACCCCCGTCGGTTCAGCAGGACGGCCAGCAAGGCGATCGCGGCGAGCGCGTGCAGGAAGGCGCCGCCGAACATGTACCACGGGAACATCGTGCTGTACCAGTGCGGCTCGAGCGACATGGTCCAGTCGATGGAGGCGAGCGTGAAGGTCGCGCCGAAGACGACCATGAAGGCGGCGGACAAGCGCTTGTTCCTATGCGTCCGCTTCAAGTCCCCGTCACGGTCTTGGAGGCGGGAATTCATGAGGATGGCGCGCGCGAAGACCCACCAGAGCGATAGGATCAGGGCCGCCCGCGCCGCCCAAAACGGCAGGTTGAGATAGCCCGCCTTGGCGTGAAGCAGCGGGTCGTGGACGGCGGCGGCGGGGTCCGCCCAATGATAGAGGGAGCGCGATCCCAGCAGCACGACGAGCATGCCCATGGCGCCCGCGGGAAGGTAGGCGGTCATCGCCTCCGGCACGCGGCGAAAGAGCGTCGGCCAGCCCGCCCCGGCCAGGTTTTGGACGGCGATGAAGACCAGCGCGGAGATCGCGAGCATGAGAAAATAGGAGTTGCCCAGCAGCAGGCCGGCCAGCGCGCGCTGGGGCGCGAGCTTGAGCCCGGCGAGGAAGGCCGCCGCGCCCAAGACGGCGAGGGCGGCGCAGGCGGAACGGGTCCGGGGCTCCAGGAGCGAGCGGCGGTTCATTGTTTATCCTCCCAGGAACGCATGTAGGCGACGATCTTGCGGATGTCGGCGGCGGAGAGGTCGGCCACGCCGCCGGCGCCCGCGCCGAAGGGGCGCATGCCGGTGTTCGGCCGTCCGATCGCGATGGTGGCCATCAGGAAGCCGTCGTCGGCGGCGCGCAGGA
>JACQJQ010000057.1 GCA_016204945.1 Elusimicrobiota bacterium
CGGCTACGAAAGCACCTTGCCGGTGACCCTCGACGAGATGATCCACCACGCGAAAGCCGTCAAGCGCGGCGCCTCGCGCGCCCTCCTCGTGGCGGACATGCCTTATCTCAGCTATGAAATCGACGCCAAGGAGGCCGTGCGCAATGCCGGGCGCCTGCTGAAGGAAGGCGGAGCGCACGCGGTCAAGATCGAGGGCGGCATGGAAGTCGCCGCGACGATCAAGGAGTTCATCAAGATCAACGTTCCCGTGTTCGGCCACCTCGGCCTCACCCCGCAGGCGGTCAACCGCCTCGGCGGCTACAAGGTCCAGGGACGCCGTCCCGAGGACGCGGAAAAAATACTGACCGAGGCGCGCATCCTCGAGGGCGCGGGCTGCGCGGCCGTCGTGCTCGAATGCGTGCCCGCGGACCTGGCCAAAACGATCACCAAGCGCCTCCAGATCCCCACGATCGGCATCGGCGCGGGGCCGCATTGCGACGGGCAGGTGCTCGTCTGCGACGACATGCTCGGGCTCTCCGAGGCCGGGCCGACCAAATTCGTCAAGCGCTACGCCGATCTGCGCGCGCAGTCGCTCAAGGCGATCGGCGACTATTGCCGCGAAGTCCGCGACGGGTCCTTCCCCGGCCCCGAGCATTCGTTCTCCTCGCAGCGATGATCTGGCTGGCCGCAGCGCTTCTCCTCGCCGCGGGAACGTACGCGGTTTGCTGGTGGGGCGCGGGCATCATCCTCCACCCCCCGGCGATGTCGCCGATGTGGATCTTCCCCGAGCAGTTCGGCCTGCGCTACGAGAAGATCGCCTTCAAGACGCGCGACGGCCTCGAGCTCAGGGGCTGGTTCATACCCTCGACGACCGGGGACGCGCGCACCTTGCTGATGTGCCACGGCTGGGGCGACAACAAGGGGGAATTGCTCAAGCAGACCTACTTTCTCAACGAGAACGGCGGCTTCAACCTGCTGTATTTCGACTTCCGCTCGCACGGCGAGAGCGAGGGCCGGATAACGACGATCGGCGGCCTCGAGACCATCGACTTCGACGCGGCCGTGGACTGGCTCCGGGCGAATCGCCCGGAGTTCTCCCGCAGCGTCGGAGTCTTCGGGGTCTCGATGGGCGCGGCCGTGACCATCGCCTCCCTGCCCAAGCACCCGGATTTGCGCTGCGCCGTCGTCGAAAGCCCGTTCTCCAACTACCGCACGGTCATCAAGCGTTGGGCTTGGAATCACTTCAAGCTCCCCTACTATCCCCTCGTCGCGCTCACCTTGCACATCCTGCGCTCCCGCGTGAAGGATCCCGAAATCGACTCGTTCAACCCGGTCGAGGCCGCGCCGAAAGCGTCGCCCCGCCCGCTGTTCGTCATCGGCGGCGCCAACGACCGCTTGATGACGCCCGAGGACGTGACGAAGGTGTTCTCGGCCGCGCGCGAGCCCAAGCAGCTCTGGATCGTTCCCGACGCCTGGCACGCGAAATGCCGCGAGGCCTCGGGCATGGAGTACGACACGCGCGTCATCGGATTCTTCACGAGGAACCTCCCGCCGTGATCCCCGTCGTTCGCACCAAAAGGGCGCTCGAGCGCCTCCTCGCGCGCTGGCGCGGCAAGCGCTTCAGCGTCGGCCTGGTGCCCACGATGGGCGCCCTGCACGCGGGCCATGCGGCGCTCCTGCGCCGCGCCGCCGCCGAAAACGACCGCGTGATCGCGTCCGTCTTCGTCAATCCGCTTCAATTCGGCCCCCGCGAGGACTACGGCCGCTACCCGCGCGCGCTGCCCGCCGACCGGAAGCTGGCCGCGGCCGCCGGGGCCTGCGCCGTGTACGCCCCCTCCGCGGCCGCGATGTATCCGAGGGGGTTCAGCACTTACGTCGAGGTTAAGGGGCTTTCCGATCTCTACTGCGGGAGGCACCGCCCCGGCCATTTCCGCGGCGTGGCCACCGTCGTCCTCAAGCTCTTCAACCAGGTCCGGCCCGACCGCGCCTACTTTGGTGAAAAGGACTGGCAGCAGGTCCGCGTGCTGGAGACCATGATCCGCGACCTGGACGTCGGCGTCGCCCTCGTGCGCGTGCCGACCGTGCGCGAGCGGGACGGCCTCGCCCTGTCGAGCCGCAACGCCTATTTGTCCGCCGCCGAGCGCCGAGCCGCCCCCGCCCTGAGGCGCGCCCTCGAGGCCGGCCGCGCCGCGGCGCGGCGGCCGCGCGCCCGTCCGCGCATGATCGCCGCCGCGGTGCGGCGCGCCCTGTCTGGAACCGGCCTGAAAGTCCAATACGCCGGCGTCTGGGACGGCCGCCTGCTCGCCGCCGCCTTTCTGGGACGGACCCGCCTCATTGACAACCTTCCGCTCTAAAGTTACGATAGGCCCTCTGTGAACGTGAAGCAGAAGCCTTCCTACAAGCGCCAGCAGTACTGGGTCGACGCCCCCCTGCAGCTTCAAATGGTGGGCTTCGTCGTCCTCCTGATCGCCGCGAGCCTGCTCCTGACCGCGTTCTCCGTATTTCGCGGCATCCAGGAGGCTTCCGTCGCCTCCCGTCAAATATTCCATTCCGTCGAGTGGATCAAGGGCGCCCTGCGCGCCCCGCTGCTGCTGGCATCGGCGATCTCGCTCCTGGCCGGCGGCCTGCTCACCTTGTTCTGGTCGCACCGCTTCGCCGGCCCCCTGCGGGTGATCTCCGCCGGCATCGCCCGCATGCGCCACGGCAACTTCGCCGTGCCCATCCGCGTGCGCACGACCGACACGCACCAGGAATTCGTCCGCGAGTTCCAGCTCATGCAGGAGGAGCTGCGCAAGATGATCTCCGCCGACCGCGCGCACATCGCCGAGGCCGTCTCCCTGCTCGAGGCCGCCGGAAAGCGGACATCATCGGACGAGATCGCCAAGGCCATCGACCACCTGAGCCTGGCCTGCGCGAAGTACCATCTTTGATTAAGAAGCCGGTTTAGCGGCCGCTTTCGAGCGTCGCAAGCAGCTTCTTCGCATCGGCTAGATTGTCGGGATACTCGGCCGGGTCCGCCGGTTGCCTGACCGTCTCGACCAGCTTGAGCACCCGAATCGCATCCTCCCTGCGCTTGAAATGCAGGTAGGCTTCGGCGAGCGGCTGATGGTTCGCGGTGTAGTTTGGGGCAAGCCTGAGCGCCGCCTCGAACTCCTGGAGCGCCCTTTTCTTGTCCCCGCCCGCGAAGCCGGGCACCTGCCAAAGAATCTCGCCTAGGACATTGTGCGCGCCGCCGTGCGAAGGGTCCAGGCGCAGGGTCTCCGCCATCTCCTTTTTGAGCGGCTTGATGACGAACAGGGCCTTCATGAGGCCTTTCGTCTCGCCCCAGCGCCCGAGCGCGACTCCGAGCCAATAATGCGCGTCGGCGGCTCCCGGAGACAGCGCGACGGACTTCTCGCAGTCCGCTTTGGCCGACTCGTACTCGGCGAGCTTCGCGGCGCGCTTGTCTTTTTTTTCGGCCCGACGAATCTTGGCCCGGCACAGACGCCACAACGCGGGACCGCCCCGGTCGAGCTTCTCAAGGCGCTCGATATTGATGTCGAGGTTCGTCCCCGAATGCCGATTGAAATACTGCCGATCGATTGAATGAAAATCGACGTCGGCCGCCCGAACAGGAACGGTCGAGACCGCGAAAACCGCGAGGCCTGACGCCGCGACGGCCGCCGCTTTGCGGGCCCATTTCGCGGCATTCTTCATGGCGTCTTCCGTGGACTTCGCGCCGGCCTCGGAAAAGGAAACGAGTCTGCGCATGCCCGCCTGCTGAAGCGCGGGGCGGGCGGCGTTCTCCACCTGGCCGGCGATCGCGGCGCAATGTACGCCCATTTTTTTCGCGGCGCGGGCCAACGCGACCGGGGCCTTACCGTAGAGACTTGTCTTGTCGAGACGGCCCTCGGCCGTCAACGCGAAGTCGCAGTTTTTCAACGCCTCGAGAGCGCCCGTCTTGGCCAAAATCCAATCCGCCCCGGGCACGATCTCCGCGTTCGCGAAAGCGAGAAGCCCCGCGCCCAGGCCGCCGGCGGCGCCCCCCCCGGAAGCGCGGGCGACGTTCACCGCCAGATCGCGGGCGAGAATCGCGGCCCAATGAGTCAGCGCGCGCTCAATGAGCTTCACCTCCGACTTCGACGCCCCCTTTTGCGGGCCGAACACGGCGGCCGAGCCATTCGGCCCGAGCAGGGGGTTGATCACGTCCGCGAGCGCCGTCACGCGCACGCCCGCGAGCAGACGGCGCGCGACGGCCGCCTCGACGCGGGCCAGGCGCAGAAGCGCCTCGGCGCCGTCGGGAAGCTCGGTGCCCTGCGCGTCCAAAAGCCGGGCGCCGAGAGCGCGCGCCATGCCGGCTCCCCCGTCGCTCGAGGCCGCGCCGCCCATGCCCACGATGACCGCGCGCGCGCCGCGGCGCACCGCGTCTCGAATGAGGTCGCCCGTGCCGCGCGAAGTCGCGGCCAGGGGCCGTCTCTTCGCGGGCGGAACCAAAGCCAGGCCCGAGACGCGGGCCATTTCGATGACGGCCAGCTTCTTGGCGTCCACCCAAAGATAGGAGGCGCGGCGGCGCTCGCCGCGCGGGCCGCGCGCGGAGGCCGAAACGAGGACCCCTCCCAACGCGGCGCGCAGCGCGTCGATCAGGCCGTCGCCGCCGTCGGCGATCGGAATCGACGTCACGCGCGCGCCCCTCAAGGCGGAGCGGACGCCCCTGGACACGGCCCGCGCCGCGTCGACGCACGACAGCGTGCCCTTCAATGCGTTGGGGGCGACGAGAACCCGCACCCTTACGGGTACATGCCGCGGATGGTGGCGGCCTTGCCGAGACGGCGCAGACCGACCATGAAGGCGGCCATGCGCATGTCGATCTTCTCCTTCTTCGACACTTCGTAGACCTCGGTGAAGGCGCCGACGATGATCTCCTGGAGACGGGCGTTGATGTCTTTCTCGCTCCAGAAATAGGCCTGCATGTCCTGCACCCACTCGAAATAGGAGACGGTCACGCCGCCGGCGTTGGCCAGAATGTCGGGCACGACGACGATTCCGTTGCGGTGCAGGATCGCGTCGGCCTCGTTCGAGGTCGGGCCGTTGGCGCCCTCGATGATGTACTTGGCCTTGATCTTGTCCGCGTTGGCTTTCGTGATGGCGTTCTCCATCGCGGCCGGGATCAGGATGTCGCAGGGCAGCTCGAGAAACTTGTCGATGGCGACGTGCTCGGCCCGCGGGTAGTCGGCGATCGAGTCATGCGTCTTACGATACTCCATGACGTCGTGAAGATCCAGGCCCTTCGCGTCATACAGGCCGCCGCCGACGTCGGAAATGCCGACGACTTTCGTTCCGTGCTCGGCGAAGATGTTCGCGGCGTTGGAGCCCACGTTGCCGAAACCCTGGACGGCGACCGCGGATTTGCGCAGATCGAAGCCCTCGCGGCTGGCCAGCTCGCGCGTCACGTAGAACACGCCGCGGCCGGTCGCTTCCTTGCGGCCGAGGGAACCGCCGATCTCGATGGGCTTGCCCGTGACGACGCCGGGGCAGGAATAGCCGATCGTCATGGAATACGTGTCCATGATCCAGGCCATCACCTCGTCGTTGGTGTTCACGTCGGGGGCGGGAATATCCTTGTCGGGCCCGATGATGATGGAGATTTCCGCGGTGTAGCGGCGAGTCATGCGCTCGATCTCGCCGCGGGACATTTTCTTCGGGTCGCAGATGATGCCGCCCTTGGCGCCGCCGTAGGGAAGGTTCACGACCGCGCACTTCATCGTCATCCAAAAGGAGAGCGCCTTCACCTCGTCGAGAGACACCGACGGATGGTAGCGGATGCCCCCCTTCGCCGGGCCGCGGTCCATGTTGTGCTGGATGCGGTAGCCTTCGAAGACCTTCACCGAGCCGTCGTCCATCTTGACCGGCACGGACACCGTCAAAATGCGCTTGCAGTGGCGCAGGCGCTCCAGCGCGAAGGGTTCGAGCTTCATCGCTTTGCCGGCGCGGTCGAGCTGCTCCATGGCCTGATGCCAAGGATTGGCCTCGCGCGCGTCCAGGCGTTCGGCGGGCTTCACGACGGAAGAGGGCTTGGCGACGGATTTGGTGTCCATGCGCGGATTCTACCTAAATTCGCTCCGAATTGACGAATCGTCAAATGATAGAATCGGCCGGAATGAGTTGGCGAAGCAAATGGGCCTTTTGGACGACGGTCGCGTCCGTCTTGGCCGTGATCGCCGTGCCCTCGACCCAGTGGGTGTCGGCGCTCAACGACTACCGCCGTTTCCTGTCGGGCTGGGATCCCGCCCCGCTCAAAATCTCCGGCACGAGCTTCACCCCCCACGGCGGCGCCGCCCCGACCTTGGTCTCGGTCGAGTTCCGGCATAGGGCGCCGAAGGCCAAGTCGGTCGAGCTCGTCGGCGACTTCAACGCGTGGAAGCCGGGCCTTCTCGCGATGACCCGCGGCGGCGGCGGCGTATGGACCATCTCGATACCGGTGCTCGAAGGCCGGCACAAGTATCTTTTCCTGGTCGACGGGGAGCCCGAGATCGACGAGCGCGAAGGCACGGCGGACGGCCCCCGGGGGCGCCGGGTCTCCGTGAGAAACGTCAAGTGAAGCTCGCGTTGCTGGCTCTTCTGTGCGCCGAAATCGTCCCGGCCCAACAGCTCCCCGCCGCGCTCGTTTGGCTGCCGCCCGAGAACTTCCGCCGCTGGAACGACGTGGACGCGTTCTTACGCGCGCGGGGGAACGCGAGGCTCACGATCGGCGTGACGCCGGCGATGGCGACGCCGTCGGCCAAGACGGCGCTGGCGCCGTGGCTCGAGAAAGGCCGCATCGAGCTCGCCGCGCGGGTCGGCGGGGATCCCGTGCTGACCATGGCCGCCGGCCACCCCGCGGCTCCGCGGCCCCGAGACGCGCTGGAGCGCGCCGTCGAGGCGCGCGAGCGGCTGCAGCGGCGCCTGGGCCTGTCCCCGGCGGGCTTCATTCCGGGCGCCGGCGCCGTGGACGCCGGCACGGCCGCGGCGCTGCGGGCGAGCGGCGCCGGCTGGGTCCTGACCGGCCCCTACGCCGCCCCCGACGCGTCCTGGGCCGCGGCCGAGAAGACGGTCTTCGTGCCCTCCAGCGCCGCCCGACTCTACGACGAAAGCGTCTCGACGGCATCCGTCTTCCTCGCCGCCGCGGCGGACTTGCCGCTCCAGGATTTGACGACCGTCGGCGACCTCGTCCGCGCCAAGTCCGAGCCTTCCATCGAGCTCTCCGCGATCGCGGCCTGGCCCGCCTGGGACCTGGAGGCCGCCCGGCTTCCCCCGGCCGACGCGGGCGCCAAGGCCGCCTGGGACGCCTACGGCGCGGCGGCGCTGGCGCTGGATCGCTACCAGAACTCGGGCTCGGCCGACCTGGGGACGCTCGATTCGGCCGTCGAGCTTCTGCGCCGCGCGCAAGCCGCGCGCCATTATCGTCCCTCCGGTTCCCCGGACCCGCCGCCGGAGCTGCGCGCCGCGCTCTTGGCCGTCTACAAGCGCCTGAAGCTCCCGGCGCCCGAAGCTCTCTACGGCTCCGAAACCGCGGCCGCCGCCCCCATGGAGAAGCCGACCGGCATCAAGGCGCTCTCCGGACCGTCCTGGCTCGAATTTCGAGCTCCGCTCCAAACGATCGCGCTCGCGCCCCTGGCCTCCGGCGCGACCGCCTCCGCGCTCGTCGACGGCGGCAGGGACGCCGACCCGTGGCGCATCCGGAGCCTGCGCGCGGAGTGGGACGATGCCGCGGTGCGCCTGACTTTGCGCGTCAGCAGCGCCTCCAACGCCGAGCCTCGCCCGATCTACGACATCTACGCGGACTTCAACCACGTGCTCGGCGCGGGCCGTCTGCCGCTGCTGGAGGGCCGCGGCGCCGTCGTCGCCGCGCGCGACGCGTGGGAGCTGGCGCTGTCCATCGTCGGCGACGAGGCGCGGCTCTACCGCGCCCGCGGCGGCGGGGAGCCCGAAGAAACCGCGGCGTTCAGGGCGGAGTGGTCGGCGGAGCGGGGCGAGGCCGTGGTCTTGGTGCCCCGCCCCCATATGCGCGGCAACCCGGCGCGCTGGGGTTGGGCCGCGGTCGCGCTCGCGGAAGACCCCGCGCGCCCGGGCCGCCGTCCCGCGGCTCCGCTCGTGGGTTCCGACGGAACGATCCTGCTCGGGGCCCTCGCGCCCTCCGGCCTGCAGAAGGCCATCCTCTCGCGCGCCAACCCGCGGGTCCCGGCCGCCCGCCTCGAGCCCTAGCGCCGCGTGACGCGCCGCGATATCTTCGTGGAGTTTCCCGCGGGGTCGAAGACCGCGATGATGATCTCGTTGACCCCGTCCTTCAACGGCACGGTGACGGCGAAATTCCCGTCGCGATCGGCGCGCGCCGCCTTGCCGGAGACCTCAACGCGCAGGCGCTCGTCTCTCAGGGTGCCGGCGACGCGCACGTTGTCGGCGTCCACGAACGAGTCGTCCGCGGGGCTCGCGACGACGATCGCGTGCTTCAGATCGGACGTGACGGCGGACGCCGCGCGCTTGATGCCGACCGTGTAGTAGCGCGGCTCGGAAAAACGGCCCTCGGTGCCGAGAAGGTCGATCATCGAGATTCGCCACCAGTACGCGCCGGGCTTGATGCCCTCGTCTCCCGGGCTCAAGCGGTCCTCAGCCTCGAACTTCTTGTCGAACACCGTCTGCTGGAAATCCCGGTCGACCGCGGCCTGAACGCGATAACCCATGATGGGAAGACCGACGCGGAGGGACTCCAGATCGAAGCGCAGGTTGCTGGCGTCGGCCTCGGGCGCCCGCGCGAGCCCGGCGGGGCCGCGCGGCTGGGGCGCCGCCCCGCCGCCGACCTGCGCGGCGGAGGCGTACTCGAGCGCCCGGCTTTCGATTTCGATTCCATCGGCGATCGAGCGCGGCGCCGCCGGCGCCAAGCCCGGCTGGACGCGCGTGCTCATGCCGGCCGGGACCTCGACGACGCTGCCCTGGCCGCGAACGCCGGCCACGCCGCGGTACACGTCGACGCGCGTCGTCAAGTCCGGCTCGATGCTCGCGGCGTAGCGCGTGTCGCGCGTGCGCGGCGTGACGAAGGCCGTGTCGGTGACGACGCGCGAATGGCCCGCGAACACGGAGCCGGACTTCAGTTCGAGCTCCGCGTCGCGGTCGAGCGGCTTGATGACGGCCATCGAGTTCGGCTCCAGGCTCAGCAGTTCCCTGTCGAGGAGCTTCACGCGCGCCCGGGACTCCTCGAGCGTGCGCAGGGTGTCTCCTTGGAACAGCTCCATCGCGAGCGCGCTCGACCTCCAGTCCGCCGTTTCCCTGCGTCGATGCAGCACGCGGTTGACCGCGTAGACGAGGTGCGCCGCGCGCAGATGGGTCTTGATGAGGCGGATCGGCACGCGCAGGGTCATGCCCGGGAGGGCCACCGTCGGATCCTTGGTCGGCAGGCGGTTGTGCTTGAGAATCTCGTCCCAGCGGGCGGGATCCTTCAGGTACTTGTTGGCGATCGCCCACATCGTATCGCCCGGCTTCACGACGACGATCTGATGGAACCGAACGTCGTCGCCGTCCGCCTCGGCTCCGGCTCGGCCCGCGGCGACGGCGAGAAGCAGGGCCGCCGCGAGGGCCCTCACGCGACCGCCTCCGCCGGCTTCACGCTGCCGTCGGGAAGCAAGGTCAGGCCCTTGCGGATCGTGAAATAGAAGCGCGCGCCCCGGCCGGTCTCCGACTCGACCCAGATCCGCCCCAGGTGCGCCTCGACGAAGTAGCGCGTGATCGTCAGCCCCAGGCCGGTGCCGCCGCGGCGCTGGCCGGGAACCTGCTCGAATTTGTCGAAAACGCGCTGCAGGTGCTCGCGCGGTATGCCGTCGCCGTTGTCCTCGACGCAAGCCCTCAGCTCCTTGCCGTCGTCCGTGATGGAGATCGTGATCGCGCCGCCTTCCGGCGTGAATTTGATCGCGTTGCCGAGCAGGTTCGTGAACACCCGCTCGAGCATGTCGGAGTCCCCTTCGATCGAGAATTCCTCGGCCGCGGCGAGATTCACGGCGATCTGTTTGGCCTTCGCGAGCTGCTCCAGGATGTCGATCGCGCGCCCCGCGACGCCGGCCAGCGACAGGGTCTTGAGCTGCAGCTTCGCGCGGCCGGACTCCATCTTCGCGATGTCCAGGATGTTGTTGATCATGCTCATCAGGCGGCTCGTCGAGCGGCGCACGGAAGAGACGATCGCGTGCTGGTCGGCGTTGAGGACGCCCGCCGTGCCCTTGAGGAGGACCTCCAGGAAGCCCATCGCGGAGCCGAGCGGGTTGCGCAGGTCGTGCGTGATGTAGTGCAGGAAATCGTCCTTCATCATCTCGAGCTCGCGCTCGAGCGTCACGTCGCGCAGGGCGAACACCACGCCCGGCTCGACGTTCCGGCCCGGCGTGACGACGGCGCTCGACACGACGCGCAGAATCCTCCGCGTCTGGGCGTCGGAGAGATCGGCCTCCTTGAATCCTCTGCCGGGCTCCCGGGAAACGAAAACCAAGGCGTCGCGCAGGGGACCGGGGGGCAGGGCCTCGGTGATCGGGCGGCCGTCGATATCGGCGTCCGGGGCCAGGCCGAACATCTCGCGCGCTTGGCGGTTGGCGAGCTGGACGCGGCCCTCCCGGTCGGCCAAAACGATGCCTTCCGCGATCGAGAACAGGATCGCCTCGGTCTTGCGCTGCTCGGCGATGAGCCGGTCGACTTGAAGAACGGAATAGGAGCGCAGGCGCGCGGTCATCGTGTTGAACGTTTCAGCGAGCTCCTGCAGCTCGTCGCCCGTGTTCAGATCGACCCGCGCCAAAAAATCCCCGCGCGCGACGGATTCGGCGGCGCGGGTCAGCGCGAGCAAGGGCGCCGTCAGCGCCCGGGCGAGCAGGAAAGCCGCGAACAGCGAGACGAGCAAGGTCGCCAGTATCGAGAGCCCGGCCGTCCGACGAGCCTCGGAAGAGGCGAGATAGGCCTCTTCCCGGCTCTGCAGGACGAGCACCGCGCCGCCGAGCACGGGCACAGGGGCGTACGCGCCGACGCGGGCGACGCCCTGGGGATCGATGAACTCGCTCGAGCCGACGCTGCCCCCGGAGCCGAGGGCCGCGCGCGTGATCGGCCACTCGGGCAAGGTCCCGAGATCGAGGCCGCGCGGCGTCATCGCGGCCGACAGCGGCCTCCCGTCTCCATCCACGAGCACGGCGAAGCCGGTGCCGCCGACGCGCTCGGACGCGATGCGTTCGGCCAGCTCGCGCAGCGGCACGACCACGCGGGCATAAACGCCCCCCTGGATCGGACGGTGCAGGACGAGCATCGGCCCTCCGGGGCCGCGCAAGATCTCGGCGCCGCCCTTGCGCAGGATCGCGCGCCGCAGGGCCGCCCGCGCGATCTTCGGGTCGAGCGCCGTCACGGCGCCGGTCAGCACCGGGCTGAAAGCCTCGATGATCGCGCCGCCATCCTCGCGCAGAAGCGTCACCGACGCCACGCCGGAGCCGGCCTCCACGAGCGAGCGCGTCAGGTCCTTTTTGTCCGTCCAGTCCATCCGCGCGCGCAGGCCGACGATGGCGATCTTGACCCGCTGGTCCACGGAGTCAACCCAGCCCTCGACCTGCTCGGCGGCCTTCTCCGCCAGCTTCACATGGAGCTCGAGGACGGCCCCTTGCACCGCCGCCCTGTTGGACTGCAGGATTTTCCACGACAGGAAGGAGAGGGGAATGAGGGCGAGCGCCCCCATCACCAACGCGACGCGGCGAAATAGGCCGGAACGGAGCCAACCCATGGCCATCCTATTAAGGGTAGGCGGAACCCCAATTCCTGTCAATACTCCCGACCTCTTGCATGGGACGAGGCGGACGCGGTACACTCCAGGGCGGATGAAGCTTCTCGCCGCCGCCGCCC
>JACQJQ010000061.1 GCA_016204945.1 Elusimicrobiota bacterium
AGTCCACCGAGGATCAGGATCCCGACGTGCGCTGGGAAGCGGTGCTTCTGCTCGACAAAATGCGCTCGCCGCGGGCCATGCCGATCGTCTTTCACATGCTGCATAGGGACCTCGAGCCGAGCCTGCGCATCAAGGCCGCCGAGCTGCTGGGCTCCCGCAACGGCCCCGAGGCGCTCGAGGCGCTGGTCGACGCGCTCGGCGACCAGGAGTCCGACGTGCGCTTGGCGGCCCTGCGCGCGCTCGAGAAAATAGGGGACTATTCCGTCGCCGGCGCCATCACCGCGAGCTCGATCAAGGACCGGGAGGAAAGCGTCCGTCTTCAGGCGATCAAGACGCTGAACACCCTGCAGGACAAAAAACAGGCGGAAATCGAGGCCGCGAGAGCGCGTTACGAGCAGGAGAAGCAGGCCGCCGCCGCCGCCGCGAAAGAAGCCCAGAAGAGGTGGTGGTAGGCGATGAACCGGCCCGCGATGCTGCTCGTCTTTCTGGGAGCGGCCTCGTTTCTCGTCTGGGACCACATGCATCCCGAACGCGAGCCGCTGGCCCCTCCTCCTCCCCCGGCGTTGAGCGCCGGCGCGCAGCCGGGGCCGGTCTTCTCCGAGGACGAGATCAAGAAGGTCCGCCTGTCGCTCCAGGATTCGGACTCCTCGGTGCGCTGGGCCGCGATCCAGCTGCTGTTCAGCATCCGCGACCCCCAGCTCGGGCCCAGCCTGGAGAGGATGCTGACCGAGGACCCCGACCCCGAGGTGCGCATGAAGGTCGTGTCGCTGTTCAAGGGGCGCGAGGACATGTCCCGGCTCGGCCCGCTCGTGCGCAGCCTCGGCGACTACGACGCGAACGTACGCATGGCCTCGCTTCAGGCTCTCGGCGACATCGGCGACCCGTCGGTCACCGTATGGGTCACCGCCCTGCTCCGCGACGTCGAGCCCGCCGTGCGCATCGAGGCCCTGCGCACGTTGGGCCGCTTTCAAGACAAGCGCAAGGCGGAGTTCAAGGCGCTGGCGGACAAGCTGCGCGCGGACTACGAGGAAGCCGTGCGGCGCGCCGCCGCGCGCCGCTGACTTTTTTATAATTCAGAATCAGGAGAGATCAGTCATGGAACTCACCGGCATCAAGGAACTCAACAAGCAGGTCGCCGACGAGAGCCTGTTCTTCCAGGATCTCAAGCAGGAAATCGGCAAGGTCATCATAGGACAGGACGAGACGCTCGACCGCATCCTCGCCGCGCTCGTCGCGGGCGGCCACGTCCTGCTCGAAGGCGTCCCGGGACTCGCCAAAACCCTGACGGTCAGAACCTTGGCGCGCTGCGTCTCCGCCGCGTTCTCGCGCATCCAATTCACGCCCGACCTCCTGCCCGCCGACCTCACGGGCACTCTCATCCTGGACCCCAAAAGCGGCGATTTCAGGCCGCGCAAGGGGCCCGTGTTCGCCAACCTCGTCCTCGCCGACGAGATCAACCGCGCTCCCGCCAAGGTCCAAAGCGCCCTGCTCGAGGCGATGCAGGAACGCCAGGTGACCATCGGCTCCGAAACGCACAAGCTGCCCGACCCGTTCCTCGTCCTCGCCACGCAGAATCCGATCGAACAAGAGGGGACCTACCCCCTGCCGGAGGCGCAGGTCGACCGCTTCATGATGAAGATCCGCCTCGGCTACCCGGCCAAAGCGGAGGAAAAGGCGATCCTCGAGCGCATGGCCGGCGGCTCCGCGCCGGCGGTCAAGCCCGTCACGACGCCCGAGCAGCTCAACCGCGCGCGCGCCGTGGCCGCCGCGATTTATCTCGACGAAAAGATAAAGGACTACATCGTGGACATCGTCTACGCCACGCGCGAGCCGGAGAAGCACCGCCTCGCCGCGCACAAGCATCTGATCGCCTACGGCGCCAGCCCCCGCGCCACCATCTTCCTGGCGCAGGCCGCGAAGGCCCACGCGTTCATCAACGGCCGCGGCTACGTGACCCCGGAAGACGTCAAAACGATCGGGCCCGACGTCCTGCGTCACCGCATCCTGGTCAGCTACGAAGCCGAGGCCGAGGGCGTCGACAGCGACCAAATCGTGAAAGCCGTCTTCGAAGCCGTGGAGGTGCCCTGACCTAGGGTTGGCGCCCAATTTCCATGCTCCCGCAAGAAATCCTGGCTCAAGTCCGGCGGCTGGAGATCATCACCGGCCGCCTCGTCTCGGAGAGCTTCTCCGGGGACTACCTGAGCGTCTTCAAAGGGCGGGGCATGGAGTTCGCCTCCGTGCGCGAATACGCGGAGGGAGACGACCCGCGGGACATCGACCGCAACGTCAGCGCCCGCGCCGGCAAGCCCTTCGTGCGCCAGTACATCGAGGAGCGAGAGCTCACCGTCGTCATCGCCGTCGACCTTTCGGCGTCCCTCTCCTTCGGCACCGCCGACCGGCTGAAGCGCGAAGCCGCGACGGAAATCGGCGCGGCGCTCGCCTTCGCCGCGCTGCAGAACAACGACAAGGTCGGCCTGGCCGTGTTCACCGACCGGCTGGAGCGCTGGGTTCCGCCGCGCAAGGGACGGCGCCACGTTCTCGCCGTCATCCGCGAAATCCTCGCGTTCGAGCCCCGCGGCCGGAAGACGGCGATCGCTCCGCCGCTGGAGCGGCTGGCGCGCATGCTCAAGCGCCGCTGCATCGTCGTCGTCATCTCCGATTTCCGGGATTCGGGCTTCGAGCGCGCCTTGAAGCTGTGCGCCCTCAAGCACGACCTCGTTCCCATCGTCATCGACGATCCGCGCGAATACGGCCTGCCGTCGGCCGCCGCCGTGGTCGCGGTGCGCGATCCAGAAACGGGCGCCGCGGGAGCCTTCGACCTGCGCCGCGACGCCGAGGAGTTCGCGCGCGAGGAGGCCGCTCGACGCGCCGAACTCGGCAAGATTTTCCGCTCGAGCGGCCTGGAGGCCGTGACGGTGACCACCGACAAGCCCTCCCTCGATCCGCTTCTCGCGTTCTTCCGTAGGCGCGCCAAACGGAGAAGTCGGTGACCTGTCTCCCGATTCTTTTGACTTTCGTTTTGCCCGCGTTGGCCCAGCAGAGCCAATGGCAGGTCTCTCTTTCTTCCGTCGCCGTTGTCGCCGCGGAGTCCCCCATCGTTTATCGGGGGGGTCCGGCCGGACTGAAGGCCGACGCGAAGGGCTCCGGCACGAACGACGTCGTCGTCGTCGACGCCGTCGAGAAAAACGGCGAATGGTCCTGGACCGTTTTGCCGCTGTCGACCGGCGCCCTGTCCTTCACCGCCCGATTCCAGACGCCGGACGGAAAGACCGTCGCCGCCCCGGCGGTCACTCTGCTCGCGGCCGAAGCCGAGCTTCCGAGCGACGCGGACATCTCCGACATCAAGGGCCCCTTCAAGGCAAGCCCGGCGTTGTGGCCGTGGCTGCTGGCGGCCGCGCTGATATGGGCCGCCTGGCGCGGCTGGAGGCGCTGGAAAGCCCGCCGCTCGGCCGCGAAGCCTTCCGCGCGCGGCGCCGCCGCCGTGCCTCCCGAGGAAGCCGCCGCCCGCGCGATCTCGGAGCTGCGCGCCTCCGGCCTCTGGGAGAACGATCAGCCGGCCTACTACCTTCGCCTGACCGACATCCTGCGCGCCTACCTGGAAGCCCGCTACGGCGAGCCCGTCACCGCGATGACGAGCGGGGAGGTGTCGCGCCTCGTGAAGGCGCGCGCGCGGGACCTCCAGGTCGGCGGCAAGGTCCGCGAATTGCTGGCCCGCGCGGACCTGGTCAAGTTCGCGAAGGCGAAGCCCGGCCCGGAGGAGGGGCCGCGCGACGCCGACTTGGCGCTGAACGTGATCGAGGCGACGACTCCCAAGATCTCCGCCGCGAGGGATACGGCGCCGTGAGGTTCCTGCATCCGTGGCTGCTGCTCCTGGCGCTGCCCGCGTTCGCCGCGGCCGCCGCCGCGCTCCGGACCCCGGACGCGAGCGCCCTCGACTTGCCCGCCGGAAAGCGCCTGCGCGAGCGCCGCCCCTCGCGCCGCGCCCGCGCCGCGCGCGCGGCGCCGCCCGTCCTGCTCGCCCTGGCCCTCTGCCTGATCGCGGCCGCGCTCGCGCGGCCGCAGAAAGTCCTCAGATTCCCGGGCGGAACCGGCGAGGGCATCGACATCATGCTCTCGATCGACAGCTCCCTGTCGATGAACGCCGTCGACTTCAAGCCGACGCGCCTCGACGCCGCCAAAGCCGTGGCGCGCCGCTTCGTGCTCGGCCGCGCGCAGGACCGCATCGGCCTCGCGACGTTCGGAGGCGCGCCGCTCCTACTCTGCCCTCCGACGCTCGACTACGAAGCCCTGCTCGGCCGCCTCGACGAGCTCGACGCCGGCATGACGCGCGCGGACGGCACGGCCCTCGGCGACGGGCTGGCCTCGGCCGTCTCGCGCCTGAAGGACTCCGACGCCAAGAGCAAGGTCATCCTCCTGCTTTCCGACGGGCGCGCCAACACCGGCGTCGTCGACGCGCCGACGGCCGCCAAGGCCGCGGCGGCCTACGGCATCAAGGTCTACGCGATCGGCGTCGCGGGCACGGGCGATTCCACGATGACGATCGACGACCCGCGCTACGGCCGCGTGACGGTTCCGGTCACCGACGATCTCGACGAGGAGCTCCTCGACGAGATCGCGCGCCTGACCGGCGGCAAGGCCTTCCGCGCCCGGGACGGCGGCGAGCTCAAGAGCGTCTTCGCCGAGATCGACCGTCTCGAAAAGTCCAAGGTGGCCCTGCCGAAGATCGCGGCGACCGGCGACCTTCACTCCTGGCCGCTGGGCGCGGCGCTGCTGATCCTGCTGCTCGAGTCCGCCCTGGCCGCCGGTCCCCTGCTGAGGTGGCCCTGATGTTCCGCCATTCCGAATGGCTCGCGGCCGGTCTTCTCGCGCTCCCGGCGGCCTGGGCCCTGCGGCGCTGGGCCGAGATCCGCCGCCGCCGCGTGACCGAGGCGATGGGCCGCGCGTCCACGCTGGCGCGCATGGTCGCGCTCGCGCCGAGACGGCGCAGGGCCTCGCTGGCCCTGCGCTTGGCCGGGATTTTCTTCCTGCTGATCGCGCTCGCGGGACCGCAGTTCGGCGTCGAGCTCGTCGAAACGCGCTCCGACGTCCGGCAGGCCGTGATCGCAATCGACGTCTCGCTGTCGATGCTGACCCCCGACGTCAAGCCCAACCGCCTCGAGCGCGCCAAGTCCTCGCTGTCCCTGCTCATCGACCAGCTGCGCGGCGAGCGTATCGGCGTCGTCGCGTTCGCGGGCGACGCGCAGACCGTCTGCCCTCTCACGCAGGACGCCGACGCCGCCAAGCAGCTGCTCGGCGCGCTCGAGATCGGCGCGGTGCCCACGCCCGGCTCCGCGATCGGCGGCGCGCTGCGCGCCTCCACGGCGCTCCTCGGGCGCTATCCCGGGGGCAAGGCCGTGATCCTGCTCACGGACGGCGAGGATCACAAGTCCGACCCGCTCGGCGCCGCGCGCGAGGCCGCCGCCGCCGGCGTGCGCGTCTTCGCCGTCGGCATCGGCACGGCCGACGGAGAGCCGATCCCCGCCGCGGGCGGAACGTACCACAAAGACTCCAAGGGGAGCACGGTGGTCAGCCGCCTCGATGAGGGCGCGCTCGCCCAAATCGCCCGGGAAACCGGAGGCGCCTATTACCGCACGACCCCCGGCTCCGACGAAATCACGGATATCGCCAAGCGCATCCGCGAGCTCGACGCGGCCAAGGGCGTTTCGGGAACGGCCCATCTCTGGCGCAACCGCTACGCCTGGCCGGCGTCCGCCGCTTTTCTGCTCCTCCTTATCGAGCTGCTTCTGCCCCTCCTTGCCCGCGGCAAGACCGCCGCGCCCGCGCTCGCCGCGCTGGCTTGCCTCGCGCTGGCCGCGCCCGCCGGCGCGGCGACGGCTGAAGGCCATTTGCGCGCCGGCAACCGGCTTTATGCCGGCGAAAAATACGAGGCGGCGCTCGCGCGCTACGCCGCCGCGGCCGAGAAGAGGCCGAAGGACCCGCGCCCTTCGTTCAACGCCGGCGGCGCGTTGTACCGGCTCGAGTCGCTGGAGGACGCGGCGGCGATGTACGAGACCGTGGCCGCGCGCGCGGACGTCCCGCCCGCCGTGCGGGCGGCGGCCTTGTACAACCTGGGCGACGCGCGATTCAGGGGCGGCGACTTCTCCGGCGCGGCCGCGGCGTTCCGCGGCGCGCTGACGCTCGCTCCCAAGGACGCGAACGCGCGGCACAACTTGGCCGTGGCGCTGAAGCGCCTGAAGAATCCGCCGCCGCCTCAAAAAAACAAGAAAAACCAAAAGAAGGACGAGCCTCAAAAGCCCGAGGACAAGAAGGACAAGACCCAGGACGGCGGGGGGGAGGAGGGCGGGCAGCCGAAAAGCCCTCCGAAGACCCGTCCGCAGGACGCGCTCACGAAGGAGGAGGCGGAACGCATCCTGCGCGCCGTCGGCGAGCGCGAGAAGCAGGCTCAGCGCCAGGTCCAGGAAGGAAAGGACCGCCGCGCGAGAAGCAAACCTCCGTCGGGAGAGGACTGGTGAAAGCGGCCCTTCTGGCGGTCTGCGCCGCGTTCTCCGCGGCCGCGCCGGCCGCGGCGGCCGATCTTTCCGTCTCCGCGACGCTGAGCGCGCGGAGCGCGGCTCCCGGAGACCAGCTCGTGCTCTCGGTCTCGATCTCCGGCTCGGGCTCCGCCGCGCCGAAGCTCCCGCTCATCCCGGACGTGGAGATCTACGAGTCGGGCAAAAGCCAAAGCCTCTCGATCATCAACGGCCGCGTCTCCTCGAGCGTCCTTTATACCTACATCCTCGCGCCGCGCAAAGCGGGCCGCTTCGTCGTGCCCCCGATCGAGGTGCCCGGCGCGGCGCCGACGGAGCCGATCGAGTTCAGCGTCGGCGCCGCGCAGAGCCCGCCGCCGGCCGCGCCGCAGGCCGAGGCTCCGGCCCCCGCGCCCCGTCCGGCGGGCGCCCCCGACGCGTTCGTCACCGCCGCGCTCGACAAAAATCGGGCCCTCGTCAACGAGCAGGTCACCTTGGTCGTGCGCTTTCATACGGCCGTGTCCCTGCTGGGCGCCCCCCAGTACGACGCCCCGAAGCTCACCGGCCTGCTGTCCGAGAACCTCGGCGCGGAGGGGCAGGGAACGACCGTGATCGGCGGACGCACCTATCACTTCTCCGAGGTTAAAAGCGCCCTGTTCCCGGTCCAGGCTGGGCGCGCCGCGATAAGTCCGGCGATCGTCACGGTCCAGCTCCCCCGCCGCGTCGGGGGAATGGGCGACGACTTCTTCGACCGCTTCTTCGGCATGGCCGCCCCCGAGTCGAGGCGTCTGCAGACCGAGCCGCTCTCGCTGCAGGCCGATCCCCTGCCGTCCGGCGCGCCCGAGGATTTCTGCGGCATCGTCGGTTCTCTGACCGTCGCATCCGCCGTGGATCGCGCCAGGCTCAGGGCGGGGGAAGCGTTGAATCTGACCGTGACCGTCTCCGGCGTCGGCAACATCAAGTCCCTGCCCGAACCCAAGCGCCCCGACCTGCCGTCCGTCCGGTTTTTCGATTCCGAGAATTCGGTCAAGCTCGAGCGCCTCGGCGACAAGATGGGGGGGGCGAAGACGTTCAAGATGGTCGTCGTTCCGCGCGTCTCGGGACCGTTGGAAATTCCTCCCCTGACCGTCTCCTACTATGATCCGGCCAAACGCGCCTATGTTCGAGCCCAAAGCAAGCCCATCCGCCTCGACATCCTTCCCGGCGATCCGAACGCGGCGCCGCCCGTCGCGGGCCCTGGGGCCGAGCCCGCGCCCGGCGTGACCGCGGTGGCCGCGGACATCCGCTACCTGAAGGCTCCGGGGGGACGCTTCGCGCCGGGCGACGCGCTGGCCGCGTTCGGGACGCTCGGCCCCTGGCACGCCCTGCCCGCGGCCTTCCTCCTCGCGGCGCTGCTCATCGACCTGCGCCGCCGCTCCCATGCCGCCGATCCGCGCGGCCGCCGTGCGCGCGCCGCTCGCGCCGCGGCCGAGCGGCGCCTTCAGCTGGCGGAAGCGCAGCCCGCCGAGGAGCGCGCGCGGGCGGTGGCCCTGCTGGGCGAGGCCCTGACGGGCTATTTCGCCGACAAGCTCCATCAACCCGCCGCGGGCCTGACGCTCAAGGCCGCGCTTCTCCGGCTCCAAGACCGGAAAACGCCGCCCCCCGCGGCCGAGCTCGCGCGCCTGAGATCGATCTGGGACGAGCTCGACCTCCTGCGCTACGCCCCGGGCGGGGCCGGACAGGCCGAGGTCAAGCGCCTCGCCGGCGAGATCCGAGCCCTGACGCTCGCCTTCGACAAGGAGCTCCGTTCATGATCATCGCCCTGCTGTCCGCGGCGCTCGCCCTGCCCGCCGCCTCGGCCCCCTACGACGACGCCAAAGCCGCCTACGACGCGGGAAATTTCGAACGGGCCTCCTCCGCGTTCGCCGCGCTCGTCGCGCAGCGCCCCGGAGACGCGGCTCTGCACTACGACCTCGGAAACGCCCTGCTCAAGGCGGGAAGGCTCGGACGGGCCTCCGCCTCCTACCAGCGCGCGTTCGACCTCGATCCGCGCGACGGCGACGGACGCCACAACCTCGACTTCGTCCTGAAGCGCTCCGGCGAGGAGCTGGCGCCGCCGGGCATACCCGGCCCCGCGTTCGCGGCCTTCACGGCGCTCTCCTCCCGCGAGCTCTCCGGCCTGCACTGGCTCGCGGCCTGGGCGACCCTGATCCTCGCGGGACTGGCCCTGCTGGGAGACGCGCGGCGCCGCGACGCGCTGCGCGACTGGCTGCTCGGCGCCGCCGCGGCTTGGCTCCTGTTCGGGCTGTGGTGGGCGGGCCTGCGCGCCGCGCTTCCGCCCGGACGCGGCGTCATCATCGCGAGCCGCGCGGAGCTGCGCAACGGCCCCGGGGACAAGTTCACGGTCGGCTACACGGCGCCGGAGGGACGGCGCGTGCGGGTGCTTTCGGAAAGCGGCGCCTGGCTCGAGGTGGGCCTGCTCAAGGAGGGCGTGAAGGGCTGGACCCTCTCCTCGTCCGTGGAAAAGCTCTAGGGATTCCGGGGCTCGAGCGGCGTGAGCGGCACGGCCGGAAACGGCGGCGGGGACGGCTGAGGAGCGGCGACGGGCTCGGTCGCCTTCATGACGGCGGGAGCCGCCTTCCTTCTCTTGGCCCGCTTCACGCGCTTCCTGACGGACGGCCTCTTCTTCGGCGCCTTCGTCGTGGCGGCCGTCGGCGAGACGCTCCGCGCGCCGGCGTCCTGGGCGCGCGCGAGCGGCGCCAGTAGAAAAAGAAGAACGGGCAGGGGCCAGAGCCGCTTCATCCTCCGATTGTAGCAAGGCACGATGACTAAAATATTGCGCCTCGCCGCCCAGACTGGTACCCTATCGTCGTGAGGGAGCTCGTCGTCTACGAAAGCGGCCACGATAAAACGCACGCCGGCAAGATCGTGCTCATGTTCACCGAGCATCTCGCGCGCAACGGCCTGCGCCTGACCGGACAGCGCCGACTGATCCTCGACCAGTTTCTCAAGACCGACCGCCACCTGAGCCGGGAGGAGATATACCGCGCCCTGCGCTCGCGCGGGGTGGGCCGCGCCACGGTGTTTCGCACGCTCAAGATGCTGCAGGAGTGCGGGCTCATCTCGCCGGTGGTGGGCCGCGACGGAACCTCGCGCTTCGAGGTCGAGCTCGACCGGCCGCACCACGACCACTTGATCTGCATCGCCTGCGGGCGCATCCAGGAGGTGCGTTGGCCCTCTCTTGAGAAGATTCAGGATGCCGCCTGCCGAAAGGCGGGCTTCACGCCGCAATGGCACCGGCACGAGGTCTTCGGCCGATGCAAAGACTGCGCCCCGAAGGCGCCGGACAAGGCCCGAGTGTAATGCGCCTTCATGTCGTCAGCTTCGGCTGCCAGATGTCCGTCGCCGACGGCGAGGAATTGGCGTCGCCCCTCAAGGACCGCGGCTTCACCGCCGTCGCGGAGCCGGACGCGGCCAACGCCATCGTGCTCAACACCTGCACCGTGCGCCAGCACGCGGAAGACAAGGCGCTTTCCCTGATCGGACGCCTGCGCGAGTGGAAGGACAAGGACCCCGAGCGCGTGCTGATCGTGGCGGGCTGCGCGGCCGAGCGGCTCGGGCCCTGGATTCAAAAAAGATTCCCATACGTGGACCTCGTGGTCGGCGCCAAGTCCATCGAGGACTATCCGCGGATCGTCGAGGAGGCGCTCGGCGCGCGCTTCGACGCGCTGGCCGAGACGCGCCAAGGCTTCGACGGCCAGGGGGCCGGCGCCGGCCCGCGGACCGGCTGGGCGTCGCCGTGCTCCGCTTTCGTCACGATCATGCGCGGCTGCAATTATTCCTGTTCGTACTGCATCGTGCCCGCCGTGCGCGGACGCGAGCTGTACCGGCCTTTGGACACGGTTCTAGCCGAGGCGCGGGCGAAAGTCGCGCTCGGAGCCAAGGAGATCACCTTGCTCGGGCAGACCGTCAACAGCTGGCACGCCGCGGACGGGCAAAGGCAGGTCTTCTTTCCGGAACTGCTGATGAGAATGGGGGGGATCGACGGTTTGGAGCGGCTGCGATTTGAAAGTCCCCATCCCCATTACGTCACCGACGACATGATCGCCGCCATGGTCGGGACGCCGGCAGTCTGCGGTCAGTTGCATCTTCCGATCCAGTCCGGCTCGGATCGGCTCCTCAAGATCATGCGCCGAAGCTATGATTCGGCCGAAATTTTAGACAAAACCGCGCGCCTTCGGCGCGCGATGCCCCACGTTGAAGTGTCGACGGACATTATCGTAGGATTCCCGTCGGAGACCGAGGAGGACTTCGAGCGCACGCTCGACCTTGTGCGGCGCCTGAGGCCCTCGTGGTCGTACACGTTCAAGTACTCGCCCCGCGAGGGGACCGAATCGGCGAAAATGGCGGACGACGTCCCGGACGCGGCGAAGGAAGAGCGGCTTCAGCGCCTGAACGCGCTGTGCGACGAACTGACCGAGGAGGCTCTCTCGGCCCGGGTCGGGAGGGTCGTCGAGGTTCTGGACGAACAGGGCGGCTTCGGCAGGACGGGGGACGGCTTCAAGATTTCATGGCCGGAGACCGGGCCCGCGGGGCGCGTCGTCAAGGTCCGGGTCATCGGGACGGGCAGGCGCGTTTTGAAGGGGGAAAGCGATGAGCGAACATAAGAAGACCGGCGCCGAACGCCGCAGGCACCGGCGGTTCAACGTCGTCGAGGGGATGATCGAGCCCATCACCCTGGAGCTCGAGGGCCCCGACGACGTCATGCGCAAGCAGCCCGCCATCATGACCGACCTCTCCGCCGGCGGCATCTCGCTTCTGATGTTCGTCGAGCCGCCGCACACCAAGAGCTTCCAGATGACGCTCTCCATTCCCGGCCTCGAGGGCGTTCCGATCGAGGCGGCCGTCGTGCGCGTCCACCAGAAAGGCGAGACCTACAGCGTCGGCCTCGCCTTCAAGAAGATTCCGCGCGACGCGCAGAAGGCGATCGAGAAGATGGCCGAGGACAGCGCCGACTGCCAAACCCGCACCTCTCTGGGATTGCCGGACGCCTGCGGCTCCGACTGCCCGTTTCACTCCTTGTTCTCGGGCAAAGGAACGGCCCCTCGCCACCCCAAGTAGGGGCTTTATGAAAGAAAATCACGCGGCGCGCGGCGCCGCGTGCATCGTGATCGCCGGGCCGACGGCATCGGGCAAGACCGACCTGGCCGCGGCGGTCGCGAAGGCGCTGGACGCCGAGGTCGTCTCCGCCGATTCGCGCCAGGTGTACCGCCGGCTCGATGCCGGCACGGCCAAGCCCTCCGCGGCCTTGCGCGCGCGCGTGCGCCACTGGCTCATCGACTGCGCCGACCCCTCCGAGCGCTTCGACGCCGCGCGCTGGGCGCGGGAAGCCTCGGCCGCGATCGCGGACATCCGCGCGCGCGGCAGGATTGCGATCGTCTGCGGCGGCACCGGGCTGTATCTGCGCGCCCTGCTCCAGGGCCTATCGTCCCTGCCGCCGCGAAACGAGGCGGCGCGAGCCCGCCTGAGCGCCGAAGCCGCGAGGCTCGGAAGCCCGGCCCTGCATGCCCGGCTGCGCGCCGCGGACCCCGAGGCGGCCGCGAGAATCGCCCCGGCGAACCTTCAGCGCGTTCTGCGCGCGCTCGAGGTGCTCGAGCTCACCGGCAAGCCGATCTCCGCGCATTGGCGCCAAGGCCGCGAGGGCGGCATCGGCGCCGCGCTGACGCTGCGCCTTGAGCTCGCGCCGGAACGCGCGCGGGAGCGCATCTCGCTGCGGGCCCGCCGCATGTGGCCGGACCTGCTCGCCGAGGTGCGCGCGCTCGTGCCCTCCGCCTATCGCGGAGACGAGCCCGGGTTCACGAGCCTGGGCTACCGCGAGGCGCTCGCCTGCGCGAGGGGTACGCTCTCTCCGGACGAAGGTCTCGCGGAGCTCATCCGCGGCACCGCCGCGTACGCCAAGCGCCAGCGCACCTGGTTCAAGAATCAGCTCGACGCCGTAGCCCTCGACGCGGCCGACGAAGGCCCCGCGCTGCTCAAGCGCGTCCTGGGACTCTGGGAGGAAGCCCATGAGAACGCAGCCGCCTAAACCCGAAAAACGACAACCGCCGTCCACGACGCCGTTCCTGCTCGGCTGCCTGTTCCTCTCCGGCGCCGCGTGCCTGGCGCTCGAGCTCGCGGGCGCGCGCCTGATCAGCCCTTTCTACGGCTCCTCGATCTACACCTGGTCGGCCATGATCACGGTGACGATGGTGGCGCTCGCCTTCGGCTACGCCTGGGGCGGGCGGCAGGCCGATCGCCAGCCGCACCTGCTCCTGTTCGCCCGCCTTCTCACCGCCGCGGGCCTGACCGTCGCCGCGGTGCCCTGGCTTCGCGTTCCCGTCCTGCGCGCCAGCCTGCCGCTCGGAGTGCAGGCGGGAGCGCTCGCCAGCGCGGCGACTCTTCTCGGCCCCGCGCTGGCGCTCCTGGGCGCGCTGGGACCGCTCGCCGTGAGGCTCACGGCCACGGGCGCCGCCGACTCGGGGCGGAAGTCGGGCGACGCCTGGGCCATGTCCACGGCGGGGAGCGTGCTCGGCGCCGTTCTGACCGGCTTCGTCCTGATCCCGCACCTGTCGATCTCAAAAATATTGTTCGGGATATCCCTGCTTCTCCTGCTCCTCGGGGCGGTCGGCTCCTGGCTCGCCCAGCGCGCGATTCCTCTCGGCCAGCTCGCGGCGTGCGCCGCCTGCCTCGCCCTCGTCCTGACGCCGGCGCCGAAATCCAGGCTCTCCCTCTCCGCGCGCGAGTCGGCCTACGCGAGGATCGTCGTGCTCGACAGCCCGGCCATGCGCTACCTCCTCGTCAACGGGACGAGCCAGTCCGTGATGGAGAAAACCGGGGGAGAGAGCGAATCGCAGTATATCCGGGCCCTCGAGTGGTCGCGCGCGCTGCGCCCGCGCGCGAAGCGCGCTTTGGTCATCGGCCTCGGGGCCGGGCTCCTGCCCAAGGCGCTCGAGCGGCGCGGCCTGGTCGTGGACGCTTTCGAGATCGACCCCGCGATCGCGGAGGCCGCGTACCAGGAGTTCGGCTACGAGCCGAAAGGCCGCGTCGTCGTCGGCGACGGCCGCGCCTCGCTCGAGGCCGGCCTCGGGCCATGGGATCTCGCCTTTCTCGACGCGTTCGGCTCGGAATCCCCGCCGGCGCACCTCTTCACGATCGCGTCGTTCGCGCGCGTGCGCGATTGCCTGACCCCCGGGGGGGTGTTCGCGATCAACGTCGTCGGCGCGATCGATTCCCCGGACGACCGCGCCTGGAAGGCCGTTTACCGCACCCTGTCCGCGTCGTTTCCCCACGTGCGCGCGTTCGTCGCCAACGAGCCCAGCGCCGGCCTGGCCAACATCCTGCTCTTCGCGTCCACGGGCCCGCTCGAGGCCGGGCCCCCCGCCGCGCCCGCGCGGTCCTCCCGGGAGGTCGCCCTGATGCTCGGCCGCGAATTGCGCCCGGCTCCGCGCGATCTCGCGCCGGCGCCGATCCTGAGCGACGATTACGCGCCTTTCGACACGCTGACGGCCGGGACCGCGCGCCGCTGGCGCCGCCTGCTTCAAGAGGCGATGCCCGAGGTCCTGCTCGACTGAAGCCCCGAGAGACCCGGGCGCCCGTCGAACGCGCCGTCCTCGTCGGCGTCGGCCCGAAGTCCCAGACGGGCGTCATCCGCTCGAGCCTCGACGAGCTCAAGCGCCTCGTCGAGACCGCGGGCGCTCTCGTCGTGGGCGAGACCACGCAGGCGCTCGCGCGCTTCAGCCCGGCGACGCTGATCGGCGAGGGGAAGGTCTCGGAGATCGCCGGGCTGTGCGCGGGCCTGCGCGCCGGCACCGTGATCTTCGACCTCGAGCTCAGCGCGGGCCAGCAGAAGAACCTCGAAAAAGCGCTGCCGAAAACCAAGATCGTCGACCGCACGCGCCTGATTCTCGACATCTTCGCCAAGCGCGCGCGCACGAGCGAGGGAAGCCTTCAGGTCGAGCTGGCGCAGCTGTCCTACATGCTTCCGCGCCTGACCGGCGCGTGGCGGGCCTTCTCCCAGCAGGCGGGCGGAATCGGCACGCGCGGCCCCGGCGAGCGCAAGCTCGAGTACGAGAGGCGCCACATCCAGTACCGCATCAAGCACCTGCGCGCGGAGCTCGAGCGCGTGCGCGCCTCCCGCCGCCTGCGCCGCGAGCGCCGCGCGTCCGTGCCCGTCCCCCAGGTGGCGCTCGTCGGCTACACCAACGTCGGCAAGTCCACGTTGCTCAACGCCCTGACGGGCGCGCAGTCCGCCTACGCGGACGACAAGCTCTTCGCCACCCTCGATCCCACCGCCCGGCGCGTGCGCCTGCCCGGCGGCGGCTGGGCCGTCGTGACCGACACGGTCGGCTTCATCCAGCGCCTGCCGACCTCGCTGATCGCCGCGTTCCGCTCCACGCTCGAGGAGGTCGAGGCGGCGGATTGCCTGCTCGTGGTGCACGACGCGTCCTCCCCCGAGCTCGAGAGCCAGCGCGCCTCGGTCCAGCTCACGCTGGCGGAGCTCGCGACGGAAGGGATCGCGCGCGTCGAGGCCCTCAACAAGGCCGACCGGCTGGACGCCGCCTCGCGGCGCGACCTCATGAGGCGCCATCCCGGCGCGATCCCGATGTCCGCCGCCTCCGGCGAGGGGGTTTCCGCCGCGCTCGCGCGCGTCGAGGAGGCTCTCTCCGAAAAATGGCTCCTGCGCGAGATCGACGCGCCCGCCGCCTCGGCCGGCTCCTGGACCGCGCGCCTCTACGAGTCCGCGCAGATCCTCGACCGCGCGGAGACAGGCGGGAAAATCCGCTTCCGGCTCCGCGTCACCGCGGAAAATTGGCGCAGGTTGCAGTTTCTCCTGGCCGAATGCTAGGATAACGCTGAAAATTATGGGCGATTTCCGATTCGCCGACCTGCCCGCTCCGCCTCCGCGACGTCAAGTCGCCGTGCTGGGCGGCGGCATGTGGGGCTGCGTCCTGGCCCAGCACTTGGCCGGCAAGGACAAGGAGACCGGGGTCCGCCTGTGGGAGTTCGTCCCGGCGCTCGCGGCGTCGCTGAAAAAAACCCGCCGCCACGCGCATCTCCCGGGCTTTCGCCTGGACGGCGCCGTCCAGGTGACCGACGACCTCGCCGCCGCCGCGCGCGACGCCGACGTCCTGCTCTTCGTGCTTCCTTCCAAGGCGCTCGCGGCGACGGCGAAAAATATCCGCGCGCTCGTCGCCTTGAAAAAAACCGCCGTCGCGGTGAACGCGTCCAAGGGCGTCGAACCCGGGACCTTGGCCACGATGGGCGACGTCGTCGCCCGCGAACTGCCCGCCCTGCGCGGCAAGGTCTGGACTTTGACCGGCCCGAGCTTCGCCCGGGAAGTGGCGCGCGGCGTTCCGACCGGGCTTCTTCTCGGCGGCCCGTCCGGCCCCCGCGCGCGGGCCCTCGCCGCCCTCTTCGACGGCGGCGCGCTGAGCGTGACGCCTTGCCCCGACCGCGTGGGCGTCGAGTTGGGCGGCTCCCTCAAGAACGCGATCGCCATCGGAGCCGGCATTCTCGACGGCCTCGGCGCCGGCGCGAACACGAAGGCCGCCCTGTTCGTGAAGGGCCTCGACGAGATGGCGCGCCTCATACGCGCGCGGGGCGGGCGCGCCGGCACGATTTACGGGCTCGCGGGCCTGGGCGACCTGATCGCGACGGGCACCTCCCGCGAGTCGCGCAACCGGAGCTTCGGGGAAAAACTGGGAAGAGGCCTCTCTCCCCGCCGCGCGCTCGCGCAGATACCGACCGTCGTCGAGGGCGTCGAGGCCGCGGCCCGCGCGCGCGAGTTGTGCCGGCGCCTGCAGGTCAAGGCGCCCTTGCTGGAAGCGATCTGGCGCGCGACGCGCGGCGCGCGCGCGCGCGGCGTGCTGAAGTCCTTGGGATTTTAACGGAGAACGATATGGCCAAAGGCGACAAAGACAAGGACAAGACGCCGCCGGAGCCTCCCAAGAACGGCGAAAAGGAGGTCCGCATTTATTCGCTGGCGACCACGGTCAACGAGTGCATCATCTTCCTCGAGGAGCTCTCGGGCAGCCGCCTCCTTCCCATCTGGATCGGCATCGCCGAGGGCCAGGCGATCGCCATCCGCTTCTCCGGCATCGTCCTGCCGCGCCCGCTGACGCACGACCTGCTGCTCTCCGCCATCCAGGAGCTCGGCTTCGAGGTCAAGAAGATCGTGGTCAGCGACATCAAGGAGAACACGTTCTACGCGAAGGTGCACGCCTCCGACGGCAAGAAGACGGTCCAGCTCGACAGCCGGCCGTCCGACGCGATCGCGATCGCCGTGCGCGCCGGCTGCCCGATCATGGTGCACGAGGGGGTCTTCGAGCGCTGCCAGACCCTGCACAAGCCCATTTCCGAGGACGAGGTCTCCAAGTTCAAGGAGGATCTCAAGAGCCTCAAGCCCGAGGACATCTTCAAGGATCTCAAGAAAAAGCCGGAGGGCGGCGAGCCGCCGCCCAAGGGCCCGGAAGGAGGAGACGCCAAATGAACCGCCTCGACATCATCAAATCCGTCGCGAAAGTGCTGACCACGAAGGGCGAGGCCGCTCTCGCGGTCGAGACCACCTTCGAGACCGTCCGCGCCGCGCTGAACAAGGGCGACAAGGTCGTGATCTCGAACTTCGGGACCTTCCGCGTGAAGGCCCGCCAGCCTCGAAACGGCCGAAACCCGAAGACCGGCGAGCCGGTCAGCGTCCCCTCGCGCCGCGGCGTGCGCTTCAAGGCCTCGAAGAACCTGCTCGAGTAGGCGCGTGGAGCTGCCGTTCCTTCCCGACCGCGACTTCTACACGATGCGCGAGGCCTCGCGCCTGGCGCAGGTGCCGCCGCACACCTTGCGCTACTGGGAAAACCGGTTCGGCGACCTCAAGCCGTCGCGCAAGCAGGGCGGGCACCGGCGCTACAGCCGCGTCGACCTCGAGCTCATCCTCGAAATCAAGGACCTGCTTCAACGCCGCAAGATGACGGTCGCCGGCGCGCGCCGCGCGCTCATCGACCGGCGCCGCGGCAAGACCGCGCTCGACTCGCCGCTGGCCGGCGCCGCTCCCGGCGGGGGCGCCCAAAGCAAGCTTTTGCGCGAGGTCCGCAAGGAGCTCAAGGCCATCCTCGCGGAAATGGGCCGCTGACGCGACCTGACCCATAACTCGCCCGACTGGACACGTGTACAGTCACGAAACAGTTGCGCCGGGACGAGCAAAGATTTAAAATAGCCCCGACGAGCGTCGAGGGGCGGTCTTTGGCCGCGTGTCGCGCCCGCGGTCGGGGACTGGCTCAATGGTAGAGCGCTCCCTTGGGGTGGGAGAGGCTACAGGTTCGATTCCTGTGTCCCCGACCGCGCGCGCGAACGGACTCGTCGGCGGACATCGGGGTATAGCTCAATTGGCAGAGCGCTTGGTTCGGGACCAAGAGGTTCCCAGTTCAAGCCTGGGTACCCCGACCATTTTCGCGAGAAGGGCGCGGGCGGGCCGCGAGGCTCCGCCCGCGCCCTTCTTCTTTTGCCCCTTGCGCGCGCCCTTGACAAATATTTAGAATGTCAACCATCGACCCCTTGACGCGTCGACATGTGAGGGTCGGGGGGCGGGTTCAAGGCGTGGGGTTCCGCTGGTTCATCAAGGAGACGGCCGATTCGCTCGGCCTGGCGGGCTGGGCGCGCAACCGTGACGACGGGACGGTCGAGGCGGAGGCCGAAGGCGGGGCAGCGGCGCTGGACGCGTTCGTCGAGCGCCTGCGCGCGGGCTGCCCCTCGGCGCGAGTGGACAAGATCGAGACGAAGCCGGCGGCCGTGAGGAACGAGACGATTTTCCGGATCCTATAAACAGGACTGATTCATGGGGGCTTTATAGAACCGTCCACGGACACGACGAGCCAATACTTCAAGGGCATCCAGAAACTCGCGCTCGTCACGCGCGAGGAGATGCACGAGTTGTGGAAGAAGGCCAAGAGGGGGGACCGCGCCTCCAAACAGCGCATCATGGAGGCCAATCTCCGGCTCGTGGTGCCCATCGCCAAGAAGTACCACCGCCAGGGCATCGACTTCATGGACCTCGTGGAGGAGGGCAACCTCGGCCTGATGCACTCGATCGACAAGTTCGAGCCCTCGAAGGGCTACCGCTTCTCGACCTACTCCTCCTACTGGATCGAGCAGTCGATCCGCCGCGCGGTCGAGGAGACCAGCAAGACCATCCGCATCCCGCCGCACGCGTGGGAGGCCCTGCGCAAGTGGCTGAAGATGTGGGAGAAGATGCACGTCAAGCTCGGCCGCGACCCGTCGCTGGCCGAGATGGCGCGCGCGATGCACTGGACCGCCCGCCAGGTGCGCGGGGTGCTCGACGCGGCCGAGGCCGCCAAGGGCATGGGCTCCTTCGACGCCCCAATCGACTCGGGCGACGACAACATCACGGTCGAGGACATGGTCGCCGAGACCACGGCCCAGTCCCCGGAGAGCCTGATAGGCGTGCTGAAGCTCCACGACGAGCTGCACCAGGCCCTGCGCGAGATCGGCGACCGCGAGCGCATGATCCTGGAGTTCCGCCACGGCCTCACCGGGCAGACGCCGATGACGCTCGAGGAGGTGGGCAAGCGCCTGCGCCTGTCGCGCGAGCGCATCCGCCAGATCGAGGAGCGGGCCTTGCTGCGCCTGCGCCGGGTCGCCAACCGCATGGGGCTCATCGAGGTCAGCGAGCCCCGCGCGATGCCGACGCCGAACCTGCAGCCCGGCTGGAACGCCCCGAAGC
>JACQJQ010000062.1 GCA_016204945.1 Elusimicrobiota bacterium
CACGTGTACAGTCGCACACAAGGGGTGATGCGCGAAGTTGTGGGTGGTTCGTGGAGTCTCGCTTGGTCACGGGGATTATCATCGGCGCCACGATGAGGTCCGCGAGAAACCGCCCGTCAATAGTCCGGGAACTTGGAAATGCAATCCCTTGACAGAACAAGTGGGCAGGGTTATTCTTGACCCATGAAATCCTTCCTTCTTGCCGCGGTTTTCCTTTGCTCGTCCGTTTCGCTTCGAGCGGCGGACGCCTCGCCGGACATCAAAGCGCTGAAGGAGAAATATGCGAAAAAGGGCGCTCAAATGCCGGCAGCAGATCCCAGCGCTCCGTGGTTCGCTCTGGCAAAATTAGGCATCGTCCTTGACGGTCGGGATCCTTCGCCCGCGGTTATGGCCGCGCTCAAGGCCGCCATGGCGCGCGTGAGTCCTCTGCCATCCGGCGTTGAATTGGTGGTGACAAGCTATCCCAAGTGGGGCGATAACCCGCTGATTGAAATCGCAGTGGACGGACATAGGGTCTATACGGAGTATCTCTACCATTCCGAGGCTAATCTCGCGAAAATGAGGCGCTCCTGGCTGAGGCCGGGGACGTGGGCCATTCCTTCCGATGCCTCTCCCGATCTCTCCAAGCGCTTCGAGGCCGCGTTGACCATGGCCCATGAAGGGGCGCCCTCGTGGCGCGCGCTGCTCCTCCGCTCGAGACCGCCGCTTCGGCCGTAGCATTCGCCCAAGGTTAAGGGAAACTTTCATAGGATAAGCTCTCCTATGAAAACTTCGCTCGCGTTTCTATCGTGTCTCGCCTTCGCCGCGCCGGCTTCCGCCCTGGAAGTCACGGTCTACAACTCGAATCTCGGCCTGATCAAGGAGACGCGCCCGTTCACGCTCAAAAACGGCGTCAACGCGGTTCAGGTCGCCGACGTCGCGGCGCAGATCGACCCGACCTCCGTCCACTTCAAGTCCTTGACCGCCCCCGACGCGGTGTCCGTGCTCGAGCAGGACTTCCGCTACGACCTGATCAGCCAGGAGAAGATCCTCCAGCGCTATCTCGGCAAGGAGATCGAGCTTCAGCGCTACGGCCGCGACGGCGACCGCAAGGAGATCGTCAAGGGGACCCTGCTGTCCGCCGCGGGCGGGCGCGTGCTGAAGGTGGGCGACAAGCTCATCCTCAATCCGCAGGGCGAGGCGATCCTGCCCGAGCTTCCCGAGGGCCTGCTGACCAAGCCGACCTTGATGTGGCTGCTCAACGCGCGCAAGGCCGGCGAGCATCAGGGCGAGATCTCCTACCTGACCGGGGGCCTGTCCTGGAGCGCGGACTACGTCCTCGTCGTCGACAAGGACGACGCGAAAGCCGACCTCAACGCCTGGGTCACGGTGTCGAATAATTCCGGCGCGACCTATAAGGACGCCAAGCTCAAGCTCGTCGCGGGCGACGTGCACCGCGCGCCCGCGGCCGCGGGCCGCGTGTACGGCCTGGCCAAGGCGCTGCGCGCGGAGGCGGGGGACGGGGGGATGGTCGAGAAGAGCTTCTTCGAGTACCACCTGTACAGCCTCGGCCGCCCGACCACGCTCGCGGAGAGCTCGGCGAAGCAGGTCGAGATGGCCTCGGCGGCCGGCGTGCCGGTCAGGAAGATTTTCAGCTACGACGGCGTCGAGGGCGTCCAATGGAGCGACTTCGGCGACGCGTCCTCTTGGGATCCGAACTACGGCCTGTCGTCGGGCAAGAAGGTCTCCGTGCACTTCGAATTCGACAATAAGCAGGCCTCGGGGCTCGGCATTCCGCTTCCGAAGGGCCGCGTGCGCGTCTACAAGAAGGACGACGACGGCTCGCTGCAGCTGGCGGGAGAGGACGCCGTCGACCATACCCCGAAAGACGAGAAGGTGCGCGTGAAGATGGGCGAGTCATTCGATCTCGTCGGCGAGCGCAAGCGCGTCGACTACGCCTCGGACCTCAAGGGCCGCCGTTTCGAGGAGACCTTCGAGATCCGGATCCGCAACCATAAGGACGCCGACGCGGCGGTGACCGTCGTCGAGCATCTGTACCGCTGGACGAACTGGAGGATCAGCGGCGCGTCCGCGAAGTGGGAGAAGCGGGACGCGCAGACGATCGAGTTCCCGGTCGCGGTCAAGAAGGACGGGGAGGCCGTGGTGACCTACACCGTCAAGTACTCCTGGTAGGGCGCCGGTCCGCGGCGGCGATCAGCGCGCGCCGATCTCGCTTTCGAGGTCGTGCTCCGGCAGGCTCATGTGGCGGCCGGAGCGCACCGCTTCGGAGGGCTGCTTGCGGCCGTCGAAGAGATCATCGAGTTTTTGGCGGGCGTCGACGGCGTCCTTGGATGAAGCGTCCGCGGCGGGGGCCGCGGGCCGCTCGGGGAGGGGGATCGCCGCCGGCAGGACGGGAATCCCGGCCGCCGTCGGGACGGGCGCCAACGTCAGCGCGATGGAGGGAGCGAGCGAGGGCGCGGGCATGGCGACGCGCGGAGTGATCGAGATGTTGGGCGTCATGCCGGGCAGGGGCAGGGGCATGCCGATATTCATGCCGCCGCGTCCGCCGGGGAGGATCGCCGTCACTTGAGCCGAGGCCGAACAGGCGAAAAGGAGCGCGAGAGAAGCGAAAGCCGTCATCTTGGTGTTCATGGCCCCTACAGTGTACGCCTACGGCGGATTATGTCCGATGACAGCAGTCAAGCGCGGTCCTTGATGGCGATCAATAATAATTTGTCAATTAAATAAAGAC
>JACQJQ010000051.1 GCA_016204945.1 Elusimicrobiota bacterium
CACCAAGACCACGGCCCAATCCTCGTTCCGCAGCGGGCAGCGGGATTTCGTGTATGTCAAGGATGTCGCCGAGGGCTTCGCCAGGGCGCTTGAATCCGAGAAAACGGGCTCGGGCGAAATCATCAATATCGGCACCGGCAAGGTCACGACGATGGAAGAGATCGCCAAGGCCATCGGCGGGCAGGTGATCTTCATCCCTAAAAGAGGCTTCGAGGTCGAACGCCATGAGGCCGATATCAACCGCGCCAAACAACTTCTCGGCTGGAATCCTCGCGTGGAGGTCCTCCAGTGGCTGAACGAGTTCGTCCCGACTCTGCCGAAGGGGTAGCGGCATGAAACGATCCCGAAACCGCACGTGCCGGATGTGCGACGGCAGGACGTTTGACACGGTCGCGGACCTGGGCAAGCATCCTCTCGTCAACAGCCTGGTCGCGAAAAAAGACCTCGCCAAAAAAGACCCGGTCTTCCCTCTGGTGGTCAAGCAATGCCGCAAATGCGGCCTGGTCCAGCTGGTCGACATCATCCACGCCGAGGAGATATACAAGAACGTCGACTATCTCTACTTCTCCTCCGACATGCCCGGACTCGACAAGTACTTCGCGCCCTACGCCCAGGACGTCAAGGACCGGTTCATCCAGAATCCGAGCGACCTCGTCGTCGAAATCGGCAGCAACGACGGCATCCTCCTCAACCTGCTCAAGGACGGAGCCCGCGTTTTGGGCGTCGACCCGGCGACCAACGTCGCCCTGCGCGCCCTCAAGCGCGGCATCCCGACCGTCCCCCTGTTCTTCTCCGAACGGCTGGCCGGACAGATCCGAAACGAATGGGGACAGGCCAAGGCCGTCATCGGCAACAACTGCATTGCCCATCTCAACGACCTGCATGACCTGATCCGGGGCGTCGACCTCCTGCTGGCGGCCGACGGAGTGTTCATCATCGAGTGCAATTATTGGGGCGGAATGGTCAAGAACACGAACTACTCCTTGATCTATCACGACCATTACTCGTTCTTCTCCGTCAAGGTCTGGCGGCAGTTCGCCGCCCGATACGGCTTGACGGTGTTCGACGCCGTGGTCACCCCGGCCCAAGGCGGGTCGCTGCGAATGTTCCTGTGCAAGGACGGGCGTCCCGCGACCGACCGGCTCCAGGCCCTCATAAAGGAGGAGGCGGACACGCGGCTCAACGCCTTTGCGACCAGCGTCCGCTACAATCGGAACGTGCAAGCATCAGCCAAGAAGCTCCGGAAGGTCGTCGACGGCATCAAGAAGGCGGGCAAAAGCATCGCCGGCTACGGAGCCGCGGCGAAGGGGTTCACGATCCTGACGTGTTCGAAAATCGGCGCCAAGCATATCGACTATTTCGTCGACGATTCGCCGGCCAAGCAGGGCTGGTACACCCCCGTCGACCACATTCCGATCATTTCGCGCGCCGAGGCCGAGAAGCGGCTGCCGGATTATTTCATCATCCTGGCGCCCAACTACGCCGACGGGATCATCGCGAAAGAGGCGGATTCCTTGTTCCGGAAACAGGGCGGCAAGTTCATCGTGCCGGTCGGCTCGATCGATATTCGTTAACGGCGCATGCGAACGACAAGGCCCAGCAAGAAACTGACCTTCGGCTTCTTCGAGCACAAATGGCGGAAGGCCCCGCAATGGGCCCAAGCCACCAAGAAGATATACCGAGCCTGGTATCTCAAGCGCTATGGTTATCACGCGGCCGCCGGGCTCCGCCGGTTCCTGCGCGACAAGACCCGCATACTCGAGGCCGGCTGCGGAGGCGCGCGCGATTCCGAGTTCTTCGCCGAGTGCAACGGAAGCGCCGAAATCGTGGCCATGGACCAGAGCCCGTCGGCGCTCAAGGTCGCGAGCCGGACGCTCCGCCGCTTCAAGAATTGCCGCGTCGTGCGCGCCGACATCACCAAGTTCCGCGGGCAGGGCTCGTTCGACTTCATTTCCTGCGATCAGGTCCTGCACCACACGCCCGATCCGGCGGCCACGCTGAGGCATTTTTACCGGAGCCTGTCTCCCGGGGGGGTGCTCAGCTTTTCCGTCTGCCGGAAGAAAAATCCCCGCCGCGACTTGGTCGACGACCTGATCATGGAGCGCGCGCGCTCTCTCTCGCACAAGCAGCTTTGGAGGCTCGCCGCGGCCTCGACCTCGCTTGGGAAGGTGCTGCATGAGCTCAAGATCGGCGATGTTCGATTCGGCGGAAGGAAATACGCGGACATCCAGAGGTTCATACACGACCAGGTTTTCCGCTGCTGGTACAGCCCCGACGTCGATTTCGCGCTGTCGATGTCCTCGAATTACGATTGGTTCTCGGGCAACCCTCGCTTCAGCGCCTCCGAGCTCAGACGGATGATGCGGCGGGGGCTGGGCCCGCATAAAGTGCTGCGCTTCTACGAGGACGACGCCACGATTTCCGTGTCGATCAGGAAGTGATGGCCGACAGAGCCGGCAAGGTCGTGGGCGTCATCATGACCTACAACTGCGCCAAATTCGTCGAGCGGACCTACCGGAGCATCCCCAAGGAGTGCTTCGACGAGATCATCCTCGCCGACGACGAGTCGACCGACGGCACCGTCGAGATCGCGCGCAAGCTGGGCCTGCGGGTGTTCACCCATCCCCACATGGGCTACGGGGGAAACCTCTTCATCGGCCTGCAGGAGGCGATCAAGCTCGGCGCCGATTCCATGGTCGAGCTGCACGGCGACGGCCAATACGACTTATCACGGTCGCCGTTCGCCATCGACGAGCTGCGCCGCGGCTGCGATCTGGTCCTGGGTGACCGTTTTCATGACATGCTGCAGCCGCTGCGCGACGGCATGGATTTGGCGCGGTATCTGGGCAACATATTCCTGTCGACGCTGGGCCGCGTCGGCCTGGGCATCGATACGCGCGATCTTTTCCCGGGCTTTCGCGCCTATTCCAAGCGCTTCGTCGAGACTCTGGATATAGCGCACACGTCCCAGAACTATTTTTTCAGCTTCGAGGTCATCGCCCAGGCGAAATACTGCGGCTTGAGGATCGGGCGCGTTCCCGTGCGCTGCGATTACAAGCAGGAGCATTCATCGATGCAGCTTTATAAGGGCTTCCCCGCGATCCTCCACACCTGCTACATCGTGATCCTGTATCGCCTCGCGCGCCTAGGCGTCAAGCGCGGCATCTTCACGTCCCTCCAAGCGGTCAAGGATCAATGAGCCGCGCGTCGGGGGCGGCCGCGGCCCTGGGCGCCTACATCGCGCTGGCCCTGCTCTACACCGCCCCGCTGCTGGGCCACTGGCGCACGCACACGATCGGCTTCGAGGCGGACGAGAGCACGTGGCTGTGGAATCTCTGGCATATGCGCCACGCCGTGGCGGAATTGGGCGCCAACCCGTTTTGGACCGACTATCAGTATTGGCCCTGGGGCGCCAATCTTCTGCTTCATCATTACGGCATCCCCTATGGCCTTGCCGGGATCGCCCTGCAGGCCTTCGTCGGCCTGACTTCCGCCTACAACGTTCTGATGCTCTCCAATATCGTCCTCGGCGGATTCTTCGTCTTCCTGATGGCGCGCTCCTGGGGAGCGGGCTGGGGCGCCGCCTTTTTCGGCGGGGCTCTCTACGCCTTTTCGCCGTTCACGAATGTCTCGCTGCGCACGGGCGTGGGGCTGGAATTCATGAGCCTGCCCGCCCTCGCCGCGTTTCTTTGGGCCCTGACGCGGCTGTCCCGCTCGAGGCGCTGGCACGACGCGGCCCTGAGCGCCCTGATGCTCAGCTGGGTGTGGTCCTGCAACTACTACTATTTCGCGGCCTGTTCGGCTCTCGCTGGATTCGCCTATCTTTGGTGCGAGCGCCCGATCGAGCTTTCCATCGAGCGGCGTCCATCCGGCCCGGGAAAGCGCCCCTTCGTCCGCCTGCTTGAGGCCGCCTTGCTGGCCGACGGCCTATGGCTCGCCTACACGATCTGCGCCCGCGGCCAGCCGCGATTCGGCGGGCGCGGCGACGCGGCGCAGCTGCTCGCCTATGTCGCGCCGTATCTCGCTTTCTGGGCGCTAGGCGCGGCGCGGCTCGCCCTGACCTGGCGCCTGCGCGCGCCCCTTCGGCGCGAGGGGCTGCGGGGGGCCGTCCCCTACGCGTCCCTGTTCGGCTTCTGGGCGCTTTTCAACCTGCCGCTGGTCTGGACCGTGCTGATGATCGTAAAAGACGGGGCCTTCTCGGCGCCGCCCAGTTCCTGGCGGGGAGGCGGAAATCCATCCGAGCTCACCCAGTTCTTCATCCCAAGCACGTACCACCCGCTATGGGGACGGCTGGGACGGGCCCTCATGGGCGAGGATCCGCCGAGCGGCTACTTGGGATGGCTGCCTCTGGCCGCGGCTCTCTGGCTATGGCGGAGGCGCCCCGCCGATGCGACGGTCAAATTCTGGTTCGCGGGAGCGATCTTCAGCTTCGTCGTCAGCCTCGGCCCTTGGCTCAAGATATTCGGCGTCCATACCTACTTCCCGCTGCCTTTCTACTTCCTGCATCTATTGCCGCTGTTCAGCAACATACAAACCGGCTATCGGCTGACGGTCTTCACCGCCTTGTTCTTGGGCCTTCTGGGCGCCGCGGCCCTGCATGAGTTCTCCAAGCTTCGCCGCGCGGCTTGGGCGCCAACGGCCGCGCTCCTGCTGCTTGCGCTCGAATTCGGGCACGCGGGCTTCCCCCTCTACGACGCCGTCGTGCCCGCCTTTTTTTACCGCATGGGCGCGCGGCCCGCGGGCGCCTTCCTGCCCGTGCCGCTCGGCGCCGCCTTCGACGCGCAAGGACCGGCCAGCGGCATGGGCGGAAGCCCGCTCCCGATGCACTATCAGTCGGCGCATCTCAAGCCGTACATGGGCGGCGGACTCGGCCGCGTATCGCGGAAAACGCGCGAGCAGATGTCCTCCGATCCCTTCATCCGCGCGCTGCTGGCCGCGCAAAACGGGGCGCCGCCGGCGGCGCTCCTGAGCGACGCCTGCCGCGTCGCCAAATACTTCCAAGAACGGAAATTGCGCTATGTCCTGTCGCGCCGCGACGCCCTGCCGGGGGCGCTGCGCGGCGTCATGGCGCGCTGGCCGATGCGGGAGATCGATCGAGACGAGCGCTGGGCGCTCCACGAGATCGCGCCCGCCCAGCCGCGACGCTGCCGATAGATTTTGTCCCACTTGTCCTTCAGCAGGGACACGTACACCCCCCGGTCCCAATCCTTGCGGCCCAGCCACTTGTTGAACCGAATCGAAAGACCGCTTTTCTCGAAGCGAAGGGGGGCGGCCAGCCCCCGCCGCAGCAGGATATTGCGGAGGATGACCTTTTGGTCGAGCCCGTTGATCTTGAGCTCGGGCGGCAGGCTGAAGCCGAACTCGATCACCCTCCTGTCGAGAAACGGGCAGCGGTTCTCGATGCCGAAAGCCCCGGCCATCCTGTCGCCCATCTGGAGCAGGCTCGGCATCACCAGCTTGAAATCCGCGAAGCCCATCGCGCTGATCGGATCGTCGAACATGGCGAAATAGGGCTTGACCTGCTCCCGGACGAACTCCACGTCGTCGCTGCGGGCCGTGATGCGGGAAAACCCGTCGATGTAGGGCGAGTAGAACTTGTTGAAAAGATACTGATACGAGGGATATTTTTTGTTCATCTCGTATTCCCGGGCGATGGGCAGGTAGCGGACGTAGCCCCCGAACAGCTCGTCGGCCCCCTCCCCCGACAAGACGACCTTGACCTGTTTTCCAGCCATCTCGGCGAGCTTCCATAGGGGATAAGCCGACAGGGAGCCGACCGGGAAGTCCAGGTGCCAGACGACCTTCTCGATCTCGTTGTAAAAGTTGGCCTTCCAGTTGCGCGCGTCGTCGAAATAGAACTTATGCCGGAAATTGAACAACGCCGAGATCAGCGTGGAGTCGATACCTCCCGAATAGTAGAGTCCGTAAGGCACGTCGCTGCGGGTCCTGATTTTGATGGCGTCGACCAGAAGCGCCTCAAGCTCTTCCCGCGCGGTCTTCAGGTTGATGGACCGCTTCTTGAATTCCCAATAGGGCCGGAGCTTTCGCTCGCCGGTGGCCAGATCGCAGCTCAGGTAATGCGCCGCCGGAATCTCATAGACGTCGCGCCAGAGCGTGGTCACGCGGCAATGCTGGAAGACGTCGAAAAAACGGTCGCGCCGGGGCGTCAGGGCGACCTGCCCATTGAAGGCCTTGGCCTCCGAGGCGAACAGGAACCGGTCCCCTCGCGCGTAGTAGTACAGCGGCTTCTCGCCGGCGATGTCGCGGGCGAGGATGAGCTTCTTTTTTCTCGAGTCGTAAAGGGCGAAGGCGAACATCCCGTTGAGCTTGTCGAACATCCTGACGCCCCACTGACGCCAGCACTTGAGCAGCACCTCGATGTCGGAGGTCGTCCTGAAGCGCCAGCCGAGGCCGCGAAGCTCCCGCCTCAACTCGATGTAGTTGTAGATCTCCCCGTTGTAGGACAAGACGAGGCCGTCTTCCCGATAGGGGCACAGGCCTTCCGATTTCAGGTCCAGGATCTTGAGGCGCCCCATGCCCAGCTCGATCCCGGGCCCCCTGTACACCCCGCTCTCATCCGGCGCGCGGTGCGCCTGGATCTCGAGCATCCGCTCGACGTTCCCGCCGTTGACGGCGCCCGCTATGCTGCACATGCGTTATTATCCAATATACTCCCGAAAGCGCACCATCGCTCTTACGCCGAAAACGTCCTGACGATCCAGCGCGCCGCGGACAGGAGGTCGCGGCGAACGGCCGCGGGCTTGGCTTTGTACGCCTTGTCGCGCCCCCCCTTGCCCGTGCGCACGAGTATCCCGGCGCAGCCGGCGCGGCGCGC
>JACQJQ010000077.1 GCA_016204945.1 Elusimicrobiota bacterium
CTCCAGGGGCTGGCGACCAGGTAGGCTCGCGCCGTGCGGTCGGCGGCGGGCTCCTTCTGCTCGTTCGGCGCCCGGCCGTCCGGCGCGCCGGTCAGCGCCCAATCATGATCGAACACGCGCTGGATATTCTTGACGATGGGCGTATCGGTGATCCTCAAGCCCAGCTCGTGAATGTGCTTGAGGGCCCGCCAGTCGAAGTTCTGGCTTCCGACGTACGCCTGCGTCGAATCCACCACGATGAATTTCGCGTGGATGATGCCTCCGCCGTTGACCTTGGACCACTCCAGAATCCGCAGGTCGAGTCCGGGGATGGAGGCGAGGCGGGCGATGCCATCCCGGGAGTTCTTTTCGAACTTCTTCTCGAGGATCACGCGGATCTTCACGCCGCGCGAGGAGGCGCGCTCGAGCGCCGCGAGCGCTTCCTCAAGAGGCTCGCCGGCCGCGGGCGTCGCGTAGAACTGCTCGATGTCGATCGTCCTCTTGGCCGCGTCGAACATCGCGGGCCAAACCTCCCGCGCCTGGCGCAGGTCGCGCTCCTCCAGGGACGTCTCGACGGGATACGAGTAGACGAGTTCGAAGCCGGGGACGGCGAACTCGGCGCGGGCGGGGACGGCGAGCAGCAGCAGCGCGGCGAGGCGGATCAAGCCTTCTCCGGGGCCGCGCTCGACATCCGCGCGAAATAGCGGAGCATGCTTTGCCCGACGGCCAGGCCGACGGCGCGCTCGTCGACGGCGGCGCCGAGCAGCTCGGCCATCGAGGTCATGACGTCGGGCTCGAGCCGGCAGGGGTGTATGAGCTTGAACGGGGCCAGGGAGTTGTTCATGTTCAGCGCGAAGCCGTGGTAGGCGACGCCGCCGCGCACCGCGATGCCGATCGAAGCCAGCTTCCTGCGGCCGACCCACAGCCCAGTGAAGCCCCTCGCCAAGGCCGCCCGGACGCCGAAAGGCGCGATCGCCTCGATGAGCACGGCCTCGAGAGCCGAGAGGTAGGAGCGGGGCTTGAGTCCCAAGCCGGGCAGATGAAAGATCGGATAGCCGACGAGCTGGCCGGGGCCGTGCCAAGTGAGGTCGCCCCCCCGCTCGATCGAATGGACCGGGCAGGGCAAAGCCTCGGGCACGGCCTGCCGGCTTGAGCGGCCGATCGTGTACACCGCGGGATGCTGGCACAGAAGGAGGGTGTCCGGAATCTTTCCCTCGCCCCTCTCGAAGACGAGCTTGCGCTGGAGGTTCCAGACTTCCGCGTAGTCTCTTAGGCCGAGGTCCCGGACGAGCATCGTTCAGGAGAAGACCGGAGCTTCGCGCGTGACCCGCAGCATGTGCACCGGATGGCCGAGCGCGCCCTCGCACGCCTCCGCGAAGGTCTCCGTCAAGGTCGGATGAGGGTGGATGGTCCGGGCCGCCTGCTCGAGCGTGGCTCCGATGGACACCGCGAGGCATGCCTCTCCGATCAGATTCGACGCATCGGCTCCGACGAAGCCGGCGCCCAGGATGCGGTGAGTCGCCTTGTCGGCGACGACCTTGCAGAAGCCGTCGGTCTCGCGCACGGCCATCGCGCGGCCGGAGGCGGCGAACGGGAACTTGCCGACGATCGTCGCGAAACCGGCGGCTTTGGCTTCGGCGTCGGTCATGCCGACCCAGGAGATCTCGGGGTCGGTGAACACGGCCCAGGGCACCTGGCCGCGGGGCTCCAAGGGCAGCCCCGCCAGGGACTGCGCGGCGAGGACGGCCTCGCGGCTGGCTTTGTGCGCCAAATAAGGCTGGCCGACGACGTCGCCGATCGCGTAGATGTTGTCGACGGAGGAAAGCATTTCGGTGTCCACGACGACATGTCCGCGTTTGTCGAGTTCGACGCCGATCTTTTCAAGACCGAGGCCTTTGGAGCGCGGGGCGCGGCCGACGGCCATGAGAATCTTGTCGCAGGCGATTTTTTTTACGCCCTCCGGGGTCTCCACGGCGAGCTCCAGGCGCTTTCCGTTCCGGGCCCATGACTTGGCTTTCGAGGATAGCAAGACCTCCACGCCGAGTTTTGAGAGATGGCGCGAGACCGGCGCGACCAGGTCCTTTTCGATGACGGGCAGCAGCGCGTCGGTGAACTCGACGACCGTCACCTTGGTTCCGAGCTTGGCGAAGAAGGTGCCGATTTCGAGCCCGATCACGCCGCCGCCGACGACCGCGAGGGCCTCCGGAGGGGTCTTGAGATCGAGCGCCTCTTTCGAGCCGAGGATATCGGCGCCGTCGATGGCGAAGCCTGGGACCGAGACGGCCTCGGACCCCGTCGCGATGATCGCGTGCTCGAATTCAACCGTCTCGGCGCTTCCGTCCGTTTTCGCGACGACGGCCGTGCGGGCCGTCGTGAACAGCGCCGCGCCCCGGATGTGCTCACCCTTGTTGCCCTTGACGAGGACGCCGACGTTCTTGACGAAGCCGCCCACCATCTGATCCTTCCAGGCGACGACCTCGCGCCAATCGAGCCGGCGCCGCGGGTCGTCCGCGGCGGCGATCAGCGCCTTGGACGGGATGCAGCCGTAGTTGAGGCACTCTCCGCCGAGCTTGTCGCGGTCCACGAGAAGGACCCTCTTGCCGAGCTGGCCGGCCTTGATGGCGGCGACGTAGCCGCCGGGGCCGCCGCCGATGATGAGAACGTCGGTCTTGATCGCCATGGAGCCTCTCAGAGAAGGGTCTGCGGGTTTTCCAGATGCTTGATGACCGCGTTCATGAAGCCCGCCGCGTCGGCGCCGTCGACGACTCGATGGTCGAAGGACAGCGCCAGATTCATCATATCGCGAACCGCGATCTTGCCGTCGCGCACGACGGGGCGCGGCTGCATCTTCATGAGCCCCAGTATGGCGACCTCGGGGTGGTTCACGATGGGCGTCGCGAAGAGGCCGCCGATCGGGCCGATGTTGGTGATGGTGATCGTGCCGTCCTGCAGGGACGGGACGTCGATCGTCTTCGCCCGGACTTTTTCCGCCAGTTCCGAGACGGCCTTGGCCAGCGCCCATATGTCCTTGTCCTCGGCGTTCTTGACATTCGGAACCACGAGCCCCTGGGGAGCGGCGACCGCGATGCCGACGTTGCAGCGCCGCCGCACGACGATCTCGGAGGCGGCCTCGTCCAGGGCGGAGTTGAACATCGGGAACTCCGCCAGGGATCTGACGAGCGCGCGGATGACGAAGGGCAGAAAGGTCAGTTTGACGCCTTTCTTCGCGGCCTCGGGCTTGAGCTTCTCGCGCAGGGCCAGCACGGCGGTCATGTCGCACTCGTCGACGTGGGTGACGTGCGCGACGGCGCGGCGCGATTGCCGCATCTTCTCCGCGATTTTCCGTCGGACGCCGGCGAACGGGACGACCTCGTCGCCGGGAGCTCGCGGGATCGATACGGGAGCGCAGCCCGAGGATGCGGATGCGGGCGCGGGCGCCGGACTTTCCGTTCGCGCTGAAGGCGCCAAGGCTCTTACATCCGTTTCCGAGACGCGGCCCCCGGGGCCGGTGCCGGCGATTTTGGAAAGATCGACGTTCAACGCGGCCGCGAGGGCCTTGACGGCGGGAGTGGCGTTCGCGGCGCCGCCGGAGCGGAGCGCTCCCGCCTGGAGGTCCGACGCGAGCACGCGGCCTTGCGGGCCGGTGCCCCGCACCCGGCCGAGGTCGATGCCCCGCTCCTTCGCCATTTTGCGGACCATCGGCGTGGCGAGAACTTCGTCGGAGGCCCGCGCCGGCCTCGCGGCGGCCGGCGCTTCGGCGGCGGCGAGGGGACGCGCGGCGGCGGCCGCCGGCGCCTTCGTCCCGGCGGCCGCGCCGCCGGAGACGTCGATGGAGGCCAGCGGAGAATGAACCTTGATCTTCTCGCCGGGCTTGCCGTAGAGCTTGATGATCTTTCCGGATTTAGGCGAAGGAATCTCGACCTCGGCCTTGTCCGTCAGCACGGCCGCCAAGGGCTGGTGCTCCGCGACGACGTCCCCCGCCTTGACGAACCACTTCACGATCTCGCCTTCGATGAGGCCCTCGCCGATGTCGGGCAGATTGAATTCAAAATTCATAATCCCTCAGAAGTGAAGCGTTTTGCGCGCGGCCATGACGAGCCGGTCCGCGTCCGGAACGTAGTACTGCTCCAAGCGGAAAAGGGGCATGCGGATATCCCAGCCTCCGACGCGCGCGACGGGAGCCAGGAGGCGCAGCAGCCCGCGCTCGGCGATCAAGGCGGAGAGCTCCGCCGCCCAGGAGCCGGAGTTCGGCGCCTCATGCGCGATGACGCAGCGGCCGGTCTTGCCGACGGAGCCGAGCACCGCCTCGAGGTCGAGCGGCGACAAGGTGCGCAAATCCAGGATATCGACCGAGGCGCCGTCCTCCTTCTCCAGGCGTTCGGCGGCCGCGGAGCAGGTCGCGGTCATCGCGCCCCAGGTCAGCAAAGTGATGTCCTTGCCCTCTTTGACGACGCGCGCCTTCCCGATCTCGACGGTGTAGGCGCTCGCGGGCACTTCCCCGATCGCCGAGCGGTACAGGCGCTTGGGCTCGAAGAAGACGACGGGATCGGGCGACTCGATGGCGGCCAGCAAAAGGCCTTTCGCGTCATAGGGCGTCGAGGGAATGATCACCGTTATGCCCGGCGTATGGCAAAAATAGGCCTCGGGGCTCTCCGAGTGATGCTCCGGGGCGTGGATCAAGCCGCCGTGAGGGGCGCGCAGGACGAGCGGCACGGACAGCTTGCCGCGCGAGCGCGAACGGATGCGGCCGAGATGGCAGACCGCCTGGTCGAAAATGGAAGGCATGAAGCCGTCGAACTGGATTTCCGCCACGGGTCGGAATCCCGATATCGCGAGGCCGATGGCCGAGCCCATGATGCCGATCTCCGCGAGCGGGGTGTCGACGACGCGGTCGTCGCCGTACTTCTTCCACAGCCCCTCGGTGGCGCGGAACACGCCGCCGTTGCGGCCGACGTCCTCTCCCAGGATCATGACGCGCTTGTCGCGCGCCAGGGCCGTGTCGAGCGCCTCGTTGACGGCCTGCACGAGGTTGAGCGTGCGCGTCGCGGCCGGCTTGGCGGCCGTCTTCATGGGAACCTCCCCTCGGAGGGCGGCAATTCCATGAGAACCTCGGCGCCGCCCTTGAACTTGAGGACCTCCTCGAGTTCGGCGCGCTGCTCGATGAGATTCCACGGCGCCGCGGCGTAGTTGTCGGAGAACATGTTCAGGGGATTGGGGGCGGGGAATTCCTCGTACGCCTTGACCTCGGCGTCGATCCAGCTTCGCGTCTTCGCGGTTAAAACCTTTTCTTTCTTGTCATCCCATAATTTCCGCTTCGTCAAGAATTTCTTGAAGCGAGAGATCGGGTCTCGCTTTCTCCACAGCGCCACCTCCTCGTCGTCGCGGTAGCGCGTGGCGTCGTCGGCGGTCGTGTGGTGCGACATGCGGTAGGTCTCGCACTCGATCAAAGTCGGGCCGCCGCCCTTCCGCGCCCGGTCGACGGCCTCGAGGGTCGCGGCGTAGACGGCGAGCGCGTCGTTGCCGTCCACCTGGAGGCCGCGCACGCCGTAGCCCCAGGCCTTTTGCGCCAGGGTCCGCGACGCGGCTTGCCGCTTGCGCGGCACGGAGATCGCCCAGCCGTTGTTTTCGATGATGTAGATCGCGGGCAGCTTGAACTGGCCGGCGAAGGTCAGCGCCTCGTGGAGGTCGCCCTTGGAGGAAGTGCCGTCTCCGCAGTAGGTCAGAGCCGCCCCGCCCCGCCCCTTGAGCTTCTGGCCCCAGGCGAGGCCCGCGACCTGGGTCAGGTGCGTGCCGACCGGAATCGAGAAGATCATGTCGTGGTTGCCTTCCGGAAAGCGGGTGCCGCGGTCGTCGCCGGCCCAGTAGAGAAGGCCGTAGCGCATCTGCATCCCTCGGGCGAAATAAACGCCTCCGCCGCGGTACGTGGGCACGACCCAATCGGTCGGGCGCAGCGCCAAGGGAGGAACGCACTGGGTTGCTTCCTGGCCCGTGATCATGGGATAGGTTCCCAGGCGTCCGGAGCGTTGAAGCAGGATGGCGCGTTCGTCAAAGGCCCGAATCTGGAACATGAGCCGGTACATTTCGAGAAGCAGCGCGTCGGAGACGTTCGGCATGAGTGACTTGTCGACGGAGCCGTCGGCGTCGAGGATCTCAAGGCGCTGGATATCGATGGACGCGACGGTCTTAAGAGGCATGAGAAGGCTCCAGATGTCCTTTCATGAACAGCTCGGCGGCGCGGTACGAGGACCGGACGAAGGGGCCGGAGGCCACGTAGAGAAAGCCGTGCTCCCTGGCGATCGCGCCGTATCGCGTGAATTCATCCGGATGCACGAATCGCGCGACCTTGAGGTGATGACGCGACCCCGAGGGCCTCAGGTATTGTCCAAGCGTCAATATATCGACCCCCACCGAGCGGAGGTCTTTGAAGCTTTGAATGAGTTCCCCCTCCGTTTCGCCTAAACCGAGCATGAGGGATGTTTTGGTCGGCGATCGCGGGCGAAACGATTTCGCATGGGCCAAAACGGCGAGGGACTGGCGGTAGCCCGCCTTCGCGTCCCGGACGCAGGCGCTCAGGCGCTCCACGCATTCGACGTTGTGGGCCACGACGTCGGGGCCGGCGTCGAGAACCGTTTCCAAGAGCCGTTCATCGCCCCGAAAATCCTGAAGAAGCATCTCGAGCTTCATATCGGGACAAACGGACTTGATCTCGCGAATGCAGGCCGCCAGGTGCGCCGCGCCCTGGTCGGGCAGGTCGTCGCGGCATACCGTCGTCAAAACGGCGTATTCGACGGCCATTTCCTTCAGCGTTCGCGCCAGCTTGGCCGGCTCCTCCGCGTCCGGAGGCGGCGGCTTGACGGCCGCGGCGACCGAGCAGAAGCGGCAGCCGCGGGTGCAGGCGTCGCCCATGACCATGAAGGTGGCCGTGCCGCCGCCCCAGCATTCGGCCAGGTTCGGGCAGCGGGCCTCCTCGCAGACCGTCGCCAAGCCCCGCGAGCGCGAGGCGGCCCTGATGCGCGCGACGGCTTCTCCGGCCGGGAGTTGGACCTTGAGCCAGGCGGGCAGCCTGCTTGGGGCCGCGGCGCGGGCCATGCTCAGCGCGCGTCCCGCTCGGCGAGCCAGCGCTCCGCCTCGAGCGCCGCCTTGCAGCCCATGCCCGCGGCGGTGACGGCCTGGCGGTAGCGATGGTCCATGACGTCGCCCGCGGCGAACACCCCTTCGATCGAGGTGCGCGCGCGGTCGTCGGCGACGAGGTAGCCGTTCTCGTCCGTCTTCAGCTGCCCGCCGAGAAACTCGGTGGTCGGCTGGTGGCCGATGGCCATGAAGACGCCGTCGATCTTGAGCTCGGAGACGGCGTTCGTCTTGAGATTCTTGAGCTTGACCCCGTCGACGTGCCCGTTGCCCAAGATCTCCTCCACGGCGGCGTCCCAGATGAAGGAGATCTTGGGGTTGCCGCGGGCGCGCTCCTGCATGATCTTGGAGGCGCGCAGGACGCCGCGGCGGTGGACCACGA
>JACQJQ010000044.1 GCA_016204945.1 Elusimicrobiota bacterium
CGGCGATCGCGGCCGTGCTCGGGGCCATGGCCCCCGTCGATCACCCCTCTCCGATGATGTCCGGGGCGCCGGCCCCCCCCGCCCCCGCCGCGCAGGCTCCCGCGCCGCCGCCCGCCGCTCCGGCGCCGCAGCCTCCTCGCGGCGCGCCGGCCCCGGTCGCGCCTCCGGCCCCGGTGGTTTCGCTGTTCGGCTCGCCTCCGCCGCCGCAGGCGGCCGTCGACGCCGAGCTCGGCCTGCTGAAAGCTTGGACGCCTCGGGAAGCCGAGGACGCGGCCGCTCCGGCGCCGGCCGCCGCGCCGGTTCCGCCTGCCGCCGCGGCGCCCGCGGCCGTCGCGGCGCCCGCCGCCCCCGCGCCCCCTCCGCCGGCCGACGCGACGCAGGCCGAGTTCGACGCGTTCGTCGCCGCCGGCCCGTACGGCCGCGAAAGCCAGGCGCTCCTGCGCATGATCGCCGAGAAGGCGCCGGAGTTCTGCCGCGCGATCCTGCGCCGCACGGTCGTGCGCGGCGCGCCTCTCATCGTCGTCGACGGCGCGCGCGCCGGCTCGGACCGCCGCGCGGGCTTCGCTCCCTCCGATCCCGCCCGTCCCGGCGTGACGATCGCCCTCAGCGCTGGGCCCGTCCTCGTCGAGCGCAAAAAGGGCCTATTCGGCAAGACCTTGATCGCCCTCCCGGAGGATCCGCGCGCGTGGGCCGAACTCGGGCTGGCGCCTCCCGCCCTCGACGCTCTGCGCAAGGGCGCGGTCCCGGAAAGCCAGGAGAACGGGGCGTGGGGCGCGCTCCGGATTTACGGAGACCGCAGCCGGCGCGGGACGTACTCCGCGCAGGAGCAGGCCGGCGAGCTTCTCGAGCGCCTGCTGCTGCTCGGACTCGAGCGCGAGGGCTTCGCGTCCTCGACCTACGCCGCCCGGGTCTGGGCGCGCGCGGCGCGCCTCCTGTTCTCGGCCCGCCTCGCCCAAGACCACGGAAACGACTCCTTCCTCGATCCCGACCGAAGGCTCGAGCTGAGGGACTGGACCCGCCGCGGCGACGAGTCCGACGACCTGCTCGTGGCCTCATGGTCCTCGTCCCGCGGCAACGTCCTCGATCCGCGGCGCGGCGGGCCGCAGGCGCAGGCGCGCTATGAGCGCCAAGCGCGCGAATCGTGCGCGCGCTCCCTGCTCGCCGACCACCTGGCCGAGGCCGCCCGCAACCTCGCCGCGCGCGTTCGTCCGATCGAGGCCCTCCTGGAGTCCGGCCTGATCTCCGCCGACGCCGCCAAGGCCGCGGCGGAGAAGGCCGCGAACGCGGAGGCCGCCGCGCGCAAGGCTCTGCTCGCCTCGCCGCCGGCCTGCGACGGCCGCTTCGGCGCCGATGAAAACGGCCTGCGCCGCTCGTCGGCCCTGCTCGCCGAGGTTTCCCGCGCCGAGCGCGCGTTCCGCGAGCGCATGTCCGGAGGCGCGAACCATGAATAAGCCGCTCGTCTCGATGCTCCTGCTCCTGCCCCTGGGCGCCTCGGCGGGCGACTGGCTCGCCGAGGCCTCCTTGGCCGCGCGCGAGGCGGCGATTGCCGGCGCCTCCCGGCCCGAGGCGCCGAAAAGCGCCTGGATGCCCTATGTCCCCGCCTCGCGCCTGTTCTCGGGGGAAATCCCGGTCGAGGGCTGGTGGCCGATGGAGGAGGAGACCGCCACCGGCTCCGTGTTCCGCCTGCTCGGCGGCGACTCTCCGTCCGGCTCCGTGCGCACCGTGCTGTCCGTGCGCTTTTACGACAAGGACACGCCCGGGTTCACGCCGATCAAGCAGGCCGTGGAGCTCATGCGCGGCGAGAACAAGGAGTCGGGCCGCGCGACCACCCCCGTGCGGCCGGTGCGCGTGGGCCTGGGCTTGGCGCGCACCTTCGAGATCGTCGAGACGCGCCGCATGCCGTCGGAGGACGGCCCGTCCTTCGAGGAGGAGCTCCACCACTACGTCGCGGTGATCCCCATCGGCGAGGCGTACTACCTCGTGCGGCTGATCTCCTCGCGGGCGAGCTACCTCGAATACCGCGACGATTTCGTGCGCTTCATCAAGTCCCTGCGCTCGCTGTCCGTGCGCTGAGCGAGCGGACTCCGCTATAATCTCCCCGTGGCGCGAAACTCGCCGGACCGGCCTTGCGTCGTCCTCGGCGTCGCCGGCGGCAGCGGCTCCGGGAAATCCTGGCTGGCGAAAAAGATCGCCGACGCTTTCCCCGGGCGGACCGCCGTTCTCTGCCATGACTGGTACTACCGCCACAACGGACATCTCGACAGGGCGAGGTCGCGCCGGTTCAACTTCGACCATCCGAGCGCCCTCGAGACGGCCCTGCTGTGCCGCCAGCTCGACGAGCTCATGGCGGGCCGGGCGGTCGACGCGCCGGTCTACGATTACGCGACGCACAGCCGCCGGCAGGATACGCGCCGCGTCGAGCCGCGCCCGCTGATCATCCTCGACGGCATATTGGTGCTCTGCGAGAAATCGCTGCGCGAGCGCATGAGCATGTCGGCCTTCATCGAGACGCCCGACGACATCCGCCTCCTGCGCCGCGTGCGGCGCGACTGCGCCGAGAGGCGCGTGGACTTGGAGGAGACGCTGCGGATGTACGAGAGGTTCGTGCGCCCGATGCACAAGCGCTACGTCGAGCCCTCCGCGCGCCACGCCACCTGGATCTGGTCCCAACTCGAGGACCCGACCTTCCCGGGCCTGCTGATCAAGAACCTGAAGCGACGTCTCGGCGGTAAAGCCTCCGCCTAGCCGCCTACTTCCCGGCGACCTCGTCGGCCAGCTTCCCCATCCCGTAGACGCCGCGCATCGCCTCCATGATGCCGGAGGAATGCACCGCGACCGTGCGGTTGCGCGCGTCGTCGTAGGCGTAGCGCCCGACCAGCGACTGGATGTTGCCGTCGAAGACGAGGCCGACGTACTCGCCCTTCGCGTTGACGACCGGCGAGCCGGAGTTGCCGCCGATGATGTCGTTGGTGGTCGTGAAATTGAGCTTCGCGCCGAGATTGATCTTCCCCTTGGCCGCCTTGACGCGGGGCGCGAGGTCGAACGGCGGCTTCTCGGAGTGGCCGATCGCTCGGTCGTAGAGGCCGTGGAAGGTCGTGAACGGCGCCACCATGGTCGTGCCGAGCTCGTAGCCCGCCACCTTGCCGTAGGACAGGCGCAAGGTGAAGGTCGCGTCCGGATAGGTCGACCGGCCGTAGGCCGCGAAGCGCGCCTTGGCGATGCGCTTGCCCTCGGCGACGATCACGCTCTCGATCTCGTCCTCGTACCATTTGCGCTGGGCCCGGTAGACCGGGTCGAGCCCGCGCGCCCAGACGATCAGGGCGTCGTTGGAGGCCGCCACGGCCTTCTCGCCGCCCTCGATCAGCTTTTTGCGCTCGGCGACGTCGAAGAGCCGGGTGCCCGCGATCAGTTCCCGCGCGGCGTCCGCGGGCCGGCGTCCGCCGAGCGCGGCCGCGACGAACTCGTCGCTCTCCCCGAGCTCCTTGACGGCGTCCTCGAGGACGCGCGCGAGCAGGAATTCCTCCATGTCGGGGTACATCGGCGCCGGGGAAAACAGCCGGAACCTCAAGGACTCGAGGCTTGAGTCGCGGTACTCCTCGTAGCGCTTGTCGTTGGGCTTGGCGACCTCGGCGACGTAGCGGACGATGCTGTTGGCCAGGCCCGCGATCTTCGTCGCGTTGTAGCGCCGGTAGGTCGTCTGCAGGCGGCGGTCGCCGGATTTCTTCACCGCGGCGGCGATCTTGCCCCATGAGTCGGACGTTCCGGCCGCGGCGCGCAGGGCGTCCTCCGCGCTTTTCAGGGATTTAAGGAGAGCGGGCTCAAGCAGGCCCTCGTATTCGCCGGTGACGGCCTTGATCGCGTTCTCGACCCCGAAAATCCGGTCCTTCGAGCGGCGCTCCTGCTCGACGCCGAGCTTCGCGTAGGCGTAATAGTCCGCGCGCGTCTTGGCCGAGACTTTCAAGTAAAGCGGCAGGCCGAAGTCGCGCGCGTACTCGAGTTGGGCGACGGTGTTGAGGCGATCCGTGCGGCCCGGGTGCCCGGTCACGAACACGAGCTCGCCCTCGGCGGCGCCGTCCGCCGACCACTTGAGGAAATGCTCGATCGCGACGGGCTTTCCCTTCTCGTAGACGCGAAAGAACGCGAAGTCCAGCGCGTAGCGCGGATAGGTGAAGTTGTCCGGGTCGCCGCCGTAGAACGCGGCCTGCAGCTCCGGAGCCATGACGAGGCGCATGTCCGTGTACTTCTTGTAGCGGTACAGCCAGTACTCCCCGCCCTGGTACAGCTCGACGACGTCGGAACGCAGGCCGGATTGATCCGTCGAGGCTTTCGTGATGCGGGCTATCTCGGCCTTGCGCTGCTCGTTCTGCTCCTTATCCGGGGACGCCGGGTTCACGGCCTTGAGAACCCGCTCGGTCACGTTCTCCATCGAGACGAGGACGTTGACCTCGAGATCGGGGCAGGCGATCTCATCCTCGAACCCGCGGGCGAAGAAGCCCTCCTTGACGTAGTCCTTCTTCGGAGTGGACATCTTCTGGAGCTGCCCCAGGGCGACGTGATGGTTCGTGAGCACCAGCCCGTTCTTGGAGACGAAGGCGCCGGAGCCGCCGTCGTTGAAGCGCACGGACGCGAGCCGAAGATGGTCGATCCAGCCCTGGGTCGGGGCGAAGCCGTAGCGCTCCTTGAGGAGCTTGACCGGCAGGTTGTCGAACGTCCACATGCCCTCGTCCGCGCGCAGCTGCGGCGTCGCGGCGACGCTCAAGGCGGCGGCCATCACGGCGGCGCGGGCGGACTTATTGCGGGGCTTGGCGATCGGCGGCATGCGGGAACCTCCTGAACGGAGGCATTCTAGCAAACGCGCCGCTACGCGAGCGGGATCGTGAAGTAAAACACGCTGCCGGCGCCCGCCTCGGAGCGAAGCCCGGCCGAGCCGCCGTGGGCCTCGGCGACGCTCTTGACGAAGGCCAGGCCGAGTCCGAATCCCGGGATTTGCCCGGTGAAGTCCGAATCGATCTGATAGAACTTCCGGAAAAGCTTGGGCTGCTCCTCGCTCGGAACGCCGGGGCCGTCGTCCTTGACCGCGATCTTCACGAAGCCGTCCTCGCGCGTCAGGCGGATTTCGACGAGTTGACGCGCCTTGGGGTTGAACTTGATCGCGTTCTCGATCAGGTTGGCGACGGCCTCCTTCACGAGGAACGCGTCCGCGCGCGGCTTCGGCAGCGTCCGAGCGCCGTCCGCGTCCCATATCACGGCCGCGCTCGGGCCCGGCTTAAGCCCGCGCAGCGCTTCATCGACGACCTCGGCCAGCGAGGTCTCCGTACGGTCGAGAACGATGTTCTCGGGGCTCTGCACGGCCGTGAAGGTGATCAGCTTCTCGACGAGGCGCGCGAGCTTCTCGTCCTCTCCCTGTATCTTGGAGAGCATCTTGCGCTGGATGGGCGTCAAATTCTCCGCGTCGCCGCCCAGAAGCTCGAGGTTGCCGAGCGCGATCGCCAGCGGCGTGCGCAGCTTGTGCGAGACCAGCGAGAGGAAGTTGCGGGACAGGGTCTCTCCCCGCTTCTCGAGAGTCGCGTCGTGAAAAATAAATAGGAAGCCGGCGTGGACGCCGCGGCCGCCGAGGCGGTCGGCCACGCCCGAAAG
>JACQJQ010000045.1 GCA_016204945.1 Elusimicrobiota bacterium
GCCCGCGAGGTCGGCACCGAGGGCAAGCTCGGCGGCCAGGCCCAGGTCAAGGGCGTCTCGGGCACCTGGAAGGACCTCACCGACAACGTCAACACCATGGCCAGCAACCTCACCAGCCAGGTGCGCGGCATCGCCTTGGTCGTGACCGCGGTGGCCAACGGCAATTTGCGCCGCAAGCTGGTCCTGGAGGCGCGCGGGGAGATCGCGGCGCTCGCCCTGACCATCAACGAGATGATCGACACGCTCGCCACCTTCGCCGACCAGGTCACGACCGTGGCCCGCGAGGTCGGCACCGAGGGCCGCCTTGGCGGCCAGGCGGAAGTCCCCGGAGCGGCCGGCATCTGGAAGGACCTCACCGAGAACGTCAACCAGCTCGCCGCGAACCTGACCACGCAGGTGCGCGCGATCGGCGAGGTCGCCACCGCGGTCACCAAGGGCGACCTCACGCGCTCGATCACCGTCGAAACGCAGGGCGAGGTTCTCGCCCTCAAGGACAACATCAACGAGATGATCCGCAACCTGCGCGAGACCACGCGCAAGAACGTGGACCAGGACTGGCTCAAGACCAACCTCGCGAAGTTCGCCTCGATGCTGCAGGGACAGAAGGACCTCAACACGGTCTGCCAGGCCATCCTCTCCGAGCTCGCCCCCGTCGTCTCCGCGCAGTACGGCGTCATCTACGTGAACACCGGGGAGGGCGGCGAGCAGAAGCTTCTCCTGCTGGCCAGCTACGCCGCGAAGGGACGCTCCACGGTTCCCAAGGAGTTCGCGCCCGGCGAGGGGCTCATCGGCCAGTGCGCGCTCGAGAAGAAGCGCATCCTGATGACGAACGTCCCGCCCGACTACGTCAGCATACATTCCGGGCTGGGGGCCGCGGCGCCGATGAGCATCGTGACCCTGCCCGTGCTCTTCGAGGGCCAGGTCAAGGCCGTCGTCGAGCTGGGCTCCTGCAACTCCTTCACGGAGGTCCAGCTCGCCTTCCTGGACCAGCTGACCGAGTCCATCGGCGTGGTCATCAACACGATCGCCGCCACGATGCGCACGGAGACCCTCCTGGGGCAGTCCCAGTCCCTGACCGAGCAGCTCCAGCGCAAGCAGCAGGAGCTCCAGGAGAAGAACAAGGACCTGGAGGAGAAGGCCGTGCTGATGTCGGTGCAGAAGAAGGAGGTGGAAAGCAAGAACCGGGAGGTCGAGCAGGCGCGCCAGACCCTGCAGGAGCGCGCCGAGCAGCTGGCCCTCACCTCGCGCTACAAGTCGCAGTTCCTGGCCAACATGTCGCACGAGCTGCGCACGCCGCTCAACAGCCTCCTGCTGCTCGCCCGCCAACTCGCGGACAACCTCGACAAGAACCTCACGACGAAGCAGATCGAGTACGCCCAGATCATCTGCGGCGCGGGCAACGACCTGCTCGCCCTGATCAACGACATCCTCGACCTCTCCAAGATCGAGGCGGGCGCGATGACCATCGAGGTCCAGCCGATCATCCTGTCGAGCCTCAAGGACCACCTCGAGCGCAATTTCAGCCAACTCGCGCAGTCGAAAAATCTGGGCTTCACGATCGAGCTCGCTCCCGATCTGCCGCGGTCCATCAGCACGGACTCCAAGCGCCTCCAGCAGGTGCTGCGCAACCTCCTCTCCAACGCCTTCAAGTTCACTGAAAAGGGCGCCGTGACCGTCAACATCGGCCCCGCCCAGAGCGCCGCGAGCGAGTCCATGCGCGCGGCGAGCGGCCTCATCGCCTTCACCGTCACCGACACCGGCATCGGCATCCCGCCCGAGAAGCAGGCCATCATCTTCGAGGCGTTCCAACAGGTGGACGGGGGCACCGACCGGAAGTACGGCGGCACCGGCCTCGGCCTGACCATCAGCCGCGAGATCGCGCGCCTGCTCGGCGGGGAAATCCGCGTGCACAGCGAGCCCGGCAGCGGGAGCACGTTCACGTTCTATCTGCCGACGGTCTGCCCGCCGATCAAGCCGGCTCCCCGGCGCCGCCCCATCGAGGAGGACGGGAGAGTCAAGGAGAAGGAGGAGGACGCCCCCCAGGCGGGGCGCGAGAGCGACCACGCGCCGGCCGCCCTCGCGCAGACCGAGGTGCAGGACGACCGCGACGCGATCGCCCCCGGCGACAAGGTCCTGCTGATCGTGGAGGATGACGCGGTCTTCGCCCGCCTCCTCCTCGATCTGGCGCGCGAGCTCGGCTTCAAGGGCGTCGTCGCCCTCCAGGGAGACGCGGGCCTGGCCGCGATCCGCATGGTCCGGCCGCAGGCCGCGCTGCTCGACCTGCGCCTGCCCGACATGACCGGCTGGATGGTCCTCGACGGCATCAAGCACGATCCCGCGCTGCGCCACATTCCCGTGATGATCGTCTCCGGATCGCCGGACGAGGCGCTGCGCGCGCTGAAGATGGGCGCCATCGGCTTTGTGGAGAAGCCGGCGTCCCGCGAAATCCTCGTCGAGAGCCTCTCCAAGCTCGCGAAGTTCGTCCGCACCCCGGCCAAGAGCCTCCTCGTGGTCGAAAACGACGCGCGGCGCAGGCGCGCGATCGTCAAGCTCCTCGGCAACGGCGACGTGCGCACGACCGCGGTCAGGTCGGGAGAAGAGGCCATGGCCAAGCTCGCGAGCGAGAGCTTCGACTGCGCGGTCATCGGCGCCGGCGCGCCCGACGCGAACGCGCTCGCCGGCCGCTTCGCGGCCGAGCCGCGCCTCCATCACCTTCCATTCGTCATTTACTCGCACCGCAAGCTCGGGCAGGCCGAGGAGCAGAGCCTGCGCCAAGCGGCGCGCGGCGGCGTCGCCAAGCTGGCCTCGACCCCCGAGCAGTTGTTCAACGAAACGGGGCTGTTCCTGCACAGGAACCTGGAATCCCTTCCCGCGGACAAGAAGGAGCTCATGCTCCAGGCCCGCCGCTCGGACGCGATCCTCGCCGGACGGTGCGTCCTCGTCGTGGACGACGACGCGCGCAACCTGTTCTCGATCACGAGCGTGCTCGAGCGCTACCGGATGCGCGTCATCAACGCCGACAACGGCCGCAAGGGCATCGAGACCCTGATGAAGACGCCGGACATCGACATCGTGCTGATGGACGTCATGATGCCCGAGATGAACGGCTACGAGGCGATGACGGAGATCCGGCGCAACGAGGCCTTCCGGAGCCTGCCGATCATCTCCCTGACCGCCAAGGCCATGAAGGGCGACCGCGAGAAGTGCATCTCCGCCGGCGCCTCCGACTACATCCCCAAGCCCGTGGACGTCGAGCAGTTGCTCGCCGTCCTGAGAGTGTGGCTCGCATGAACGGCCCGGTGCTGCTCGTCGACGACGACTTCGACGACCTCGTCGCCCTCCAGGCGACGCTCGACCCGCTCGGCCTGGAGGTCGTCAAGGCGGAAAGCGGCGATGAGGCCCTGAAGCTTCTTCTCCAGCGCGACTTCGCGCTCGTCATCATGGACCTGATGATGCCGCGCATGAACGGCTTCGAGGTTTGCGCGCTCATCCGCGAGCGCGACCGCTGCCGCGGCATGCCCGTCATCATCCTGACCGGCTTCGACGAGGACGGCGCCCAAAAGCTGCCCGGCTACCGGCCCGGGACGTACGAATTCATGCACAAGCCGGTGCCGCCCGAGGCCCTGCGCGCCAAGGTCGCCGACTGCCTCGCCCGCTACCAGCCCGCGGCGGGAGTTATCCCCCGATCCGTCGCGCGACGGATCGGGGGATAACCATTCCGCGAGCTCGACCCTCCGCGGATCGAATAAATTAGTAGAATCTTCCTCGACAACCACGATTTCGGTGCGATACCCAAGTGGTCTAAGGGGATGGTCTGCAAAACCATTATTCGCGGGTTCGAATCCCGCTCGCACCTCCACTCTAGACGTTCTCCGACGAGAGCCCCTCAGCCGCTGTTGCTAGTCGTTGCCGGTGGCTGAGGGCTTTTTGCTCCAAAGTCGACACCAAAGCCGCGGGCGCGGATAGCGCCCTGAACCGGGCCAGGATTATTGAGTATCCAGCTCCAGGCTAAGTAGCAGCCATGCTCGTGACGGACGTCTGGAGTTCGATGGGTTGCCTCAGCGAGTTCGAGACGATGCAGTGCTTCTTGGCCAGCGCCAACATGCGCTCGGCCTTCTCAGCATCCACAGCCTTGACCGTCGCTTTGATCAGGATACGCGTGAAGCGCAACCCTTCTGGCGTCTTGTCGAGCGTGCCTTCCGCGACGCTCGCGTAGTCCGAGTATTCGAGTTGGGACTTCGCCGCGACCGCGGCGAAGGTGGACATCAGGCAGAGACTGGCCGAGGCCAGCAACAGGTGCTCCGGGCTCCAGCGCGAGTCGTCGCCGCCGAACTCGGGCGGCGCTCCCCCGGCGAGGACCGGGCGCGGCCCCGCGCTCAACAGGCCCTGGGGGCCCGACTCGCCTTTGAGCGTTACTTCGTAGTGGTGAGGGAATGGTGTACTCATAGCTGCCTCCTAAGACAACCTGCGACCGGCTCAATGCGGCCACGCCATCAGCGCGCCGAGGGCCGCGCCGTAGACGGTACTGACGTACGGATTGGCCGTCAACGGGCAGGCTCCTGTCGAGCACCCGACGACGCGATGCCACGCGTAACCCAAGACGGCCCCCAAGGCGATTCCGGCAATCGTTCTCTCCATGCCTATGAGATGCGCGCGCGACCAAAAGGATTCGCGGCCCCAGGATGGCATATAATGGCGCATGGAAGAGCGTGCCGTGAAGTTGATCGAGAGGGCCCGCAATGGAGACGCCGCGGCCTTCGACACCCTCATCCGCAGCCACCAGGACGCCATATACCGCATGGCCCGCCATGTGTGCGCGGCCGCGCCCGGCGAAGCCGACGACGTCTTCCAAGACACCTTCGTGACCGCCTTTAAGAAGCTCAAGAAATTCCGCGGCGACTCGGACCTCAAGACCTGGCTGTACCGCGTCGCATCCAATTTATGCCTGATGCGTTACCGCAAGAAGGCGGCGCGCCCTGAAGTGCCGATTCTCGATCGCCCGGACGACGAGGGCAACCTCAGACCCGCCGACTTCCCCGACGCCGCGCCCGCACCCGAGGAGGCCGCACGCCGAAAGGAGCTCACCGACGCGGTGGCGTCCGCGCTGGCGGAACTGCCCGTGGACTTCCGTCTCGTGTTGACCTTGCGCGACGTCGAAGGACTGTCGGCCGAGGAGACGGCGAAAATACTCAAGCTCACGGTGCCCGCCGTGAAATCTCGCCTGCACCGCGGCCGCCTGTTCCTGAGAGACCGCTTCCAGGCCCGATTCGCCCCGGAACCTGCATGAAGAAACATGGCTGCCGGACCTGGCTGGGGTTACTGTGCGACGAGGCCGACGGCAAGAAGACCCCCCGCCTGCGCGCCCACCTGCCGGACTGCCCGCCCTGCCGGGCGATGCTGGCCTCCCTCAAACGCACCGTGGCCGTCCTGAAGTCGGCCCCCCTCGGCGGCAAGCCGACCTCGTCCCTCAAGAACGCGCTGCGTCGTCGACTGCGCCGCTCATCGCGCCTCGCAGTCGCCTGCCTGTAGACAGGACTGGTACGCGGCCTGAATCCTTTCGCAACCCGGCGCATCTCACGATGTAGGAGACTTCCCAATGAAAGGATTCTGGCTGTCGGCGACGATGAGCTTGGCTGTCCCCGCCCTGGGCGGCGGCCTGACGGCCACGGTGGACGCGGCGTTGGCCCGCTCGCCCGCCGTCGCCGAGGCCGCGGCGCGCGAGCGCCAGGCCGCCGCAGCGGGTCGAGAGGCGTCTTACAGCCGCCTGCCCCGTCTGACCGCGCGCGGCGCGGCGATGCGCGGCGACGATCCCCTTTTCGCTTTCGGACAACTCCTGCAGGAGCGCCGCGTGAGCGTCGAGGATTTCGCGCCCGACCGGCTCAACCGGCCAGGTTACCGCAGTTCCGTGACCGGCGCCCTCGAACTGGGCATGCCTCTGTTCACCGGCTTCGAACTCACCCGCGCCCGCCGGCTCGCCGACCTGGGCGCGGCCGAGGCCCGCAGCATGGGCGGCGCGGCCGGGCAGGCCGTGAGCGTCGCGGCCATCGAGGCCCATCTCGACCTCCTTAAGAACCGCGCCTTGCTGGCGGAACTCGACGCCCGCCTTGTTTCGGCCTCGGCCGAGATCGAGCGCTCGCAACGGCTGTCGCGTTCCGGCCTCGTCCTCGGCTCCGACCATCAGGCGGCGTTGGCGCTGCTCTCGAGCCTCAAGGCTTGGCGCGCCAAAACCCGGGCCGAAGCGGACGCCGCCGCGGCTCGCCTGAACGTGCTCACCGGACACAGCGAGCCCGCCGATGGCCAGCTTGGGCCGTGGACCGCGCCGCTCGAAGACGACGCGGCGCTGGTCGCCGACGCGCTGGCGTCGCGCCCTGAACTCGCCGCGGCGAGTCGGCGCCGAGAGGCCTCGGCCGTGCGCCGCGCCGCGGCCAACAGCGTGCTGCTGCCGCGTGTCGAAGCCTTCGCCGCCGTGACCTCCGTGTCCGACGGCCTCTCCACCGGCGCCGGCGCGCGGATGGGCGGCGTGCGCGCGTCAGTCGCCTTCGGCGACCCCACCTGGGGTGCGCGACGCAATCGGTACAAGGAAGACGAAGCCGCCGCGGCGGCCGCGGCCGCGGGCGCAGCGGATGCGGCGCGCGGTGAGGTCCTCGGCCGTGCCGCGGCCGTGCGCGGCCTGCAGGCCGCGCTGCCCGAGCTCGACGAGGGCCTGACGCGCGCCGCAAGCGCGCTGGATCTTGCGCGACCGCTTTACCGCGAAGGTCGCCTCAGCGCGCTCGAGGTCCTGCGCGCCGAGGAAGCGCGCGCCCGTATGACCGAGGCCCGCCTGCAGGCGCAGGCCGGTCTGCGTACCCAGTGGGCCGCGCTGGCCGCCGCGCGCGGACGGCTCGACGCCGACGCCGTTTCGACGCTCGCTCGCAGCTTGGAGGAAGTCCGATGAAAACCCAAGCCCCGTTGGGCCCAGCCGGCAAACTCGCTTCAGCCTTCGTGCGCTCCAAACTCACGGTGTTGATCGCCTTGGGAGCCGTCGCTATGGGCGCAGTCGCCACCTTGCGCCTTCCTCGCGAGGAAGAGCCCCAGATCAGCGTGCCCATGTTCGACGTCTTCGTGCCCATGCCCGGCTCGAGCGCCAAGGAGGTCGAGGAACGCGTCGTCGCCGTTGGCGAGCGCAAATTACTGGAGATCCCTGGTGTCGAGTTCGTCTATTCCACCGCGCGAAAAGGCGGCGCCATGTTCATCGTGCGCTTTCAAGTCGGCGTCGATCCCGACGAAGCCATGACCCGTGTCTATACCAAAACGTTTGCCAACGCCGACCTGCTTGCGCCCGGCGCCGGACAACCGATGGTCAAGCCGCGCTCCATCGACGACGTGCCCGTGCTGGCGCTTACCTTGAGCGGCAAGGACTTTACACCACTCGAACTGCGCCGCGCTGCCGCCGAGTTGCGCGCGGTGGTCGCCACCGTGCCCGAGGTCTCCGACATCGAGATGTTGGGAGGCCGCCGCCGTACCCTCTCGGTTTTCTTCGACCCCGGCGCGC
>JACQJQ010000046.1 GCA_016204945.1 Elusimicrobiota bacterium
AGGCGTACTACATGTGCGGCGGCATCGAGGAGGCCGTCGCCAACGCCGAGGCTCTCAAATAGTCCGATGACCGACAAGCGCCTGACGCTCGAGCTCGTGACCCCGGAAAAGGTGGCGTGGTCCGCTCCCGCGGACTTCGTCGTCCTGCCCGCGCATGAGGGCGAGATGGGCGTTCTGCCGGGCCATCAGTCGTTTCTCGTCCAGCTCACGGCCGGCGAGGTCCGCGTGACGGCGGGCGGCGAGGTCAAGCACTTCGCCGTCTCGGGCGGCTTCGCGGAGATCAAGAACAACACGGTTTCGCTGTTCGCCGAGACCGCGGAGGACGCCGGGCAGATCGACGCCGAGCGCGCCCATCAGGCGCTCGAGAAGGCGAAGGCGAGCGTCAAGCCCGGCCTCGATCCGATGCAGCTCGCCGCGATGGAGGCCGCGATCCGGCGCGCGCAGGTCCGCGTGCGGGTGTCGCGCCGCGGCAAGACGCCGCCGCCGCATGTCGGCTGAAGACCGGGCGCGCGGCGGCGCCAAGGCGCCGCCCCCCCCGCCTCTTGAAGGCAACCACAGCAAGGTCATCCGCAAGTCGCCGGCCGGCTTCGAGTGGGCCGGCGTGGCGCTCGAGCGGTACAAGGCGGACACCGCGACCTGGAAGGGCATTACGCGCCGCGAGCTCGTCGGCAAACGGGGCGAAACGACGAAATTCCATGTCCGCTACTTCGAGATCCAGCCCGGCGGACATTCGACGCTGGAGAAGCACGAGCATGAGCACGTCGTGATCCCCCTGCGGGGCCGGGGCGAGGCCCAGGCCGGCTGCTATATTTGGACGGTCGCCGTCGGGGACGTCGTCTACGTCTCGCCCTCGGACCCTCACCAGTTCCGCTGCCCCGCGGATGCGCAGGAGCCCTTCGGCTTCCTGTGCGTCGTCAACTCCGAACGCGACAAGCCCGTGGGTGTCGACGGCCTCGGCGTCTGCCATATCTGCGAGTAAGGCCGGCGCGAATTTTGTAAAAAGGGGCATGAGCCATTCCCCCGGATTCCTGAAGATCGTCGATGACGCGAAGTCCCGTGTGAAGCAGACTGACGTCCCCGCCGTCCTGGCGCGCGTGAAGAAGGGCGAAAGGCCCCTGCTTGTCGACGTGCGCGAGGACAACGAATGGGTCAAGGGCCGGATCGCGGGCGCGATCCACCTCGGCAAGGGCGTCATCGAGCGCGACGTCGAGGCCGCGATCCCCGACAAGAGGGCCGAGGTCATCCTCTACTGCGGAGGCGGGTTCCGCTCCGCGCTCTCCGCGGACAACCTCCAGAAGATGGGCTACACGAACGTGATTTCGATGGACGGCGGCTGGCGTAGCTGGGTCGAGGCCGGCGGGCCCGTCGAAAAATGAAAATCATTCTTCTGCTTCTCGCCGCCTCCGTCTCCGCCGCGCCGCATGCCAAGCCTTATTGGCTGAAGACCTACTCGCTCGCCCCGTATCGCGAGACGTGGAGCGGGGAGCTTGCGGTCAAAAAGCTCGACGCGGCGCTGCCGAGGGTCGTCGCCGCCGTAGAGAAAGGAGGCGGGCGCTTGATTCAGCCGTTGGCGAATTTCGCCGGCTCGTCGACGGAGCAGCAGATGTCTCTGACGGTGCCGCGCAAAAAGGCGAAGGCCCTGCTCGCCGCGCTGCGCAGGCTCGGCAAGGCCCCGGAGCCTCTCGTGCGGCCGAGCGCGCCGGCGATTCCTCTCGACGAGGTCCGCGAGAAGCTCGCGCGCCTGACGAAGGAGAAGACCGAAAATCCGACCGCGCCGGCGCGGACTCCGGCCGCCGCGGAGGCCATCGATGAGATGATCGAGCATCTGGCCAACGTCGAGGCCGTCGCGCGCGCGACGGACGGCGAGGTGCTCTGGAATCTCACGGTGCAGGAAGCGCGTTGAGGCGCGGGGCTTTCGCGCTGGCGCTCGCTTGTCTCGCGGGCTGCGCGGAAATCGGGCTCGTGCCCAACGGCGCGCCGCCGCCCCCGGTCCCGCGTCCGGCGCTGCGGCCCGCGCGCCCGGCCTCGGCGACCTTCGGTTCGATGCTGATCGCGCGGCGAAAAGTGGACGGCCTGCGCGCCGAGGTTTTCGTCGTGGGCGAGGGCAAGGTTCGCGGCAGCCTGCTGTCGGAGCTCAAAAGCCCCGAGTCGCGCTTGGCGCCGCCGGTGATGGTCGTCCTGATCCGGCATCCGAGCGAGGGCGCCGTTCTGTTCGGCGCGGGCTTGCCCGAGGATATGGGGGCTTGGGGGGGCAAAAAGCCGGTCCTCGCTCCGTTCAAGGTGGGCCCCGGCCGGGATATCGTGTCGCGCCTCGAGGCTCGGGGGGTCGCCCCCGGGGACGTCAAAACAGTCATTTTGCCCGACCTGGCTCCGGAGTGGGCGGGTCGAGCAGGCGCCTTTCCGAACGCGGACATTCTGATCTCAGCCCTCGCCTGGAATAAGCCGCAAAGTCGGCCCTTTGAGCGAAATTTGCCCCACCCCCGCGCTTTTATACCTGAAGAACGATTAAAAATACAGGATTTTTCACAAGCGCTCCCCTACGGGACGTTTGATCACGGCATCGATCTGTTTAAGGACGGGACGGTCATTTTGATCGATTTAGACGGGGGGGCCGCCGGCGGGATGGGCGCCTGGATCAACCTCGATTCAGGGCCGCTTCTGCTCGCCGGTCCCGGCGCCTTCGTCTACGACAACGTTTTCGACGCGGCCCTGCCGGACGGAAAATTCGTGGTGGACATCTCGAGTTTCGCGTGGAACGCGCGCGCCATGCGGCTTGCCGCCGAGGCCGCGCCGCGGCTCGTGATTTTGCCCGCGCACGACCTCTCGACGCTGAAACTGGCGCCGCGTCCCGACATCACGCTCGTCCCCTGATGCGCGGAAAGACGAAATAATTTTTCGCCGAAACGCGGCGTCCCCGTCGAGAAAAGGCGTCCGCGGGCGGTTGAAATAAATTCCGCTCAAAACATTTGTTGACAGCGGCGCGGAGTTGTGCTAGTATTTCACCACTCAGGCAGCGCCTAAAAGCGCGGCCCAGTGGCAAGATAAAATTGCCCCCGGCTTCATGGGAAGAAACATGAGGCCAGGAAACATTTTTTGTTCTTTGACAATTCGGTTTTTGCAAGCGAATGGGCGCCCTGCTTTTCCCCCCGGAAGAGAGGGCGTAAGGAATTATTAGGTGTGTGTTTGAGAGCGGAGACGGCCTTAAAACCGGCGAAGCTCGAAGAACAACAAGAGCAAAGAAGAGTCAATTCTTCTTCATTTTGGATGCAAGCGGAAGTAGCCCGGGTCTTACCCCGGGCCAAAACGCCCAAATTTAAATGGAGAGTTTGATCCTGGCTCAGAATTAACGCTGGCAGAGTGCATAACACATGCAAGTCGAGCGGAACTCGTAGCAATACGAGTTCAGCGGCAGACGAGTGAGTAACACGTAAACAATCTACCCTTGAATGGCGAATAACCAATCGAAAGGCTGGCTAATACGCCGTACTCTCCTTTGAAGGCATCTTCGAGGGAGGAGAGATCCGCAAGGATCGTTCTTGGAGGAGTTTGCGGCCCATCAGCTAGTTGGCGGTGTAATAGACCACCAAGGCTACGACGGGTACCCGGCCTGAAAGGGCGGACGGGCACGATGGCACTGAGACACGGGCCATACTCCTACGGGAGGCAGCAGTGGGGAATTTTGGACAATGGGCGAAAGCCTGATCCAGCAACTC
>JACQJQ010000052.1 GCA_016204945.1 Elusimicrobiota bacterium
CGCCAGCGCCGCGGCGATGTTGGAGGCGATGGTGGACTTGCCCACTCCGCCCTTCCCGGCGGCGACGGCGATGAGGTTCTTGATGCCCGGCGGCAGGACGTTCTCCAGCCGCGAGTCCTTCTTCACGGACGCGGTCATGTTGATCTTGACCGATTGGACGCCCGGAACCTTCTTGACCGCCTCCTCGGCCTCGAGCTGCATCATCCCCTTGAGGGGACAGGCGGGGGTGGTGAGCACGTAGTCGAAGCTCACCACCCCCCCTTCCACGACGAGGTTGCGCACCATGCCGAGCGTCACGATGTCCTTGTGAAGCTCCGGCTCGATGCACGTCGACAGCGCCTTCAAAACCTCGTCTTTCATCGTCATGTCGAACTCCTCACATCAGGAACAGCATCTCGCGGTACTTCGGCACCGGCCAGGAGGACGCGGGCAGCAGCAGCTCGAGCCCGTCCACCTCGACGCGGACCTTGTCGAACAGCGGCTTGACCTTGTCGCAGTACGCGAACGCCTTGGCCTCGACGTCGGCGACGGCCTCGGCCTTGGCCAGGGCCAGCTGGAGCTCGTCGACCGCGGTGAGCGCGCGCTCGACTTTCCCGGAAACCAAGCGGAGCAGCGACGCCTGGGCCGGCGCGCTGATGCCGCTCGCCGAGAACGCGGCGAGCGTCTTCGACAGCCCGTTTTGATACTCGACCGCCGCGGGGACGAACAAAGTCGTCGTCATCTCGGCGATCAGCTTGGCTTCGATGTCGATGTCCTTCGCGTACTTCTCAAGGAGGATGTGATGGCGCGAGTGCGCCTCCTCCTCGGTGAGCACGCCGAGCTTGGCGAACAGGGCGACCGACTTCTTGAGCGCCAGGCCCTTGAGCGCCGCGGGCGTGGTCTTCTCGTTCGGCAGGCCGCGCTTCTTGGCCTGGGCGACCCACTCCTCGGAGTAGTTGTTGCCCTCGAAGCAGACGGCCTTGGACTCGGCGTAGCACCGGCGCAGGACGCCCAGGACGGCCTCCTTCAGCGGCTTGCCCTTCTTGAGCTCCGCGTCGATCTCCTTCTTGGTGGCGAGGAGCTGGCCGGCGACGATGGTGTTGAGCGTCGACACCGGGATCGCATTGTTGGCCGAGGCGCCGACGGCGCGGAACTCGAACTTGTTGCCGGTGAAGGCGAAGGGCGAGGTGCGGTTGCGGTCGGTGTTGTCCTTGAGCACCGGCGGGATCTCGTCGATGCCGAGCGCGATCCATTCCGGGGCCGTGCTCCTCGTGGTCACGCCCTTCTCCATGTCGTTGAGGACCTTCGTGAGCTGGGCGCCCAGGAAGATGGACATGATCGCCGGAGGCGCCTCGTTGGCGCCGAGCCGGTGGTCGTTGCCCGAGGAGGCGATCGCCGCGCGCAGCAGGAGGCCGTGCGCGTGCACCGCCTTGATGATCGAGACGAGGATGGTCAGGAACTGCAGGTTCTCGTGCGGCGTGGCGCCCGGCGAGAGCAGGTTCTTGCCGGTGTCGGTGCCGAGCGACCAGTTGTTGTGCTTGCCCGAGCCGTTGACGCCCGCGAACGGCTTCTCGTAGGTCAGCGCCGCGAGCCCGTGGCGCTCCGCGACCCGCTTCATGATGTCCATGACGAGCTGGTTGTGGTCGACGGCGACGTTCGCCTCCTCGTAGACCGGCGCGCACTCGAACTGGTGCGGAGCGACCTCGTTGTGGCGCGTCTTCAGCGGGATGCCGAGCTTGAAGCACTCGCTCTCGAAGTCCATCATGAACGCGAGCACCCGGTCCTTGATCGCGCCGAAGTAGTGGTCCTCGAGCTGCTGGCCCTTCGGCGAGGAGGCGCCGAACAAAGTGCGGCCCGCGAGCAGGAGGTCGGGGCGCGCGTCGTAGTACTCCTTGTCGATCAGGAAGTACTCCTGCTCCGCGCCGAGGGTGGCGACCACCTTTTTCGCGTCGCTCTTGAACAGCGAGAGGACGGCGAGCGCCGCGTTGTTGAGCGCCACGATCGAGCGCAGCAGCGGCGTCTTCGTGTCCAGGGCGTGCCCGGTGTACGAGACGAAGCAGGTCGGGATGCAGAGGGTGGAGCCGCCCTCGCTCTCCAGGATGAACGCGGGCGACGTCGGGTCCCACGCCGTGTAGCCGCGCGCCTCGAACG
>JACQJQ010000028.1 GCA_016204945.1 Elusimicrobiota bacterium
GCGCGCCTTGACCTCCTCGAGGCTCGACAAGGTCTTCTCGAGGACGCGGGACTGGGTCGCGATCACGACGACCGGCATGGAGGCGTCGATCAGCGCGATGGGCCCGTGCTTGAGCTCGCCCGCGGGATAGCCCTCGGCGTGGATGTAGGAAATCTCCTTGAGCTTCAGCGCGGCCTCGAGCGCGATCGGATAGTTCACGTAGCGGCCGATGAAGAGAAAGTGCTCGCTCTTCGCGAACTTTTTGGCAACGGCGAGCACCTGCTTGTCGAGTTTGATCGCGGCGCGGATCCAGCCGGGAACCTTGACGAGGTCGTCGACGAACGCGCGGCCCCGCGCCTCGGTCATCGCGCCGCGGCCGATGGCGGCGTGGAGCGTGACGACGGCGAGCGAGACCAATTGACCGATGAAGGCCTTGGTGGAGGCCACCCCCAGCTCGGGACCGCAGTGCGTGTACAAGGTCCAATCGGCGGCGCGCGTGAGCGCGGACCCGACCGTGTTGCAGACGGCCAGAACCTTCGCGCCCTTTTCCCTGGCGATCTTGACCGCGGCCAAGGTGTCGGCGGTCTCCCCGGACTGGCTGACGGCGATGACGAGGTCCTCGGGCCCGACCGTCGTCTCGCGGTAGCGAAACTCGGAGGCGGTCTCGACCCTCGTGGGAACGCCCACGAGGGTTTCGAACCAGTATTGGCCGACAAGACAGGAATGGTAGGCCGTGCCGCAGGCGATCATCTGAACGGAGCGTATGTTTTTCAGAATGTCGGCGTTCATCCCGCAGTCCCGCTCCAAAACGCCCTTGAGCGGAAAGAGCCGCCCGCGCATCGTGTCCTCGCAGGACATGGGCTGGTCGTGAATTTCCTTGAGCATGAAGTGGCGATAGCCGGACTTCTCCGCCATCGTGCGGTCCCACGTGATGTTGATCGGCGGCTTCTCGACCTTCCTGCCCGCGAGGTTGAAGAACGTGGCCCCGCTCTTTTTAAGGACCGCCATTTCCCCGTCCTCGAGAAACACCGCCCTGCGCGTATGCGCGAGGAACGCGGGGACGTCGGAGCCGAGGAAGGTCTCCCCCTCGCCGAGGCCGATGATGAGCGGCGAGGCGGTTTTCGCGGCGACGATTACGCCCGGGGCCTTCGCCCAGAGCACGGCGACCGCGTAGGCGCCGCGAACGTCGCCGAGAGCGCGGCGGACGGCCTCAAAAAGAAGGGGCTCGCTGAGATCCCCCTTCGGCGCGGAGCCCGGGGGCTGGAGCTGCCCGAGTTTTTCCGCGATGAGGTGGGCAAGCACCTCGGTGTCGGTCTCGCTCTCGAACTTCGCGCCCCCGGCGCAGAGACGGTCCTTGATCTCGAGGTAGTTCTCGATGATGCCGTTGTGGATGACCGCCACGGCCCCGGTCGGGTCGGCATGCGGGTGGGAGTTGACCTCGCTCGGCTTGCCGTGCGTCGCCCAGCGCGTGTGGCCGAGAGCCGTCAGGCCTTCAAGCGGATTGGCCGCCAAGACCGCCGCGAGATTCGTCAGCTTGCCGTGCGCGCGGCGCCGCTCGATGGCCCCGCCCACGATGGACGCCAGGCCGGCGGAATCGTAGCCCCGGTACTCGAGGCGCTTGAGGCCCTCCATGAGCAGGGGAACGGCCGGCCTCGGCCCGACATACCCGACGATGCCGCACATACTAGGCCCGGACCCTTCGGGCCCGGCACGGATGCGGCAGGGGAATGCCTTGCAGCATCTAGTCGATGGCCCGCCGCATCTCGGACACGGCGCTCTTGAGGCCGACGAACACGGAGCGGGCGACGATCGAGAAGCCGATGTTGAGCGCGGACATGTGGGGAATGCGCGCCACGGACGCCACGTTGTGGTAGTCGAGGCCGTGGCCCGCGTGGACGACGATGCCCATTTCCCACGCCATGTACGCGGCGAGCTCGAGGCGCTCGAGCTCGAGCTTCTGCTTGGACTTCGAGCGCGCCTTGGCGTAGTCGCTCGTGTCGAGCTCGACGATGTCGGCGCCGATGTTGCGCGCGGCGCGGACGGCGGGAGCCTCGGGGGCGATGAAGAGGCTGACTTCGACGCCGGCCTTCTTGAGGCGGAGGATGGTCGCGGCGAGGCTCTTGCCGTGGCGGACGAGATCGAGGCCGCCCTCGGTGGAGACCTCTCCGGCGCGCTCGGGAACCAGGCAAACCGAGGTCGGGCGGGCCTTGAGCACCGCGGCGACGACCCGGGAGTCGTCGCCGATCTCGACATGCGTCTCCCCCTTGAGAGCGCAGAGCTTGACGATATCCGCGTCCTGCATGTGGCGGCGGTCGCGGCGGAGGTGGCAGACGATGATGTCGGCGCCGGACTGGCGGGCGACCTGCGCCGCCTGCACGGGATCGGGATCGATGTCGAGCCGCGCCTGGCGCAGCGTCGCGATATGGTCGATGTTCACGCCCAACTTAAGTTTCTGTTCCGTCTTCATCCGCGTTTCTCCTCTCCGGCGCCCGACTCCGTCAGGTAAATTTTCACGATCGACTCCGCGATCCTTCGGTTGGCCGCGGCGCCCGGCCCCTCCACGAGCACGCGCAGCAGCGGCTCGGTGCCCGAGTACCGCACGAACACCCGGCCGCGACCCGCGAGGGTTTTGGAGGCCGCCGCGATCGCGGCGGCGGTGCGATCCAGCCCCTCAAGCGGCGGCTTGACCCGCACGCGAACCGATTTCAGGGTCTGGGGCGTGGATTTGTATAGGCGGCCGAGAGCGCTCATCGGCCCGCCCGACTCGCGCCACGCGGCGAAGGTCTGCAGGCCGGTCAGCATGCCGTCCCCGGTCGGCGCGAAATCGCGGAACACGATATGCCCGGAGCTCTCTCCGCCGAGGCTCAAGCCGCCCCGCTCGATGGCCTCCGTCACGCAACGGTCGCCGACCGGCGTCGTGACCGCGTCGACGCCGAGCTCGCGCAGGTAGGTCAGCAGGCCGTAATTCGACATCACGGTGACCGCGACCTTGCCGCCCCTGAGCGCGCCGCGCCGGAGCAGGCGCGTCGCCGCCGCGGCGATCAGCGCGTCGCCGTCGAGAAGCTTGCCCCGCTCGTCGCAGATCAGGGCGCGGTCGGCGTCTCCGTCGAGGGCGAGGCCCGCGTGCGCGCGACGGCGCCTCACTTCGCGCCGCAGCGCGTCGGGCGAGGTCGCCCCGCAGCCCTCATTGATGTTCCGGCCGTTCGGCTTGACGCCGATCGCGACGACCTCGGCGCCGAGTCCGGCGAGCAGCCGGGGCGCGAACGCCGCCGCCGCGCCGTTGGCGCAGTCCACGACGATGCGCGTTCCATCGAGATCGAGCGCCGCCGGGAAGGCGCTCCTCAGGAAATCGACGTAGAGCGCCGCCGCGTCTCGGCGGCGCTCGGGAGGCGCGCCGGCTCGTCTCGGCGCGAAGCCGCCGCCCGCCGACAGGCGGCGCTCGACCTCGAGCTCGAGGCTTAAATCCATCTTAAAACCGGAGCCGTCGAAGAATTTGATGCCGTTGTACTCCGCCGGATTATGGCTGGCCGAGATCACGGCGCCGGCGAAGCCGCCGAGCCGCGGCACGAGGTAGGAGACGGCGGGCGTCGGGATGACGCCGAGGTCGACGACGCGGACGCCGGCGGCGGAGAAGCCCGAGACCATGGAGCGCAGCAGGGACGGCCCGGAGCTCCGCGTGTCGCGGCCGACGGCGACGAGCGGGGCCCGCCCGTTGATCCGGACGCCCTGCCGCTCGAGCAGCGCGCGGGCCGCGTGGTAGGCGAGGGCGCGCACGGCCTCGGGCATGAGCGCCCCTCGGCCGGGAATGCCTCGCACCCCGTCGGTGCCGAACAGCGGGCCGCCGATCATGCGGACTCCGCGACCCGGCGCAAGGCTTCGATCGCGCGGCGGGTCTCCAGGACGTCGTGCACGCGCAGCACCGACACGCCGGACAAAGAGGCCCAGGCGGCGACGGCCAGCGACCCGGCCAGCCGGTCCTCGGTTCCGCCGTCGGGGATGATCCCCCCGAACATCGACTTGCGGGATACGCCGAGCACGACGGGAGCCAGCGCCGCGAGCTCGCCGGCGCGGCGGATCAACGATAAATTATGCTCCAGCGTCTTTCCGAAACCGATGCCCGGATCGATCCAGGCCCGTTCCTCGCGGCCGCCGGCCGCGAGGAACGAATCGAGGCGCTCGCGCAGGAAGGAAAAGACCTCGGAGAAGCAATCGGCGTAGCGCGGATCGGACTGCATCGTCTTGGGCGACGAACCCTGCATATGCATCAAAATCACCCGCTCCGCGCGCAGCGCGACCCGGAGCATGTCCTTGTCGCCGCGCAGCGCGGAGATGTCGTTGATGATCGACGCGCCCGCGTCCAGCGCCTCGGCCGCCACCGCGGCCCTCGTCGTGTCGATCGAAATCTTGGCCGGGACCTTGCCCGCGACCGCCTTGATCGCGGGGAGCACGCGGGAACGCTCGACGTCGGCGGGCACGGAGTCGGAGCCGGGACGCGTGGACTGCCCGCCGAAATCCAGAATATCCGCCCCTTCCTCCGCGAGCTTCAGGGCGCGCTCGACGGCCCGATCCGCCGAGTCCGCCCGGCTCGCCGCGTGGAACGAATCGGGGGTGCAGTTGACCACGCCCATGATCAGCGGCCTCGCGAATCGCTTCGCGATGCCGGTCACGGGCGCCGGAGCGGTCGTCGATCTCATCGCCTATGCCCTGGCGGCGGCCAAAATGAGGTCGACGTCGTCGCCGCTCAGCACCTCGCGATCGAAGAGCGACTGCGCCAGCTCGTCGAGCGCCTTCTTATTGGCGCTCAGGATCCCGCGCGCCTTGCCCTGCGCCTCGACGACGATGCGCTTGACCTCCTCGTCGACAAGCTGCATCGTGCGCTCGGAGAATCCCCCGCCCTTGTTCAGGTCCCGGCCCATGAACATCTCGTGATCGGGCTTTTTCAACGACAGCGGCCCGACGATGTCGCTCATGCCGAACTCGGTGACCATGCGCGTCGCGTAGGCCGTGGCCTTGGACAGGTCGTCCGCGGCGCCGGTCGTGATCTCATTGAACGCGAGCTCCTCCGCGGCGCGCCCGCCGAGAAGGATCGCAAGACGGTTCGTGATGTCGCCTCTCGAGGTCAGATATTTATCCTCCAGCGGCAGCTGCAGCGTGTAGCCGAGGGCGGCCCCGCGCGACAGGATGGAGACCTTGTGCACGGGATCGGTCCCGGGAAGCATTTTCGCGACCAGCGTGTGGCCGCACTCGTGGTAGGACACGATCTTCTTTTCGCGCTCGGACATGATATTGGAGCGCTTCTGCGGGCCGGCCATGACCCGCTCGATGGCCTCCTCGAGATCGGCCAGTTCCACCGTCTCTTTGTTCTTGCGCGCGGCGAGAAGCGCCCCCTCGTTGATCACGTTGGCGAGATCCGCGCCGGCGAAGCCGGGGGTGCGGCGCGCGACGACCGCGAGATCGGCGTTCGGCGCCATCTTGACGATCTGGGCGTGCACCTTGAGGATCGCCTCGCGGCCGCGGCAGTCGGGAACCGGCACGTTGATCTGCCGGTCGAAGCGCCCCGGACGAAGGAGAGCCGTGTCGATCACGTCGGGGCGGTTGGTGGCGGCGATCAGGATGATGCCCTGGTTCTGCTCGAAGCCGTCCAGCTCGATGAGGAGCTGGTTGAGCGTCTGCTCGCGCTCGTCGTGGCCGCCGCCGATCCCGGCGAAGCGCGCTCGGCCCACCGCGTCGAGCTCATCGATGAAGATGACGGCGGGGGCGGCCTTCTTGGCCTGGTCGAAGAGATCGCGCACGCGCGAAGCGCCGACTCCGACGAACATCTCGACGAATTCGGACGCGGACGCGGAAAAGAACGGCACGCCGGCCTCCCCGGCGACGGCGCGCGCGAGGAGCGTTTTGCCCGTTCCGGGAGGACCGAACAAAAGCACGCCGCGCGGCATCTTGCCGCCGAGCTTCTGGAATTTATCGGGGGTCTTCAGGAAATCCACGACCTCGCTGAGCTCTTCCTTCGACTCCTCGCAGCCGGCGACGTCGGCGAAAGTCGTCTTCTTTTTCTTGTCGTCGACCATCTTGGCTTTCGAACGGCCGAAAGAGAGGGCCTGCTTGCCGCCGACCTGGACCTGGCGGATCACGAAGAACCACCAGAGGAAGAAGAACAGCAGGATGCCTCCCAGGTTCAGGGCGAAGGCGTACATGCCGCTGCGATCGCGCTCCCCCTGGAAGTTGGACACCTTATGCGCCTCGAGGTCCTCGACGAGCTTCGGATCGGGCAGGGGCAAGGTGCGGAAGTGCTTGGTCGCGCCCTTCGGATCGCGGTAGTCCCCGCTGATCATATCCGGACGCATCCTGACCTGCGTGACCGCCCCCTCGCGCAGGCGGGCTTTGAATTCGGAGTAGGGGATCTCGGCCTCCAACGGCACGGTCTTGACCCCGTTGAACAGCGTCAGCAGAAGCAGGAAGCCGAGCCCCCAGATCACGAGCTGCTTTAAATTCTTCTTGTCCATCAGTCGGTCCTCAATACTCCCACGCAGGGCAGCTGCCGATAACGCTCGTCATAGTCCAAACCGAAGCCGACGACGAACTCGTTCGGGATCCGGAAGCCCACGTATCTCGGCTGAAAGGGGATTTTTCGGCACTCGGGCTTGTCCAGCAAGGCGCACACCTCCAGGGAGTTCGGCCGGTGCGCGCGCAGGGTCTCGGTCAGGGAGGTCAAGGTCAGCCCGGTGTCCACGATATCCTCGACAAGCAGCAGGTCCTTGCCCTCGGGGCTCTGGCGCAGGTCGAGCAAAGTCCGGACGGCGCCGGTCGAGGCCTTCCCGTCGTAGGAAGAGACCGCGACGAAATCTGTTTCCACATCCACCTCGGGGCCCAGGGCGCGCAGGAGATCGGCCAGGAAAATGACGCTCCCCTTCAGCACGCCCACGATCATTAGGCGTTTGCCCGCATAATCGCGGGTGATCTGAGCTCCGAGCTCCTTGATACGGGCCTGGAGCGTCGCCTCATCGAGCAAAATCCTGCTCAAGGCGGGGTGCATGACGGTTGGGAGGGACATCGAAGCCTCATTTTACCTTTTCGTTTCGAACCTTATCAAGGAAACGAGCGGGGAGCCCGCCTGGACGATATCGGATTCGTCTGCTACAATGCCGCCGATGCCCGCCGCGACAGAGCCCGCTTTTTGCGTCCTTGTCGTTGATGATGAAACGGACGCCCGCGCCATTCTCCGCAGCCGGCTTGAGAAAATCCCCGAAGCGCGCGTCAAAGTCGATACCGCGGCCGACGGCGACGAGGCCCTCGACAAGCTCAAGGACGCCCTTTTCGACCTTGTTTTCCTCGACTATCGCCTCCCCCCCACCAACGGCCTCGATATCCTGGAGTTCATCCGCCAGCACCACCCCAAGACCGCGGTCGTGATGACGAGCGCGGCCGGCAACGAGCAGGTGGCCGTCGCGGCGATGAAGAAGGGGGCGATGGACTACATCACGCAGAGGGACCTGCGCGAAACCGACCTCGGCCAACTCCTGCGCCGCGTCATCGAGATCCGTGACCTGGTCAACCAGAACATGGAGCTGCGCCAGGTCAACCAGATGAAGAACGAGTTCATCGCGAACGTCTCGCACGAGCTCCGCACCCCCTTGACCGTCGTCATCGGCTACGCGAACACGATGCGCGACGGCAGTCTCGGGCCTCTCACCGACGCCCAGCAAAAGGCCCTGGACTCCATCGTCGACCGCGCCGAGGGCCTCATGGCCACGCTCAACCATATTCTCCGGATTCGCGAGGTCAACGAGGGCCACAAGCAGCTTTTGCTCAAGCCCGTCGACCTCAAACGCCTCGTCGCGGCCCAGATCGAGCAGGCGGGACGCGAAATCCGCCGCCGCAAGCTCACGCTCGCCGCCGAATACCCGTCGCTGGAAACGTGGGTGATGGCCGACGAGGAGAAGCTCGGCGACGAGATCGGCAACATGCTCTCCAACGCGATCAAGTTCAGCCCCGCCGACGGCGCGCTGCGCCTGACCCTGTCCTCGGAGAAGGGGCGCGCGCGCCTCTCCATCGTCGACGCGGGCCCCGGCGTGCCGCCCGAGGTCCTGCCCCACATCTTCGACGCGTTCTTCGCCGCCAATCAGGGGCCGACGCGCGACTATCCCGGCCTCGGCCTCGGCCTTCCTCTCTCGAAGCAGATCGTCGAGAGCCTCGGGGGCCGCATCTGGGTCGAGAGCGAGGGCTCCGGCCGCGGCGCCACCGTCCGCCTCGAGCTTCCGATCTCGGCCAAGGACGCCGCTCCGACGGTCATCGACGACTCCGAAACGGTGCGCAAGAAGCGGATCTTGATCGTGGAGGACAACCCCGATCTCGTCGAGGTGCTGATGCTGTTCCTTTCGAGCGTCAGCCGCAACCTGTCTATCGCGACCGCGCGCTCGGGCTTCGAGGCGCTCGAGCGCGTCGAGGAGGAGATGCCGAACCTCGTCGTTCTCGACGTCATGATGCCGGGCATGGACGGCTTCGAGGTCATCTCGCGCCTCAGGCGCCTGCCCGCGGGAAAACGCCCCCCCGTGATGGTGCTGACCGGCTACGCCGACGCGCTCGCGCGCGCCAAGGAGGCCGGCGCCGACGAGGTCATGCTCAAGC
>JACQJQ010000047.1 GCA_016204945.1 Elusimicrobiota bacterium
ATATTTAATAGGTAATTTTGTATTCCTGCCGCGCAGCGTGATTTCGCAGGGCCGTAACATCCTACTCGCAGCATCCCTATATACTCCTGAGGAATGCTGCATAAAATCGCGTGTCTGGCGCTGGCCCTCATCAGCGCCGCCGTCGCGTCCCCCCTGGCGCCGCGGGGCTTTTCCTACACGGGCCTCGTCAACCGCTTCGTCACGCCCAACGGAGACGGCAAGAACGACACGGCTATATTCCAGTATCTGAACCCGCAGGATTCCGCGGGGAGCATCCGCATCTACGAGTTGGGCGGCCGCCAAGTGGCCACGATTTCCATCGAGACCAACACCACGTTCGCCGCCTGGAATCCGAGTGGCTACGCCAACGGGGTCTACGTCTACGTCATCGAGATCGACCAGACGATCAAATCCGGCGTGCTGGTGGTGGTGCGATGAAGCGCGCCCTGGCGGCGTTCATCGTCGCGGCCGCCCTCGCCCGGACGGCCTCGGCCGCGTTCGAGGACATGGGGTCCGGGGCCCGCGCGCCCGGCATGGGCGACGCCTTCGGCGCCCTGGCCGACGACGCCTACGCCCTGCACTACAACCCCGCGGGCTTGGCCCAGATCGACCGCAAGCAGTTCTCGGCGGCTTATTCGCGCTTGTATATGGGCCTGAGCGACGGCTCCGAGATCGGCTCCTCGCAGTTCGTGTACGCCCACCCCTTGTGGCGGGGCAAGAAAAGCCGGACCTTGGGCCTCGGCCTCGACCGGCTTTCGCTGACCGGCGCCTACTCCGAGCAGACCTTGACCGCGGCCTACGGCTTCAAGCCCATCGAGCGCGAGTCCGGCGCGCAGCTGATGACGGGTTTCGCGGCCAAGTACCTGACGCGCTCCTTCACCGCTCCCCCCGAGGCCGCCAACGCCTGCGTCGACATCAACTGCGGCCAGGGCGCGGACCCCGTGCTCAGCGGCGAGAAAAGCAAGAGCGCCATCGACGCGGACCTCGGCTTGCTCTACCGCTTTCCGACCCGCTGGCAGATGGGGCTGTCGGTCCAGCACCTGACGTCGCCCAACGTGGCGTTCTCGGGCAGCGACAAGCTCGAGCGCGCGATCAACCTGGGGTTGGCCTACAAGTCGCTGTGGCTGAGCCTGATCGGCGAGGTGAGGATGAAAAAGACCGCCTCGGGCGCGAGCGGACGCGACTACGTCGTGGCCGCCGAGCGCTATTTCCCGACGCTGGACTACGGCCAGTTCGGCGTGCGCGGCTCCTTGGGAGTGGGCAGCGACGAGTGGCGCCAGATCACGATGGGCGGGTCCTACCGCATCAACAAGATCCAGACCGACTACGCCTTTCTCCTGCCCGTGGGCTCGCTCCGGGGCAATTCCGGCTCGCACCGCGTCTCCCTGACCTTCCACTTCGGCGCGCCGACCGGCGACGAGGAGATCAGCCGCGAGCTGCTCGAGCAGGCCAAGCGCCTGCACGAGAGCGGGCCGGACTACGGCAACGAGTACAACCAGGAGCTCAAGCCCCAGGACTTGAACGATCCGCGCCTGGCCGAGGTTCGCGCGCTCATCGAGCAGCGCAAGTACCAGCTCGCCCAAAAGGCGCTCAGCGAGTACGCGCTCAAGCAGCCGTTGAACACGTCCCTCATCCGTCTGTCGAACCGCCTCAATCTGACCGCTTTCTACTACCAGGAGCTTCCCGAGCCCAAGGACAAGTACGAGGCGCAAACGGCCGCCGCCCTGCGCGGCTTCCTGTACGGGGAGGACCGCACGGCCATGCTGCACGCGTCGTACGCCTACAGCATGAAGCCCGAGGACGTGCGCATCACCCGCTTCCTCGAGGAGATGGAGAAGGCCGTGGGCGTCAAGGCCGATCGCCTGCCGCCGGATCATCCCCGCGGGTTCATCGACGAGCTGCTCTACCGCGTGGAGTTCGCCCACTCGCGCGGCGACCAAGGCCGCGTCGAGGCGCTGCTCAAGGACGTCATCGAGCTGGAGCCGGAGTCGGTCACGGCTCTCGAGCGCCTCGGTTCCCTGCGCTACATGGCGGGCCGCTACCTCGAGGCGATCCAGATCTGGGAGGCCGCGCTCAAGCTCGAGACCCGGGAAAAAGAGCTGGAGTCCCTGCGCGCGTACATGAAGCTCGCCGCCGAGCGCGCCGGCGGAAGCGCCCTGCCCGGGGGCTTGGCGCCGGCCGCGCCCGCGGCCGTGGAGCGGCCTTCCGCGGCGCCCGCGGCCGCCGTCGCGGCGCCGGCGGCCGCGAGGCCCGAGCCCGTCTCCGCCGCGCCGCGCCGCGCCGGGGACCCGCGCGACGTGCAGGCCCTGTATCAGAGGGGCGTGGAGCATTACGCGCGAGGCGAGTATCTGCAGGCCAGCGGCATGTTCCTGCGCATCCTGCAGATCGACCCGGAGAACGAGCAGGCTCGAAAGGCGCTGGAGCGCATCGATCGCCGCAAGCCGCGCCGATGAGGGACAAGACATGAGCATACGCCTTAAGCTCGCGTTCCTGCTCTCGTTCGCCATCGCTTTCACGGCGGCGGGGGCCGCCGCCGTCTTCTTCGTGATCGAGGATGGGACCTTGCGCGCGGGAGAGGAGGAGAAGGTCCGCATATTGATGCAGAGCGTGAGGACGATGGCCGTCGAGTCCCAGCTCGCCAAGGATCCCCTCATGCTGCTCGATTACTTGTCCTATCTGTCGCGCGACCGGCCCCAGGTGCTGTCGGCGCGCGCCAATTTCTCCGGACGCTGGCAGGACGCCGAGGGCGCCAAGCCCGTGGCGTCCGACGACAGGCTGCGCACGGAGATCGTGACGGCGCCCGAGGCGTCGGGGCAGCGCGCCGTCGTGGCCGCCGTCAACTTCTCGACGAAAGCATTCGAGCAGCGCATCGCCGCGGCCCGCGCCGCCCTCGCCGCCGACCTCGGCGGCGCGGCGCTCGCGGTGCTGCTCGTGGGCGTCCTGCTGAGCATCCCGCTCGGCTGGACCATGACCCGGCGCTTGATCGTCATCGAACGCGCGCTGGCCGACGTCGGAGAGGGGCGCCTGGATCGGAAGATCCCGGACCGGGGCTCGGACGAGGTCGCGAAGCTGGCCAAGGGAGTCAACGCGATGACGGCGCGCCTGCGCGAGCTGGAGGACATGAAGCGGACCTTCGTCGCCTCGGTGACGCACGAGCTGCGCTCCCCGCTTTTCTCCATCGACAGCTACGTGCGCATGCTGCTGGCGGAGGCCAAGGGCCTCAACCCGGAGGAGCGCCGCCAGCTCGAGCGCATCCAGCAGAACGCGGCGCGCCTGGCTCATTTCGTCACGAGCCTGCTGAACACGGCCAAGATCGAGCGGGGCAGCATGGAGTGCCATCCGCGCCTCTGCGACCTGGCGCGCCTGGTCGAGGACGCGGCGCTTTTCCAGCGCCCGCGGGCGGCGGAGGAGGGCAAGACGCTGCTCATCGAGATCGAGCCGGGCCTGCCCCAGCTTCATATCGACCCGGACCTGATCACGCAGGTGGTCACCAACCTGGTCTCCAACGCCGTCAAGTTCACCCGCCGCGGCGGACGCGTGACGGTCGGCTTGAAGCGCGCCGTGGACGCGGGGCGCGGCGTCGTCGAGTGCTTCGTGGCGGACACCGGCGTGGGCATCCCGGCGGAGGCCCTTCCCAACCTCTTCCGGCCGTTCGGCCGCGTGAAAAACAGCATTTCCGTGATCGGCACCGGCCTGGGCCTTTCCATCGTCAAGTCGCTCGTGGAACTCAACGGGGGCACCGTCGGGGTGGAGTCGGTCCCGGAGCGGGGCAGCCGCTTCTGTTTCCGGCTTCCTCTCGATAACAAATCGTTAACCGGAAAGCCGCGCATATGAGCTATCCTTGCGGCATGGGGAAGCGTTCTACGCATGCGCCCTTTAGGGCGCTCTCCGCGTCTTTGTGCTTCTGTGGTTTCGTCGCGGCGGGCGCGGCCGCGCAACCCGCGCCGGCCGACGTTTCGGCCGACGAGAGCCTCGTTTCCGAGAGGCTGTCGAGCCGCGTCCTGGGGGTGCTCGACGAGATGCTCGGCCCCGGCCGGGCGAAGGTCCTCGTCGAAGTCCGGGGCGAGCGCCTGCAGGTCCGCACGGAGACGGAGCTCGTCACGCCGCTCACGCAGGCGGGTCCGTCCGCGTCCGGGGTCGCCGAGGCGCTGCGCTTCATCGACCTGCCGGGCTACTACAAGGAGCGCGCCGCGGCGACCGCCGCCGAGAAGGCGGCCGGCGGCGCCCCGCAGTCCCTCCAGCCGTTCCAGAAGAACTTCGAGCACAGCCTGAGGGACGCGGGCTTTGAGATCAAGAAAATCGAAGCGACGGTCGTCCTGGACACGGCCCTGCCCGAGGGGGCGGCGCGCGAGGCCTCTCAGCTCCTGCCTCAGCTCCTGCGCATCGACGAGGCGCGCGGCGACCGCATCAGCATCGTGCGCGCGCCCATGCGGCCGGCCTGGAAAAAGGCCTTTTCGACCCCGGGCGACTGGCGGACGCTCGCCTTCGCCGCCTCCGGCCTGCTCGGCGCCTTGATCGTCGTCCTGATCGGCGCGGCCGCCTTCGTGCGCGGCGCGCGCGTCTTCGCCATGGAGCTGACCTCGAAGCAAGGCCGCGGGGAGCAGGCGGAGCCGGGCGCGGCGGAGCCGCTGCCGGAGCTCATGCCGGGCTCGCCCGCGGGGTTTGCCGCGGCCGGCGTGGAGAGCGCGGCGTCGCCCGCCGGGACTTTGGGCCGCCGCTTCGACTTCCTGGAGGCGGCGGACGCGGCGGACGTCGCGCGCATCCTGGCCGAGGAGGCCCCCGCCGACCTGGCCCAGGTGTTCGCCTATCTCGCCAAGCAGGCGCCGGAGACGGCTTCGCGCCTTTTCTCGAAGCTTCCGTCCGAGGCGCAGGCCGAGGCGTCGACGGTCCTCCTGAAGCTCAAGGCGGTCGACCCGGATCGCCTCTCGGAGATCGAGGAGCGCCTCAAAAACCTGGTCGCCAACGGCCTGCGGGGCGCCCAGCGTCTGGCGAGCATCCTGAGCCGCGTCCCGGGCGAGGAGCGCTCCATGCTCATGGATCGTCTGGCCAGCCGGGACTCCCGCGGCGTGGAGGAGATTCAGAGCCAGCTGTTCTCCTTCGAGGATTTCGGCGCGCTGTCTCCCGCGGATCTGCGGCGGGTCATGGGAGCCGTGCCCTACGAGCTGTGGGGAACGGCGCTGCGCGGCGTCCCTCTGGGCCTCGTCGACCGGATCCTCTCGGAGCTTCCGGAGGGCCCCCGCGGCTTGGTCCGGGAGGAGGCCGGGACTCCCCAGCCCAAGGACAAGGTCGTGGCCGCCCGCTCGAAGATCCTGGACACCGTCCTGGACTTGGCCGCCAAGGGCCAGGTCAGGCTCGATCAGCGCGCGGGCGCCGAGGAGACGCTTTGACGGCTCCGCGGCGCGACTTGCTCGCGCAGGCCCGGCGCGCGCTGGACGAGGCGGCCGGCGCCCTCGTCGGCATGCGCCGCCTGGCGGGGGCCGCCGAGCCGTCCGAGGCGCCGGCCGCGTCCTGGAGCGCCGGGCGTTCGGCCGTCGCGGCGGCGCGCGAGGAGGCGCGCCGGCTGGCGGCGGAGCTGGAGAACGCGCGCGCCCAGGGCGGAGCCCTGCTCTCGGAGATCGCGCGCCTGCGCGCGGAGCTGGAGGCGCGGCCGACGGCGGAGCGGCTCCTGGAGGCCCGCGCCGCGGGCGAGTCCGACGCGGCCCGCCGCGCGGCCGAATCGGCCCGGGAGGTCGTCGCGCTCCGGGAGCGGGTGGCGCTGTTGAGCGCCGAGCGCGTGCGCTTGGAAACCTTGAGGAGCAGGGCCGAGTCCTTCGGGGCGGAGTCCGAGTCGTCCCGGCGCCTGCTCGAGGAGACCCTGAGGCGGGACCTGCGCGCCGCGCACGCGGCGCTCGACCGCGCGGCGGCCGAAGCCGGAACCCGCGACGCGAGAGCGATCGGCGAGATCCAGGAGATGCGCGCGCGCCTGGATCAAGCGCTGGGCCGTCTTCAGCGAGGCGAGCGATGATCGGCGTGGTTCCCGATCCCGTGCTGGGCCCGCTCCTCGAGCGTCTCGCCGTCCTGGAAGCGGCGAACTACCGGCTCAGGAGCGGCCTCTCCGACCGCCATTTCAACGCGGAGGTCGAGAACGCGGCGCTGCGCGAGCAACTGGCGGGCGCGAAGGAGGAGGTCGCCCGCCACCAGGCCCTCTGCGAGAGCCTGGCCTGCGAGCTTTTGGCGGCCGCGCAGGCGCGGGATCGCGCGCAGGCCGCGGCGGAGGAGAACGCGAAGACCCGCGCGCAGGCCGTCTCGGAGCGCGACGGCCTGCGCGTCGAGCTCGATGCCCTGAAGGCGATCGTGGAGGAGGACAAGGGCCTGAAGACTCGCGCGGCGCTGGTCGCGCA
>JACQJQ010000053.1 GCA_016204945.1 Elusimicrobiota bacterium
GGCCTGCGACGCGTACGGGCTGTTCGCTTTTTTGAACAAAACCTGGCTCATGAGCCCCACGGCCTCCCGGCCGCCGTAGATGGTCTCGATGATGTCGACGATGCGCCGGTCCCGCATGACGTCGCGCATGATTTTCACGGTCCGGCGGATCGCTTCTTTCGAGCGGATGGGGGACTGCAGGGACAGGAAGTCCTCGCGGTCCGGGTTCATGATCGCCGCGAAATCGCCGTCGGCGTGCGCCGCGATCGCCTCGTGCACCGCGTCGCATTCCGCGGCGGTGAAGAGGCGCTCGACGACCAGGTAGCCGTTTTTCGCGTAGTATTCCAACTGCGTCGCCGTCAGGGCCGGCATCATCGCTCCCGGGCGCTCGTCCGCATGCGCACCCTATCCATCAGATTGTACAAATCCAAGGTCTTGAACCGGCTTTGCCAGTAGGCCGACTCGGAAAGAGAGCGCTCCGCGGCCGCCAGGCGGACTCCGGCCCCCGCGAAGTCGCCCATTTTCTGCTGGAGAATGGACAGAAAGAGCGAGGCGACGGCATGGCCGGTCGGGTTCGCCGTGGTCATGCGGTCGCAGACGTCGGACAGATACAGAGCTTCCTGGCGGATCTTGATCGGGTTCTCCAAGGACAATATCTTCTCGTAGTTGATCTTGTAGTCCATCAGGAACCAGAAATCGGGCAGTTCCTCCTTCGTCGGAATCGAGAGCGGGTCGCGCCTTCCGAACAGGTCGAAGAACTCGGCCGCGTCCAGCTTTTCCCGCTGCTCGCGCAGGCGCTCCTTGCCGCTGGCGCCGCCGTAATAGGTGACGTTGCCGGTCTTCATGTTGTCCTCGAGCAGGCCGCTTTCGATCATCGTCCGGTAGATCTCCGTGGAGGGGAGCGGCTGGAGAATCTGCAGGGTGTACCAGTCGAGGCCCAGCTCCACGGCGAAATTGACCGTCTGCAGCAATTGAGCCACCGTCTCCCGCGGAAATCCGATGACCAGGAAGCCCTTCACGAAGATCTGGGGGTGCCGGTTCAGAAGCTGCTTCGCCTGGCGGAAGTTGTCGAGCGTTCCGGGCTTGTGGACGGCCCGGAGTATTTCCGGGCTGCCCGACTCGATGCCCAGCGTCATTCCGATGCAGCCCGACTCGGCGGCCGCCGCCAATGTTTCCGGGGTGATGGCGGCGGCGATCACCCCGTTGGTCGCGTCCCAGGTGATGTCGAGGTCGCGGCGGACGATCTCGTTGAAGAGCGCCTCCGTTCGGACCGGATCGTAGAACAAGTCATCGTCGAGCCACATGAAGTGCTTGACGCCGTATTTCTCCGCCTGGGACTGCAGCTCGTCCACGACGGCGCTCACGTCCCGCGTCCTGACGCCCATGCCGTTGAACGAGCGGACGCTGCAGAAGCTGCACTTCGCCCGGCAACCCTTGACGCCCAGTATGGTCGCCGCGGGCCGGCCGGCGCGCAGAAAGACGTAGCTGCCGATTTGGCCCACCTGATCATACCGCTCGATAGGCAGGTCGTGGTACTGGGGAGGCAGGCGCAGGGCCTCCTCCGCGGGCAGAACCCGCTCGTCGATGCTGACGCACCGGCCGTCGATCAGGGTCGCCAGCTGGCACAGGCCGTCTCCGGGCCGCTTGCCGTTGGCGAAATCCAGCATGTAGGGGAAGCTTTCCTCTCCCTCGTAGCGGTGGACGAAATCAACGGCGTCGGAGCTTTTGAGCACCAGCTCCGTCGCGTTGGAGGGGTGGACTCCGCCGGCGACGACGAGAATGGAGCGGTCGTAGCCCTTGATGCAGCGCGCGACCTCCAGCATGGGGTCGTGGGTCATCGTGAACATGCAGGTGACCGCGACCGCGTCGGGCGCGAAGGATTCGAGCCGCGCCAGAAGCTCTTTCTTCCAAAGGGAATAGGAGAACTCCCCTTCCGGCGCTTGGCTGCTCTGGAGAAGGAAAAAATTCAGGTCCAGGAGCGACGTGGCATACCCCCGCTGTTCCAGGTGATTGCAGAGCACGGCGGGGCCGTACGGCGGAAAGCAGGGGTAGCGCTTGGCCCGCGCGACCTTGAGGTCGAAGTTGGCCTCCGGAATCTCCGGCGGGCAGACGAACAAGACGCGCTTGAGCGGCCCCGGAAAGTCGGCCAGAATTTTTTGGGCGACCGCGTCCCTGGCGCTGTCCCGGACGGCGGAAGGCGGTGATTTCATGGCTGGGGGGTCCAGGGCTCGCGCGCGGCCTCAAGCGCCTATCGCTCTATACTGTAGAACACGCATCCGCTTTTGTCAATTGCGCGGAGATTTTAAAAATTATCCTTTAAATTGAATGTCTTTCGGAAGGCGTCGAGGCGCTCGGGGGTGCCGATGTCGAAGAGCTCGGCGGGGGCGATCCAGCCGCGCAGGCCGCGCTTCAACAGGGAGGGGAAGACCTCTTTTTCCAACGAGCAAGGCCGTTCCGCGGGAATATACGGCCACACTTCGGAATTCAGGGCGTAGATCCCGGCGTTGATGTGCCGCGCGGTCCCGCTCTTTTCGCTAAAGCGCGCGATCTCCCCGGTTTTGGCGAGTTCGACGAATCCCCCGTCGGTCCTTCCCGCTGCGGAAACCACCGCGATCGTCGCCGGGCCGCCGCTCGCGGCGTGGGCCTCGAGCAGGGCCGCGGGGTCGAAGTCGCAGAAAGAGTCGCCGTTCATCACCAGCGAGGTCCGGCTGTGGCGCAGCGGCTCGCACAGCTTGAGGGCGCCGGCGGTTCCCAGGGGGGCGGGCTCCCGCGAGAAGATGATCTCCCGCCCGGGTCCGGAGCGCACGCTGTTCTCGATCATCTCGGCCTTGTGGCCGACGCAGAGGATAAAGCGGCGCAGGCCGCGGCTGACGGCGCGGCTGATCAGTATTTCGAGGAACGATCGCTCTCCGATCGGCGCCAGGGGCTTCGGCAGGCCCCGCAGGGAGGCGCAGAGCCGCGTGCCGAGCCCGCCGCAGAGGATGACGGCGTCGATCTCCGCGAGCGAGATCACGGAGCGGCGTCGGTTTGGGCCCGGTACGAGTTCGGTTGGTAATAAATGACGCGGCTGCCTTCGTTGTCGAAGCGGAACGGAATGCGCAGAAGCTTTTTCAGCTTTTCATGGATGCGCGCGTGGGTCCGGGGCGGGGCGATGAGGATCATGAACCCGCCGCCCCCCGCGCCGATCAGCTTGCCGCCCAGCGCCCCGGCGGACTTGGCGGCCTCGTAGATCTCGTCGATCGCCGGCAGGGAGACCTTCGAGCTCAGCCCGCGCTTCAGGCTCCAGCTCTCGTCGAGAAGCCGGCCGAAGCCCTCCAGCCCGCTTTTGCCCAGGAGGATGTCGATCGATTCGTCGACCATCTCGCGCATGCGCGAGAGCTCGCGCGTCTTGTCCGGAATGCGCCGGAGCTGCTCCTTGACGATCTCGGACGCGATTCGGGAGAAGCCGGTGAAATAAAGCAAAGTGTGGGACTGAAGCTCCTCGAGCCGCTCGCGGCTGACGACGATCGGGGTGACCCGGATATCGCCCGTTTTCTCGAAATCGATCCGCTGCAGGCCGCCGAACGCGGTGATCACCTGGTCTTGGCAGCCGACGTTTTCCCGCAGCACGTTCTGTTCGATATGGATGGCCGCCTTGGCGAGCTCCATCTTCGTCGGCATGGCGTTCTTGAGCGCGGAGAGGGCGTTGAGAAGGCCCACCACGAACGCCGAGCTGGAGCCGAGTCCGGTGCGGGCGGGCAGGTCCCCGTCGTGGTGGATCTCGATGCCCTCTTTGATCCCCATCTGGGCCAGCACGCCGCGCACGGCCGGGTGCTCGATCTGCTCGTTGCTGTTGGCCAACTCGACCTTCGAGTAGAGGATCCGGCTCTTGTAATCGAAGAACGGGGGCAGGTAGCGGCAGGTGATGTAGCAGTATTTATCGATCGTCGTGGCCAGGACCGCGCCCCCGTGCTCGCGGTACCAGGCGGGGTAGTCGGTGCCGCCCCCGAAGTAGGACATGCGAAACGGCGTGCGCGTGATGATCATGGGGGCTCAGACGTTGCCGTAAGGGTTGACCTGGCCGAGCGCCGTGTAGCACTTGACGAGCTCCCGGACGCCGCGCTCGATGTCCCATTCGGGCCGAAAGCCGGCGGCCAGGAGCCGGGCGTTGGAGACGATGTAATCGCGCTTGTCGGGGTCCTCTCCGACCGCCGCCTCGTGATGGACGAAGCCGGGCAGCACCCGCCGGATGACCTCGCACAGCTCTATCTTCGAGAGGTTCGCGTCCTCCAGACCGACGTTGTAGGGGCGATTCTTCATCGCCTCGAAATTGTCGATGCCGTGCAGGAAGACGCGGGCGATGTCGCGCACGTGGATGTAGTTGCGCTTGAAGTGGCCCTCGAAGATCACGACGGCCCGGTCCGTGACCGCCCGGTAGACGAAATCGTTGACCAGTAGGTCCATGCGCATGCGCGGCGAGGCGCCGAAGGCGGTGGCGAGGCGGAAGGTGACGGCGTTGCCCCGGTCGAGGACCGCCCTCTCGGCCTCGACCTTGGTCTGGCCGTACAGGGAAATCGGCCGCAGGGGGCTGTCCTCGGTGCAGAATTTCCCCTTTTCGCCGATGCCGTAGCCGCTGTTGGTGACCGGGAAAAGCATTTTCTGCTCGGGGGCGGCGAGGCGGCAGAGCATCCGGACGGCGTCCCGGTTCGTCGTGACGGCGCCGACGCGGTCGCGGTCGCAGATCGGAGCGCCGACCAGGGCGGCCAGGGGAATGACGACGTCCTTGCCCTTGAGCAGCTTGCGCATCAAGGCCTCGTCGCGGCAGTCGCCGCGCACGATTTCCAGCGCGTCGAAAGCGCATAGGCCCACCAAGCCGCTTCGGCCGTGGAGGAAATTATCGACGACGGTGACGCGCATGCCGCGGGAGAGGAGCAGCTCGGTCAGGACCGAGCCGATGTAGCCCCCGCCGCCGGTCAGCAGGACTTCGAGTTTTTTTCCAGCCATGCGTCAGGCGGCCGCCGAGGCGGCCTTCTCCTTGCGGGTTTCCCGGCGCCAGTAGGCGAGAAGCGCGCCGAGGCTGTCGTCGAAGCCGTGGCGGGGCTTCCAGCCCGTCGCCCGCGCGAATTTCTCCACGGAGGGGATCTGGAGCGTGACGTCGGCGGGCCGCAGGAGCCGCGGGTCGACGCGGGCGGGGATCCGGGCCCGGCTCAGGGCCCGAAGGCGCCGGAGGCATTCCCCCACCGTCATCGTCGTCACGCCACCGATGTTGTAGGCCTCGCCGGGCTCGCAGAACCGGATGGCCTCCCAGTAGGCCCTGACCGCGTCGCGCACGTCGATGAAAGTTCTCACGGAGTCGAGGTTTCCATGGAGCAGGACCTTCTGGAGGCCGGATTCGATGCGGGCGATCTGCCGGGCGAAGGAGGTCGCGAAGAGATCCGTGCGCCGGGGATTCAGATAAGTGAACATGCGCGTGCGGATCACCCGCATCCCGTAGCTTCGGAAATAGCTGAAGCCCAGCAGGTCCTGGGCGGTCTTCGACACCGCGTACGGGCTGACCGGGCGGAGGGGGGCCGATTCGGCGATCGGCACGTCCTTGGGGTCGACTTGCCCGTACACCTCGGAGGTGCTGCAGATTTGGATGATCGGGTCCATGCGCAGCTGGCGGACGGCCTCGAGGAGGTGGCTCGTGCCGAGGATGTTGTTGCTCAAGACCGCGTCGGGCGTCCGAAAGGACGCGCGCACGTTGGCGTGGGCCGCCAAATGGAAGATCGCGTCGGGTCGCGCCTCCTTGAGCGAGGTCAGGACCGAGCCGAAATCGAGGAGGTCGCACTCGTGGAGGGTCACCCGCCGGCTCACGCGTTCGAGGTTCTGCGACGTGCTGCGCCAGCGCGACAGCCCGTGGACCGCCACCCCCGGCTGGTGATCCAGGATGTATTCGGCGAGGTAGCTGCCTCCCGAGCCGGCAACGCCGGTGATGAGGACGCGTCGGATCCTTTCCTGTTTCTTCATGAGGCGGCGGCGAGAACCGTGTCGCAGATTTTATCGATGTCCCCCGGGCGAAGCGAGGGGTTGTTGGGCAGGAAAAAGCCGGTGTGATGTATCCGATCCGCGAAGGGAAAGCTCGCCTTGCCGTAGCGCTTGGTCCAAAAAGGGTGGAGCCCGAGATTGCCGGCGGAAAAAATGCGGGTCTCGACGCCCGCGGCGTCCAGGGCCGAAACGATCGCGCGCCGCTCGCGGGCGTCTTCGGCGAGCAGCCCGAAGGAAATGCTGCACGCGCGCGAGCGGCTTTCGCAGCGCTGGGTGTAGAAGCGCCCCCCCAGGCGCCGCCGAAAATGCTCGTGGTTCCCGCGCCGGGCCGCCGCGATCGCGGGGAGCTTGTCGATCTGGCCGATTCCGATGTAAGCGTTCAGGTCCGTGGAACGCAGGTTGAAGCCCGGTTCGTAGAACACGAATGGGGCGTGAAAATCATCGACGCGGTGCCGGCGCACCAAGGCCGCGTGCCGCCCGCGATCCAGGTCCTTGCTCCAGCCGTGGCTGCGCAGCATGAGCAACAGGTCTCCGAGCCGCTTGTCGTCCGTCGAGACCATGCCGCCCTCGATCGTCGAGAACTGATGCCCGAAGTAGTAGGAGAAGCTCGCCATGTCGCCGAAGGTTCCGACCTTGCGCCCGCGGTACTCGGCCCCCACCGCCGCGCAGGCGTCCTCGAGCAGGAAAAAGCCGTAGCGCTTCTTGAGGCGCATGAGCTCCTCCATCTTGTGGGGCACGCCCAGGACCTGCACGAGCATGACGGCGCCCGGCCGGTGGCGCTTGAGCAGCGACTCCAGGTGGGCGAGGTCGAGGCCAAAGGTGTCCGGGTCGGCCTCGCACATGACGGGCTCGAAGCCGAACTGGATGGCGGGCGCCACCGACGTCACCCAGCCGACGCTGGGCACGACGACCTTGCGGTTTTTAAGACGGCCGGAGAGGAGCAGGGCGTAGAACATCAGGAGGTTCGCCGAGGATCCCGAATTGCAGAAAACGGACCGGCGGCGCCCCAGCCAGCGGCCCCATTTGGCCTCGAACTCCAAAGTCACCTTGCCCTTGGTCAGGCGGGGGTAGGTTTTCAGCCAGCGGATGAGGCGGTCGATGTCGGCACGATCTATGGTGTCCTCGGCCAGGTGGTAGCGCAGGGCCATTAGAAGGGCCCCTTGAACGCGCTGGTGAGTTCGGGGGCGGAGGCGTCGGGAAAAGGGCGCCCCAGCATGGAAAAGGCCTCCGCCGCGATCGTCTTGGCCCCGGGATAGAACGCCGATTCCAGCGGCTTGCTGACGGGGCAGGTGACCGGCTGCATGCCGAGCCTTCGGACCGGGGCGGTGAGCGAGGCGAAGCCCTCCCCGGCCGCGATGGCCGCGATCTCCGCGCTCGCGCCGCAGCAGGTCCAGCTCGAGTCGACGACCAGCAGGCGCCCGGTCTTGGCGATCGAGCGCAGGATGGCGGCGCGATCCAGCGGCACCAGGCTCACCGGATCGACGATCTCCGCCTGAACTCCGTGCCTGGCGAGAAACTCGGCGGCCTTGAGGCTTTCCATCGCCATGTGCGAGCCGGCCACGATCGTCAGGTCCGAACCCTCGCGGCGCACGACGGCCCGGCCGAGGGGCACCGCGACGGGCAGAGCCGGCACGTCGCCGACGATGTCGTATAGGAGGCGATGCTCGAGGATCAGGACGGGGTTGGGGTCCTCGATCGCGGCAAGCAGGAGGCCCTGCGCGTCGGCGGGCGTGGTGGGCATCACGACCTTGATGCCGGGCACATGCATGAAAAGGGACTGGGGGTTCTGCGAGTGCTGGGCGCCCTGCCCCCAACTCCTGCCGATGACCGCGCGGACCACCAGCGGGACGGACGCCCGTCCGCCCGACATCGAGCGCCATTTGGCGGCGTTGTTGAAAAGCTGGTCCATCGTCAAGTAGAGAAAGTCGGCGCGGATATGAACGTGGACCGGCTTCATGCCGCCCAAGGCCGCGCCGATGGCGATCCCCGTCATCGCCGCCTCCGAAATGGGCGTGTCGAAGACCCGCTTCCGGCCGAAGCGGTCGCGAAGGCCCTTCGTGGTGACGAATACCGCCTTGTGGTCGTCGACGCCGATTCCCATGATGAAGACCGAAGGGTCCTTCTCCATCGCGTGGGCGAGGGCCGCGTTGATCGCCTGCCCGTAGTTGAGGCGCTTCACCGGCTCTCCGCGTAAAGGTCCGCGTGCAGGCGCTCGATCGGGGGGAACGGGCTTTCCTCGGCGAAGGCGACGGCCCGATCCACGTCCCGCCGGATTTCGGCGGCGACGGCCTCCAGCCTCCCGGCAGAGAGGCCGCGGCGCTTCAAGCGAGCCGCCATTTTCCGGATCGGGTCGTTTTTGGCGGCGTTGGCCCGGTCCTTCGGGTGGCGGTAAGCTTCCTGAAAATCGGTGCCCGGCCCCACGTGCTCGTGCCAGCGGCTGGTCATGTATTCGAGCAGCACGGGCGCCGCGCCGCGCCGCGCCGCGGCGACCGCCCGGGACATGGTCTTGAACACCGTGCGCGCGTCGTTGCCGTCGTAGCGGCGTCCGCGCAGGCCCAGGCCCTCGGCGAGCCGAAAAAGCTTGTCCTGCTTGTGCCGGTCGGCGACCCGGGAATGGATCGCGTAGCCGTTGTTCTCGCAGACGTAGACGATCGGCAGGCCTTTCAGGACCGCGAAATTGACGCTTTCGAAGAACACGCCCTCGTCGACCGCGCCGTCGCCGAAGAAGGAGCAGACCACGCGCGAGCTTCCCTGCATCCGGGCGGCCAGGGCGTCGCCCGTGGCGACCGGGATCAGGCCGGCGACGATCGCCGAGCAGCCGACGAGGCCGACGCTCTGCGCCGCCAGGTGCATCGAGCCGCCCTTGCCGCCGGCGCAGCCCGCGTCCTTGCCGTAGAGCTCGGCGAACATCCGTCCGAGGTCGCCGCCCTTCGCGATGTAGATGCCGTGACCGCGATAGGTGCCGTGGATATGGTCCCCGGCCGCCAGGGCCATGCAGACGCCGGCCGCGACGGCCTCCTGTCCGATGGAGAGGTGTATGGGGCTTTGGATCTTGTCCGTCGGATAGATGGCGACGATCCGCTCTTCGGCCAGCCTGATCTTGAGCATCAGGCGGTAGAGCGCTAAATCCTCGTCGGCGCCCTTTCCCGCGGTCTTCAGCACGGGTCGAATTTCTCCGCGCACAGAGAGCAGCAGAAAAGTGAGCTCATCTTGGCGCTAATGGTATCATATCGATACCGAGAATGAGTATCGCCAGGAGGTTCGCGCGCAACACCGGAATCAATTTGGCCGGTCAATTCGGCATCGCCGTGATCGGCTTTTTCGTGACTCCGTATCTGGTCCGCCGCCTGGGCATCGAGACCTACGCCCTGTACGTGCTTCTCTACGCGGCCGCGGGGTACCTCTCGCTGCTTTCGTTCGGAGCGGGCGCGGCCACCGTCAAATACACGGCCCAATTCCATGCCGCGCGCAACCGGAGCGGCCTTCGGGACATCCTGCTTTATTCGGGGGCGACCCACCTCCTCGGCGCGCTAGTCGGCGCGGCCGCGGTCATCGGGGGGGCGCGGTTTTGGGCGGTTCGGCTGTTTCATATCCCGCCGGGGCTGGTGGAGCTGGCGGCGTGGGTTCTTTGCGCCGCCGCCGTGGGGGCGGTCTTCGCCGCGCTGATCCAGTTCTCCAGCGGGGTTCTTCAGGGCCTTCAGCGTTTTGATTGGCAGGCGGGCGTCGCGCTGCTGCAAAACGGGCTCATGCCGCTGGGCGCCGCCGTTCTGGTCGCCCGCGGCGGGGGGGTGAGGAGCGTCGCCGCCTGGTACGTGCTTCTTCAGGCGGGACTGTGCCTGCTTTTGCTGGCCGTCCTGTGGATGCTGCTGCGCCCCGCCCGGAGCTTCCGGGACGGCGAGAGGCTGCCGCTGAAAGGCTACGCCGCGTTCAGCGGCAGCACCTGGCTGGTTCTCGTCGCTTCCGTGGTGAACGTCCAACTGGACAAGACCTTCATCACGCGGACGGTGTCCCTCGCCGACCTGACCCTCTACTCCGTGCCGGCCGGTCTCCTGCAGAGGATTCAAACGCTGCCCGCCACGATCGGGGCCGTGCTGCTGCCGATGATGAGCGGCGTCCAGGGCCCGGACGCGCGGGAGCGGCTGGTCCGGATGTACGTCAAGTCCTCTCGGCTCATGCTCTGGGTCGTGCTGCCGCTTTTGGTGCTGCTCTTCTCCTTGATGCCGCAATTCTTGACGCTGTGGCTCGGGCCGGGGTTCGTCGGACGCAGCGTTTGGCCCGCGCGGCTTCTCGTCATCATGCAGGCGTTCGCGGCGGCCAACTTCATTCCGAACAGCGTCTCGACCAGCCGCGATCATCCGGAGTATTACTCCGCCGCGGCCTGGGCGCAGGCGCTGCTCGGCGTCCTGGCCTGGCTCTGGCTGATCCCCCGCTACCAGATCCTGGGGGCGGCGATGGGTGCTCTCATGAGCCAGGTTTTGGTGGCCGCGGGCAACGTGTGGCTCGTCCACCGGAAGCTCCTGGCCCTGACGTGGAGGGATTATTTCCAGGACGTCGTCTATCGGCCGGCGCTGAGCGCGGCTCTGCTGCTGGCGGCTGTTTTCCCGCTGCACGCGCTGGCGCAGACGTGGTCGTTCCTGCTCCTGCTGGGCGCCGGGGGCGGCCTGGCCTACGCCGCGATGATGTGGATCGGGATGCACGACGAGGATCGGGAATTCATCCGCGCCCTGCTGGCGTGAGGCTTACGCCGCGACGCGGCGGATTTTGTGCTTGAGGATGCCCTTTAGGTAGTCCACGGCGGGCTGGCCGAACTTCCTGCGCAGAAGCTTCTGGTAGGCGGGGGAATTGGAGTAGGCGAGGAACGCCTCGTCGCGGAAGCGCAGGACGTCTCCCGGCGAGAGGGTTTCGGTGCCCATGGGCAGGGCGTTCTCGGAATACTGGCCGTAGCCCTCCCAGCTGTCGGGGAGCTTGATTCCCTTCCGGCGCGCGTATTCGTGCAGCTCGGTGCCGGGGTAGGCCATGGCGGAGTAGAAATTGGCGTATTCGAAATTATAGTCCAGCGCCATCTGCAGGGTCTTCCGCATGGAATCGGCCGTGTCGTGAGGCAGGCCGAAGATGAAGTTGCCGACGATGTTGATGTCGGCGCGGCGCGTGTCCTCGATGGCGCGTTCGATGACGGCCGCCGGGGAGGCCTTGTCCACCTCCTTGCGCACGTCGGCCACGGAGGACTCGATGCCGTAAGCCACCCAGCGGACTCCCGCCCGGCGCATTTTTTTAAGCAGCGCGTAGTCCACCGTCTCGACGCGGGCGTAGACCCAGATGTTGAAGTCCAGGCCGCGCTTGATGATGAGATCGCAGAGCCGGTCGGCCAGGTCCTTGCGCACGGTGAACACGTTGTCGACGATGCGCAGGTTGCGCACCTTGTAGACGTCGTGGAGTATTTCGAGTTCCGCGACCACGCTTTCGGGGGAGCGGGCGCGGAAGCTGGGCTTGCCGTAAACCACGTTGACGTTGCAAAAGGTGCAGGAATAAGGGCAGCCGAGATTCGTGAATATGGAGGCGTAGGGCCGGCGCTCGTCCAAGCGGTCGAAGCAATGCCAGTGGTGAGCCCGGTAGCGTTCGATGGGCAGGAGGTCCCAAGCGGCCATGGGCAGCCCGGCCAAATCGTTCAGCATGGGGGGGCGCTGACTGCGGACGATTTGGCCGCCGTCCTCGTACCACAGGCCTTCGATGGGTTCAGGGGGGCGTTTTTTCCCGGTTTTCAGATGGGCCAACAGCGCGGTCAGCGCGGCGAAGCCTTCGCCCTGCAGGATGAAATCCGTCTTTTCATCGGCCAACATCTTGTCGGGATACGCGGAGGGCACCACGCCCTCGAGCATGGTGAGAACGCCGGGAGCGAGGCTTCGCAGGGACGCCAAGGTGTCGTGAGCCGCGGCCATTTTGGTGACGTCGCCGCTATTGAGGTAGTCGGTGGAGATGCAGGCCAGGAGGGGGGCGAGCGCTCGTACCCGGCCGGCCGTCTGGTCGGCCGTGAGGCCTTCGGCGTCGGCGTCGATCACCTTGACTGAAAAGCCCTTGCCGCGCGCGTATGCGGCGAGAAGAGCGGTCTGCAGGGGCGGGGTGACCGCGGCCACGTCCTCTCCCAGGGCGCCGAAAGCGCGTGCGCGATTATTGGGATAGACGCAGACCAGATCGATCTTGGAGGAGGGCGTCATTGACCCGTCCGACGCGTTCGATAGATGGCCGCCGCGCGGTCCAGGCCGCCCAAGACGCCTAAGGCGCAGGCGCCCGGACCGCAGCCCAGCAGGGAAGCGAATATCTCCAGAGCCGCCCGAAGCTGGAAGCGTCTCAGCGCCGAGAGCAGGTGTACGAAAAGGACGTTGGCCCTCCTCCGCTGAAAGCCCGGGCTTATATAGGCGGTGGCCGGCTGGGGACAGCGGCGGACATCATGATTCTCCAGAAGAAGTTCCAACTCCCGCATGACCTTGGGGATGTAGCGTTCGTCTTCGTAGCTGCTCATGGCCCTGAGGTGGGCCCTCTCCGCGAGGGCTTCCCGCTCCTCGTCATGGGCCAGATAGTAGCGCACCTTGGAGAGCATGGAGTCTTTATCGCAGAAGAAGTCCGTTTCGCGGCCCAGCTCGAAGATGCGGGGCAGGGCCGGGTAATGCTCCGTCAGACAGAAGCCCCCGGCGACGGCGATTTCAATCGGGCGCCCCTTGTTCCCGCGGATGCGGTTGAGGACGGGGTCATCACGGTTGATCCAGCCCGGGGCGTCCAGCTTGCTGAAATTAAGGTTGATCTTGCTGCGTGAGAAGACGCCCGCGATCTCCGTATCCTTAATATACCCGTTCTTGGAACCTTTCCCGAAGGTCTCCACCTTTATCCCGTTTTCCGCCAGGTGGCGGAGGTATTCCCCGCGGTCGTTCTTGGTGCAGTCTCCGACGAAGGAGACGTCGATGCTTTTGGGAACCGAGAGCGGCGCGCATATGTCCTTGGACACGCTGGTGAAGCACAAGACGGCGGGGATCCCGAGCTTTTCGTAGGCGGGAACCGAGAAGCAATCCGTGGTCACCACCGCGTCGGCGGCCTGGGCGTAATATTTCGAGTGAGCGTCGAAGTAGCTTTCGTCGTCGTAGAGCCAAAAGACCAGCGGGCAGCGGCGGCGCAGGCGGAGGAAGAATTCGACGGGAAATTGGAAGTTGTCGCCGCAGAGGGTCGCGAAGAAGAGGTCCGGCCTCGTTTTTTCCAGGGCGGCTTCTATGCGGCGCTGAGCCGCCGCGATCCCTTCCCGCCGGATGAGGGGGATGAAATCCAGCCGTTCCATGCCGTAGCCGCATTTGCGCAGGGCGCGCGAATGGTGGTAGACATCGCTTCCCGCCGGGGTCATGACGAGAAGATTCTTAAAGCGCATCGGTAAAATCATACAATAGCCGTCGGCGACCGCGCTCGGATCCCCCGTCGGGGCGCGTGTTGACAACGCCCCTGGCGGGCCCTATACTGGGAATCGAATGAAACTGCTGTTGATCAATGTCCCGTTGGGCTCCTATGCCACCACGGATGCGCCGGTGGCCATTACGAGGGTCATGGAGAACTTGGATCCCGACCTGGGCTGCGAGACCTCTTTTTACGACGCCTATTTGGAGCGGCCGTCCCCGGAAGAGATCCGCCGGCGCGTCGCGGCCGAGGCGCCCGACGTCGTCGGAATCAGCGCCATCCTCACCCACAATTACGGCTACGTCAAGCGCATGTCCCTCGATATTAAGCGGCATTTTCCGCATGTCGTCCAGGTTCTCGGCGGCGAAATGGCCTCGATCGCGAACATCGTGGTTCGGCGGACGGCGATCGATTTTTGCGTCACGGGCGAGTCCGAGCCGACCTTCAGCCGGCTTCTGCGCAAACTCAAGGAGCGGAACTATGACGCGAGCCGCCGGGAGGCCTTTCACGACATCCCGGGGCTGGTTTATCTGCTCGACGGCGAGTCCCATTTCACCGGATACGCCGCGCAGAGAGGGGAGGTGCGCCAGATCAACTACGACCTGGTGGAGCGGTTTTCGCGGCTGGATCATTACATGGAAGGCGTCTACGGCCAGCGGTTCCGGAGGGGCTACAACAAGACGGAAATGGAGTCGTTCTACGAGCACTTCCATCCGCAGAATCTCGACAAGCGGATGGCGCAGGTCTCGGCCAGCATCGGCTGCGTGGCGAAATGCACGTTCTGCCACCGGTTCTACAAGGGCTATACGGCCGCGGATCCGGAATCGATCATCGCCTACATCAAGCACCTGGTGGATCGGTACGGGATCGGCACGGTTTATTTCTGGGAGGAGAACTTCGGCTCCAACAGGCAGGCGACGAAGGAAATCGTCTCCTTCCTCAAGGCCCGGCGCATCAACTGGGTCGCCGGCGCGACGCGCGTCAGCACCATCGACGAGGCGACCATCCGGGAATGGAAGGAAGCCGGCTGCGTTTCCGTCGGCTTCGGCATCGAGACGGGCAGCCAAAAAATGCTGGACGTCATGGAAAAGAAGACGACCGTCGAGCAGAACGTCAACGCGCTTCGATGGTGCTACA
>JACQJQ010000054.1 GCA_016204945.1 Elusimicrobiota bacterium
CCTTTTCACATCTCGCGCGCGATGTGAAAAGCCCTTATTCTTTCGTCGTTACTTTTTGAATTTCGAAGGATTTTCAGAGGGCAATTGGGCATTCTTTGTGGTTCATTTTTTGGACGGTAACGGCTTAAGTGAACGGTATTGCGTTTAACGCCCTTTCCCGCCATGCCCGTCATTGAGTAAAAAAACAGTAACGGGGGGCGCTTTCCTTGACAAAAAATAGGGGCAGGGCTACACTGCTTTAGACGCAGAAATAGCGGTTTTTCAGACGATTTTGGGCCCCTTCGGGTGGAGCGACACATGGACACGAGCAAGGATCCCGCGGTCTCCGACGTCCCGGCGTTCCGGATCGCGCGAGTCGGCAAGGACCGCAGGCGCAAGGGCGGCGCTTTCTCTTTCCTCCGCAGTTCCGGCGGGCGCGGCGGCTGGGGCGGGGCGGCCGGCGGTTCGGGCGCGGCGGGCGCCGGCTCTCTGGGCATGGGCTTCACCAAGACGATGCTGGCGATCATGCTGACCGGCGGGATCGGCTCCGCCGCCATCTACTCGGGAAGCCGCGGCGCGGGCGGCGCCGTCGAGGCCAAGAAGCCGGCGCTGTTTTCGCCCGTCACGGGCGACGTCAAGATCGAGGGCGACGTCTCCAATCTGCCGTCCAACTCCAACACTATCCCGAATTCCCTCGGCTATCTGTCCGGCAACAGGGACGGCCTGACGCCCGAGGAACGCGCCAAGCAGGAGGCCGAGGCGGCCGCGGCGGCGGAGGCCCAGCGCCTGGCCGACGAAGAGGCGGCCAAGAAGGCCGAGCCCGAGGAGGCGGCGGGCAAGCCCGCGGACCCGGCGGCCTTGCTGGCGTCGGCCCAGGCCGACGGCGGCAAGCCCGGCGCGCTCGGCAAGAAGTTCGGCGCGCTCAGCACGAAGGCGGGCGGCGGCTCGGCCTTGTCCGGCGGCGCGGGCCTGTCGGGCGGCGTGGCCCGCCAGTTCGGCTCGTCGGGGTCCGTCGGCAAGGCCCTCGGCGGCAAGCTCGCGGCGGCGAAGGGCGCGGTCCGGCCGACGTACGCCCGAGCGTCGAGGCCCAGGACGCCGAGAAGCCGCATGCGCGGCATCGGGCGCGACCAGTTGACGATCGCCAACTCGCATCTTCAGAACGCCGCGCAGGCGAGCACGCAGGAGAGCGCCTCCGATCAAGCCTGCGCCATCGACGGCTGCGCCGGCGCCGGCACCGCGATCAGCGGCGCCGGAACCGGGGCGGGCGCGGGGTCTTCCACCGGCGCCGATAGCACCCCCAATCCCGGCGACGCCGGCGGGCCGACCGGCGCGGCGGCGGGCGACTGCGGCGCGAACAACTACATGGACGCCGACGGCGCCTGCAAGGCGATTCCCGTGACCGAAGGCAAGAACGTGACGCCTTATCAGTGGATGTACAATTTGGCGGTCGGGTTGCTTGCGGTCGTCAGCGCCCTATCCATGCTAGCGTTGGTTTTCGACAAGTTCATCTACACCAAAGGTCTGGCGGAAGCGTTGAGAATCACCATGATCGCGCTCGGAGGGATCATCGCGGCCCTCGGCGTCGCCATTTTGGCGATGACGGGAGACAAGATCGCCGGCGGTGTCCTGACTCTCGCGGGCGGTGCGATCGCCTATTTAGCCTACCAGCAGGCGCCCACTACGGTTTCTGCCATCAAGGGTTACGTTTTGGGGCCCATGATCGCCGCGACCGTCGGCGGCTTCGCGGCCGCGATGACGCACAAGCCGGCGGCCGCCGCGCAATGATTTTGGGAGATTGAAAGTCATGGCGAACAACGAGGACGTGCCCGATCAAGGGGTGCCGGCGGCGGATATCCCGGACCTCAAGCGCAAAGAGAAGGAGCGCAAGAAGGCGGGAGCCGCTTGGAGCGGCGCCAAGCCGGGCGGCGGCGCTTTCTCCGGGGCTTCGGGCGGCACGGTCGCGCGCTCGGCGGCGAGCGCGGTGGGCGCCGCGGGCGGGGCGTCCGGTCCCTCGATGCTGGCCGGGTTGACGGCGACGGTTTTCGGCAAGGCCTTGGTGGGCGCGGGCGCGGCGGTGTTCCTGGCGGGCGCGGGTCTGCTCGGCTACTCTTTGCTCAGGGGCGGCGGCGCGGGGCCGACGGGCGTCATCGGCGGGGACCTCGGCGCTCCCGCTTCCTCGATCAGGGTCCGGGCGCCCGGCGGCGACCGCACGGGCTACGTCGCGAGCAAGGGCGAAATCCGCTTCGAGCCGGTCAAGGCCGCCGAGGTCAAGAAAGAGCCCCAGGAGCAGGCGGCCGAGGAGCCGGCGGCTCCGGAACAGACCGCGGACGCGGCCCCGGGCTGGAACCGGCCCGGCCTCGAGCATAATTTGAGCGGCAGCAAGCTTTCGTCGAGTCTCGGCGGCGGCTTCGGCAACAAGAGTATTTTCGGCGGCGGCGGCTCCGGGCCGAAGCTGAACGACAGTTTCCCCAAGACGAATCTTCTGGCCGCGCAGAAAGGCCGCCTGTCCGCCGCGCGCAACGCGAAGACGGGGCGCGTCGTCGCGCGCGGCAGGGGCCGGCGGATCGGGTCGGACCAGGCTTTGGGACAAGCCATCGTGCTGAGCGGAAACAATGCCCTCGGCGCGAACGCCACGGTGGCGGAGGAGGCGCACTCTCTCAGCGCGTTCGAAGGGCAGACGGGCGAAGGAAACGTGGAGGGCGGCCCGGCTCTGTCGGGCCCCGCGGACACCCTCGGCACCGGCGCGCCGGACCTGACGACCCCGAACGTGACGGACCCGGGCGGCGTCGCGGCCGACCCGGACACCGCGGCCTCGATCGCGGCGATCGCGGCGATGGCCCAGCAGGCCGGCGCTTTGAAGGCCCGGGCCCAGCAGATGATGATGATGGGGCTTGCCCTAATCGCGGCGGGTATCGCGCTGTTGAGACCTCCGACAACGCCGATCGGCGCGGCGTTGATTGGAATCGGCGGCATGCTCGTCGGCATGAGCATCATGATGAGCCAGATGGCCGCGATGATGAAGCAGATGGCCGATACGATGAGCACGAGTCTGTCGCAGCGCAACGGCGACATCAACCAGGACGCCACCAACAGATACTGCATCGATAGGGCCTACAACGAGGGCACCGACCCGCAGAACTGCAACCCCCCTGATTCCGTGACCCATGCCGCGCAGTTCGGCACGAGCAGCGCCCTCGAAGTCGAGCAGCACGGGACCATGATCAACGAGAACAGCCAGATCGAGGCCGTCAACGGAAACCCGACGGGACCGTAGGGCTCGATGGCGACCTTCCTCGAAAAGAACAAGAAAAAGACCGCGTTGGCCGGTCTTCTTCTTTTTCTGCGGACGCGCAAGACCGTGGGCGCGCTGCTCCTTTTGGTGGCCCTGACCTCGTTTTTGTTCGTGAGCCCTTCGAGCGTCGTGCTGCGCTTCCCCGGCGGGGCGCGGGTGGCGGCCGCCATGGCCTGGATCGCGGGGAAAATGGGCGCGGACACCGCGAAGTGGGGCCTGGCCGGAGGCAAGCGCGATTACCGCGACCTGGTGGCCGCGTTTCGCGCGGCCAAGGAGGGCGGCGGCCAGGCCGGCTGGGCGGCGTTCATGCGGGAAGAGAGGGCGGACGCGGGCCGCGCCGGCGTCGGCGCGGGCTCGATCGGCTACGTGAAGGGGCGCGCCGAGGACCTCGCGGCGAAGGCGGGCGGCGGCGCGAAGCTGCCGAAGCCCAAGTCGGTCGCGGGAGTTCTCAGCCCCGAGGACTCCGCGAAGCAAGGCGCGGGGGGGGCGGTCGCGCTCGACGAGAGCGTCCTGCCGGGCGGCGGCTCCTTCGGCGGGGACGGGGGCCGGGCCGCGAGCGGCTCGCTGGAGGGCATGGTCAGCCGGGGGCTCGAGGACGTCAAGGTCTCGACCGCCGCGGGCGTGCGCAAGGCCGCGGCCAAGGGAACTTTGTCCGGGTCGCGGGCTCCCGCGAGGCCGTCGCTCAGCAACGCGCAGGCCGGCTCGCAGGCGGTCAGCTGCAGCGCCGCCCCGGGGCAGTGCGCCTTCGTCCAGCTCGCCGTCGGGCGCGCTTGGGCGAAGACCGGGGCGGAGGACTGCACCGACAGCTCCGGCTGCCCCCGCGAGTTCGCGTCCGCCAAGACGGGCAAGGTGTACGACAACAACGAGATCAGCGACGGCCTCCTGTCGGGCTCCGCGGCCGACGGCGCCTCGTCCGTGAACCTGCCGGACTCGGAGGCGGCCGACGCGGCCATCCGCGACGCCGAGCAGATGGCCGAGTGTACGGAGAGGGTCGCGCAGTGCGAGGATGAGAGACGGCCCGACTACGTGCGCATGGGCCAACTGCAGACCGAACTGACGAATCTGTTCATGCAGATGCCCGGCGCCTGCGGCAACCCCTGCAGCTGCGACGGCTGCAACAGCCTTCAAGGCCAGATCGGCAGCAAGTGCGGCGAACTCGTGAGCGTGATGGGCCGGGTCGGCCAGCCCTGCGCTCTTCCGTCCTTTTGCGCGGCCCTGGGCGTCGAGGCTCCGACCCCGACTCAAACGACGTCGGCGCTGAGCACGTGTCTGATTCAGACGGGTTCGTGCGGCTGCAGCAACTGGTTTTGTGATATAAGGTGCATAACGGGCTTCTGAGCCGCTTTATTCGCCGCATGGTAAAAATTGGATTAAAGAATAAGGGTTCCATTGACAAGAACCGCAACCCCCCTTAAACTATCTCGACAGAGGAGAAATCTATGGATCAGCAACCGAAGATCCCCACTCTAAAAGACACGCAGAAGCCCCAAATGAAGATCAAGGGCTTGGGCGCGGGCCTGACCCTTTTCGACCGCCTGAAGCAGTTCAAAAAGAAGGACCTGGCCTTCATCTTGGCCGGCTTGGGCACCCTGTTCATGGCTCCCCTAGCCGAGCACTTCATGATGGCCCCCGAGAACGGGGACGGCCAGCTCCAGCAGGGCTGGGGCAAGGGCGGCGCGGGCAGCAACCTCTTTGGCGGCGGCAGCAGCCCTTACGAGAGCGGCAACAACAGCATCGCCCAGGGCGGAGCCATCGGCGGCGGCGGCGACATCATCACTCCCTTGAACGTGCGCGACCCCAGCGCCCTCGTGATGGGCCCCAGCGCGGCCCAGCAGCCCCCGGCGGGCTCGGCGGCTCCGGCCGTCGCTCCCCGCAGCGAGACGGACTATAAAGACGCCCTCGCGGGCGCGGCGTCCCGTGCGGCCTCGGCGGCGGTCAAGCGCGCGCCTCTTCCGGTTCCTAAGGTGGCGCTCGGCGGTTCGGGCCTGCGCGGCCTGGGCGTGGCCGGCGGCGGCTCGAGTGCCTCGGGCGGCCTTGCTCCCATCGCCAGCGGCAACCTGGGCCAGGCGGGCACGGGCGGCGGCGGCTTGAACCTGGTGCGCGCGGCCCCGAATTTCCGGAGCGCGGCCGGCGCGCGCGGCCCGAACAATCCCAGCGGCCTCGACGGCACGAAACGGGCGGGCGCCAACGCGGGCGACGCGTTCTCGCGCACGGGCAGCGCCTCCGCGGAAACCACCAGGATTTCTGACCTCAAGGAAGGCATGAACAACATAGATGTGGTCGCGCGGATAAAAACTCTGGTCCCGCCGAGAC
>JACQJQ010000048.1 GCA_016204945.1 Elusimicrobiota bacterium
CGGCCGCTCTTGACCTCGAGGGCCAGCGCGCCCTGCGCGGGAGCGGGGAGCATGACCTCGACGTCGAGCGGTTCGTGCCGCACGTCCGAGCGGCCGAGGCGCTTGAGGCCCGCGGCCGCGATCACCATCGCGTCGTATTCCCCCTCCGCCAGCTTGCGCAGGCGCGTGTCCACGTTGCCGCGCAGGGGAAGAAGGACGATGCCGGGCTTGGCCGCGGTCAGCATCAGATGACGTCTTAAGGAGGAGGTCGCGATCTTGATCCCGGCCTTCACTTCGGCCCAAACGAGCCCCGGCCGCGCCACGAACGTGTCTCGCGGGTCCTCGCGCTCGGGATACGCCGCGACCGCAAGGCCGGCGGCGAGCAGCGCGGGCAGGTCCTTGGCGCTGTGCACGGCGAAGTCGACGCGCCCGTCGAGAAGCGCCTCCTCGATCTCCTTGATCCAAAGGCCCTTGGCGCCCTGCGGCAGGGTCTTGGCGACCTCGGGCGGCGGCGCGCCGAACAGGTCGCCGGAAGTCTTGATGACGACGGTCTCGACCTTCAGGCCGGGATTCAACTTCTCGAGGGCGCGCGCCGCCTGGCCCGATTGCGCGAGCGCCAGAGCGGAACCGCGAGTTCCCATTTTTAGGATCGCCACGCGTCTATTCTACTTTTTTCTCCGATCAGCTGTTGGCGCCAACAGTCGTCCTCATTCTACATTTGTCACCTCACACCCCCACTGGAATCCAATCCGCTGACGCGGCGTCTCCGACGGCACGACTTCTTCTCGAATCGCGGGGATAGGCTCTGCGGGATCCTCCCCAACTTGAAATCACAGTTTGTGATTTCAAGATTTCGAACTCCGGCTCGGACAACTGAAAGCAGAAATCCTCCGGGAAGCGTCTCCGGTTGCGCTTAACAGCCTGGACAAGAGCCCTCGGCTGCACCTCGTAGAGCGCCGCGAGATCTCCGCCGAGCATGACGCGGCGTCCTCGGATGCGGTGAATCAACCCGGAAACGTCGGCATAGTCCCTCATGCCTATCATACGATTGAGGACCCCAAATTGTTCCATGGTCCGAAGCTCAACGCGGGGCAGTCTGACCCTTTTTTAATAAGATACCCGCGATGTCCGCTCCCTCCTCGATGAAATGGGTCGAGATCGACCTCTCCGCGATCGCCGGCAACGCCGCGTGGGTGAGGGCGCAACTGCCCAGGGGCGCGGGATTCGTCGCCGCGGTGAAGGCCGACGGCTACGGCCACGGAGCCGTCGAGGTCTCAAAAGCGGTCCTCAAGGCCGGCGCCGAGCGCCTGGGCGTGCGCGACCTGGCCGAGGCCGCCGCCCTGCGCCAGGCCGGGATCAAGGCGCCGATCCAGATGCTGGCGCCGGTGCTGCCCGAGCAGTCCGCCGAGGCTCTGGGCCTCGGCGTGATTCCCGTCGTGGAGTCGCTCGTTCAGGCCCGCGCGCTTCAGCGCGCGGCCAGGGGCGGGAAAATCCGCCTGCAGGTGGACCTCGACTTCGGCCTCGCGCGCTGGGGCCTGCCGCCCAAGGAGCGTCCCGCCTTGATGAAGGCCATCGGCCTCCTGCGCGGCGTGACGGTCGACGGCATCGCCGCGCACCTGGGCTACCTGCCCGGCAAGAACGCGGTCGAGGCCGAGGAGAAGCTCGGCGCCTTCGCGCGGCTGACCGCGCCCTACAAGCGCCGCGACCCGAGCCTGCGCCTGCGCGCGGCGAACTCGACGGTGTTCATGGACTTTCCCCATCGCCGCTTCGATCTCGCCTGCGTGGGCAACCTGCTCTACGGCATCAACCGGTCGAAGAGCCGGCCGCCCGCGCTCAAGACGCCGTGGCGCTTCCGGGCCCGCGTGCTGTCCGTCCGCGAGGTGCGCAAGGGCGCCTCCATCGGCTACGCCAGCGAGTACCTGGCGCCCCGCGCGATGCGCGTCGCCGCGCTCCCGGTCGGCTACGCCGACGGCCTGACGATGCAGCCCGCCGAGCGCCTGATCGGCCTGGGCGCGAGCCAATCGTATTGGGCCCTGCGCGGCGCCGTCAAACTGCCGTTCGTCGGGCGCTGCGGCATCTCCCACGTCCTCGTGGACGCGACCAGCTGCCCCTCGCTCAAGCCCGGGGACGCCGTCGCGCTTCCCGTGCGCAGAACGGCCGCGCGCGCGCCGCGCGTCTACCGCTAGGCGGCGCTACTCGAGATCGCCCTCGTCGCCGCCCTGCGGGGCCGGCCCTTCCGGGTCGCCCTCGCCCGGCAGCGGCGGCGGCGCGTCGGAATCGCCGTCCGGCGCGTGCGCGGCCCCGCTCGACGGACGCAGCCGGCCGTAATCGTCGTCCGGAAGCGCCGTCGAGGCGAGCGCCGCGCTCGACATCTCGATGACGGCCGAGCCCTTGCGGTTCGGATCGCAGTACTCCTTGGGCTCGCTGCCCTGCGCGAAAGCCTCGAGAAGCTTGTTCGCCCTCGGGCACGCGGGCTGATAGAGCAGGCCCTGCTCCTTGTCGATCGGGGCGAAGACGATGCCCGACGGCGCGGGAAAGTCCCGCTTCGGGTAGTCCTTGAGGATCTCCTCCATGATGCTCGTCCACCATGGCACGACGGTCGAGCCTCCGGTCCAGTCCTTGCGGCCGAGCGAGGTGAAGTCGTCGTAGCCCATCCACGCGCCCGCCACGAGGTCCGGCGTGAACCCGATGAACCAGAGGTCGCGGTTGTCGTTCGAGGTTCCGGTCTTGCCGGCGAGCGGGCGGTTGAGCCGGCGGGCGTGCGCCCCCGTGCCGTTCTGCACGACTCCCTTCATCAGGTTCGTGACGAGGTACGCGAGCTGCGGCGTCATCGCCTCCCGGTCGGACGGGACGCGGCCCTCGAGCTGCCTGCCGCCGGCGTCCTCGGCGCGCTCAAGCGTATAGGGCGTGACCGCGATGCCGCCGTTGGCGAAGGTGCCGAAGGCCGACGTCATCTCGAGCGGCGTCACCACGGAGGCGCCGAGGCCGAGCGCGGGCGCCGGCTCGAGCTCGGAGCGGATGCCCGCGCGCCGGGCCAGCTCCGCGACGAGCGGCGGGCCGACCTGCGTGATCAGGTTGATCGAGGAGATGTTGCGCGAGCTCGCGAGCGCCCGGCGCAGGGTGACGCGGCCCAGGAACTTCCCGTCGTAGTTGTTCGGCACCCAGATCTTGAAGTCAGGGGACGCCGCGAACGGCTGGGTCGCCAAGTTGATCGAGTACTGGTCGGTCGCGCCCTCCAGCAGGCGCCAGTCGCGGCCGTCGAAGTAGAACGCGAGCGGCGCGTCTTCGACCATCGAGGCGGCGGTCATGCCCGAGCCGAGCGCCGCGGCCCAGACGAAGGGCTTGAACGTCGAGCCGGGCTGGCGCTTGGCCTGGGTCACGCGGTTGAAGTGGGAGTCGCGCCCGCCGATCATCGCGCGCACGGCGCCGGTCTTGACGTCGATGACCACGAAGGCGCCCTGGATCTTCGACAGCGGCCCGGTCGAGACGTCCGGCGGCAGGGGCTCTCCCGTCGCGAGCAGCTCCTTGACCTTCTTCTCGTGCTCGACCTGGGCCTTGGCGTCGAACTCGCTCAGGGCCTTCTCCATGACCGCCTCGGCCTTCTTCTGCATGTCGAGGTCGAGCGTCGTGAAGACCCGGAGCCCGCCGCGCCAGACGAGCGCGGTCCCGTATTTATGCTCCAGGCGGCGGCGCACGTGCTCGACGAAGAACGGCGCCTGGGAGTCGAGGCCGAGCGGCTTCTCGAGCGGGATCGGCTGGGCGTCGGCCGCGTCGACCTCGGCTTGGGTGACGAGCTTCTCGTCGAGCATGCGCTGGAGCACGAGCGCGCGGCGCTTACGCGCGTTCTCGGGCCTGAAGAACGGGGAGTTGGCGCGCGGCGCCCGGATGAGGCCGGCGAGAAGGGCGCAGTCGGCGAGGCTGAGCTCGGAAACCTCCTTGCCGAAGTAGTTGCGCGCGGCGGCCTGCGCGCCGTACGCTCCCTCCCCGAAATAGACCTGGTTGAGGTAGAGCTGGAGGATCTCGGGCTTGGAGAAATTCCTCTCGATTTCGAGCGCGAGCAGGATCTCCCGTATCTTGCGCGTGAACTTGCGCTCGGGCTTGAGGAAGATCTGCTTCGCGAGCTGCTGGGTGATCGTGGACGCGCCCTGCACCACGCGCCGGGCGATGAGGTTGCGCGCCGAGGAGCGCAGGATCCCCTTGGGCGAGATGCCCCAGTGCTTGAAGAAGGTGTCGTCCTCGACCGCGATAACGGCGTTCTGCAGGTCGACCGGGATCTTGGAGAGCGGCAGCAGCGCGCGCTTTTCGATGGACAGCTCGGCGATCACCGCGCCCTTGGAGTCGAAGACGCGCGTGGTCAGCGAGGGCGCGTAGTCCTCGAGCGTGTGGATCGGGGGCATCCCCTCCAGAAGCTTGCGCACGGCGACGGAACCGGCTCCGACGAGCAGGAACGCGGAAGCCGCGAAAACATAAAAACGGGAACGTGACATGAAACCGGATTCTACCATTTCGTACACTCTGGGTCTGGAATGAGCGATTTCGACCTCATCGTCATCGGCGGCGGCGTCACGGGAGCCGGCGTGGCCCGCGACGCGGCGATGAGGGGGCTGCGCGTCGCCCTCCTGGAGCGCGGGCGCCCCGGCGGCGGCACGACGGCGGCCTCGACCCACCTGATCCACGGCGGCGTGCGCTACCTGCTCTACGACCGCCTGACCACGCATTCGTCCTGCTGGGACGCGGGCCACATCGTGCGCACCTCGGGCGACCTGCTCACGCGCCTGCCGATCGTCTGGCCGGTCTATAAAGGGCACGCGCGGGGCCTCGAGACCGTCGAGACTTTGTTCGAGCAGTACGACCGCTTCCAGCCGATGAAGTACGGCCGCCCGCACCTGCGCCTGAGCGCCGAGGCGGCCGGGCGC
>JACQJQ010000058.1 GCA_016204945.1 Elusimicrobiota bacterium
TAAATAAGCGGCCATTTTTGTTTAATGTCTCATGCGCCTGTTCATCGCCGTCGCCGCCGATGACGAGATGAAATCCTCCGCGGCCGAGACCGTCGCCCGGCTGCGCCGCGCCGGCGGCCGTTTCCGGTGGGTGGACCCGCGCGACCTGCACACGACCTTGCGCTACTTCGGGGCGACCCCCGAGGAAAGGCTTCCCGAGATACGGGACCTGATGACGCGCGCCGCCGCCGTGACCGCGCCTTTCGAGATCGTGTACGGCGGCGTCGGCGCGTTCGACTCGTTCGAGGAGGCGCGAGTCGTCTGGATCGGTTTGAGCGAGGGCATCGTCCCGATGGAGCGCGTCGCCGCCCTTCTCGGCCGCGACGAGCCGCGTCCGTACGCGCCGCACCTCACCTTGGGGCGCAATCGCGACGGGGCCGTCGCGCCCGGGTTCGTCGCCGCGCTCAAGGCGGAACCCGCCCTGAACCTGCGCCGTCCGGTGGCGAAATTGAGCCTGTACGCGAGCAGGCCCGCGCCGTTCGGCCACGCCTATGAGATACTGTTCGAGACGGAGCTGAGAGGCTCGTAGACCTCGCCCTTGCGGTCGAAGCCGGGGGCTTCGGGGTGGATCATCTCGATGAGGCCCTCGAGCGTCTCCACGACGCGGGGTCCGGGGCGATTGAAGTAGGCGTTGCCGTCGGCGACGTAGGCGCGTCCTTCGCGCACGGCGCGCAGTTCCGAGAAGCCGGGCCGTCCGGCGAGCGCGGCGAGCTCGCTTTGGGTCCGGGCGATGTCGAAGCCGCAGGGCGCGGCGATCAAGACTTGCGGGTCGGCCGCCTTGAGCGCGTCCCACGTCATCGCGCCGGAATGGCGGTTCGCGACGCCGAAGAGTTCGTCGCCCCCCGCGCGCGCGACCAAGGTCGGCGTCCAGTTCCCGGCCGACATGAGGGGATCCAGCCACTCGATGACGGCGACGGAGCGGCGCGGCCGCTCCCTGATCCGAGCGGCGGCGCGATCCATGCGGTCGTCGAGCGCGGCGATGAGCTCCTCGCCGTTGAGCGGAGCGCCGAGCGCCCGCGCCACGCGGCGCACGTCGGCGCGCAAATCCGACAGCGAGTTCGGGCTGAGCGGGACGATTCGGGGCCGGAGGCCGATGCGCTTGGCGAGCGCGGCCTCGACGTCCTTGAGGCTGACAGCGCAGACCTCGCACTGCGTCTGCGTGATCAGGACGTCGGGCTTGAGCGAGGCGAGCAGGGCGTCGTCGACGCGGTAGATCGACAGCGCGTCGCGCGCGGCCTCGCGCACGCGGCGGTCGATCTCGGCGCTGCCGCCGCCCACGTCGATCGACGGCTCCGTGACCCGGGGCAGGGCCTTCACGGACGGGGGAAAATCGCATTCATGCGAGCGGCCGACGAGGACGCTCTCGAGGCCCAGGGCGCAGACGATCTCCGTGGCGCTCGCGATGAGGCTGATGGCTCGCATCGCTACCGCGCGACGGCGTTTCTCTCGCGGCGCTCGGCCTGGCCGTCCGCGACCGGCGGCTGGACCGCCGTCAGGTCGACCGCGACGCGCAGGGTTTCGTCGAGCACCGCGTCGGGGGCGTCGGGGGCGCGCTCGTAGCCCGGGTCCTCCTCGTCGAGAGGCGCGGCGGGCGGCGCCGCCGCGGCCGCCGAGGAAACGGCGGGCGTCCTGCCCTCGATGAGCGCCAAGGTGACGTCCTCCGAGGGGTAGGGCTTCTCCTTGCGCGCGGCGCGCTCCTTCTTCCGGGCGGCTTGACGGTCCTCCTCGCTTCTGCGCTCGGCGAGGCGCGTCTTCTCGTTGAGCGACAGCGCCTTGTCCTTCTTCTGCCTCTCCCAGCGCGCCATGTCCTCCTTGATCCAATGGAACTCGCGCGAGGAGGCGACGCGCGCCGCCGAGGCCTTGGCCAGCGCGGAGAGGCGCGCCTGCAGAGCCGCGCCGCGGTCGTAAGCGGCGGGCTCGACCTCGTCGTAGGGAAGCGCGTTCTTCTGCGAGGATTCGGTGGATTCGCTGATGTCCCCGTAGAAAGGGACGTGGATGTCGGGCAAGACGCCGCGGTGCTGGGTCGAGCCGCCGGAGACGCGGTAGAACTTCTGTATCGTGAGCTTCAACGCGCCGGGTTTGTAGGACCGATAGGCCGGGGGAAGATATTGGTTCAGCTCGAGCACGGACTGCACCGTGCCCTTGCCGAACGTGCTCTTGTCGCCGACGACGACGCCGCGGCCGTAGTCCTGGAGGGCCGCGGCGAAAATCTCGGAGGCCGAGGCGGAGGCGCGGGAGGCCAGGACGATCAGCGGTCCGTCGAACGCCGTCATCGCGTCGTTGTCATGCAGCAGCTTGATCGTGCCGCGCGCGTCCTTGACCTGGACGACCGGGCCGGTGTTGATGAACAGGCCGGTCAGCGAAACCGCCTCGGTCAGCGAGCCGCCGCCGTCGCGGCGCAGGTCGATGATCAGGGAGTCCATGCCGCGCTTTTTCATCTCCTCGATGAGGCGCTCGGCGTCGCGCGTCGCGCTCTTTCCGTCGGAGCCGCCGCGCATGTCGGCGTAGAAGGAAGGCAGATCGAGCACGCCGACGCGGTAGGCCTTGCCGTTCTGGCCGGGCACGGTGAAGATCTTGGCCCGCGCCTCCTGGTCGGTGAGCTTGATCTCGTCGCGCACGAGCGTGATGACGACGCGCGTCGCGGGATCGATCGCGTCGACCGGGATCACGCGGATGCGCACCGTGGTGCCCTTCTCGCCGCGGATCATCTGCACGAGGCGGTCGAGCTTCATGCCGACGACCTCGATGAACGGGCCGTCGCCCTGGGCCACCGCCTCGATCTTGTCGTTTGGCTTCAGGCGCTTGTCCGAGTCGGCGGGGCCGCCCGGAACGAGCGAGACGATGCGCGCGTAGCCGTCCTCGGAGCGGAGCACGGCGCCGATGCCGACGAGCGAGAGCTTCATGCTGATGTCGAAGTTCTCCTTCTGGGCGGCGGCGAGATAGTCGGTGTGCGGGTCGAAGACGCGCGTGAGAGCCGAGATGAAGGTGGAGAAAACGTCGATGCCGTCGTACTCCGTGTAGCTGCGCAGGGTCCGATCGTAGCGCTGATCGATCGTCTCCTTGATCGAAAGCTCCTTGGCGGGCTTGGCGTCCTCCTTCTTGTCGCCGGGCTTGGGCGGGGATTCCGCGGCCTTCTTCGCGGCGGCGGCCTTGGCTTCGTCGGCCTGGAGCTTGGCGAGGCGCTCGAGCAGGACCTCATGTTTGATGCGCAGGCGCCAGAGCTCCTTGGCCTCCGCCTTGGTCGCCGGCCAGCCGAGCTCGTGGCGGTCGAGGACGACCTTCTCGCCGGTCGTGAAGGTGAAGGTGGAGGACGTCAAGGTCTTGACGAGGGCGACGCGCTCCGCGAGGCGCTGGGATACGCGCTCGAAGATTTCGTAGGCGGCCTCGACGTCGCCGTCCTTGAGGCGGTCGTCGAGCGTTTTGGCGTACTTGGCCTCGAATTCCTCCACGTCGCTCTTCTCCAGGATCATGTGATTGTAGTCGTAGGAGTCGAGATAGTTGCGGAGGAACTCGCGCGAGGCGTCGTCGTCGATCGGGCGCCGGGCGTAGTGAGTCTGCTCGAGCAGGCGGCCGACGAGCTCCGCGACGATGGGGCCGCCGTTGTATCTCTCCAGGGCGGAGGCGGGGGCGGCGAGAGACAGCGCCAAGGAGACGGCCATGAGGCGGCGGAAAACGGGGGAGTTCATGCCGAGGAGTCTCACGGAGCCACTATAACAGGAGTTCGGGGGCGCGCGCCAGGGCGAATATTCAGGGTTTTACGACCAGATCCCTCATCTGGCGAAGGTAGCCGATCATCGCGGCCAGCTCCCGGTACGGGACCCGCACGCCTTTTTTGGACCAGCCTTTGTATTCGGGCTCGTCGACCCACTCGCGCAGATCGATGCCGACCGTTTCCTTATAGAGCGTGACGCGGACCACGAATTCGACTCCCGTCTTCTTCGGCACGCGCAGCAATTCCTGGTCCTCGGAGGCCGTCGGCTGGGCCGGAAGCTTCTCGAGGACGGGGATCGCCTCATCGAGGATGCGCTGGTTGAGGGTGACGCCCGCCTTCGTGGGGCCGGAGTAGGCGTCTCCTTTCACGAAGGTGCGGATCGAGCCGTAGCGGTGGCCCTTGTACTCGTCGACGTAGAATTTCAGCTCGCTGGTTTCGCTGAGCGCGACGGCGCCCAGCTCCTTGAGCGGCTTGAATTCCTTGGCTTCGGCCATGCGCCATATTAGCAAATGACCCCGGCGGCGCGCCCGGAAGGGATATAATTGCCGCCATGCTGGTGCTCCTCGTCATCGCCCTGATAGCGGCCAACGCGCTCTTCGTGCTGATGGAGTTCGCGATGGTGCGCGTGCGCCCCTCGCGCATGGAGGTGCTCGCGCGCAAGGGCAACCGGCGCGCCGTCGCCGTGCAGGGCGTCCTGCTGCGGCTCGACGACTATCTCGCGGCCTGCCAGGTGGGCATCACCTTGGTGTCGCTGACACTCGGCTGGGTCGGCGAGCCGGCGGTGGCGGGCGCCGTGTCGGCCGCGCTGGGCGGCCTCGACGCGCTGATCCCCGCGGTCGCCTTTCACGCCGCCGTCTTCGCCCTGTCGCTGGCGATCCTGTCCTGGTTCCACATCGTGCTGGGCGAGCTCGTGCCGCGCACGGTCGGCATCCAGTTCGCGGAGCTTGTCGCGCTGTGGGGCGTGCTGCCCCTGATGGGCTTCGCCGCGTTCCTGCGCTGGCCGGTGCGTTTCCTGTCCGCGTCCTCGGCGGCGGTCCTGCGCGCGGCGGGCGTCAAGCCGGCGGCGGAGGCCGACCACTCCGTCACCGTCGACGAGATGCGCGTCCTCCTTGGCGAGACCCAGGAACGGGGGGCGATGCCGCTCGAGCGCCTGCTCCTGCTGGAAAACCTGTTCGACTTCGGCTCGGCGAAGGTCTCCGACGCGATGCGCCCGCGGGAGCGGATCGCCTTCTTGTCGCTCGCGCGGCCGTGGCCCGCGAACCTGGCGCTCATACGGGAAAAGCGCTACTCGCGCTACCCGCTGTGCGAGACGGATCTGGACACGGCGATCGGTTTCGTGCACGTCAAGGACCTGGTGCTCGCGGACGCCGGTCCGCAGCCGGATCTCCGGAAGCTGCGCCGGGATCTCCACGAGGTGTCCGATGCGGAGCCGCTGGAGAAGCTGCTGAAGACCATGCCCGACAAGGGCGCGCACTTCGCGCTCGCGCGCGACGGCTCCAACCGCATCGCGGGCCTGCTCACGCTCGAGGACATTTTCGAGGAGCTCGTGGGCGAGGTGCGCGACGAGTTCGAGAGCGTGAAGGGCTGGATGACGGGGGAGATGTTTGCCCGCGCGGCCGTCGACGCGAACCTCCCGACGACGGAGCGCCGGGCGACGATTCGCCACCTGATGGACAGGATGAAGGCCGCGAATCCCGAGCTCGACGCCGACGCCGCTTTCGCCGCGGTGTGGGAGCGCGAGCTGAAGTTCGCGAGCGCGGTCGGCCGCGGCGTCCTCGTGCCGCACGCGCGGCTGCCGGGCTTGAGGGAGCCCCTGATCGCCGTCGGCCGCTTCGCGAAGGCCCCGCCCCTGCCCACGCCCGACGGCGTGCCGCTGCGCCTCGTCTTCCTCATACTGACGCCGATTGAAACGCCGGCGATGCAGCTCAAGGTGCTTCAGCGCATCGCGTCTTTGGTCACGAACGAGACTTTGCGGCGCAAGATCCTCCGCGCTAAGACCTCCGAATCCCTGTTGACCATCCTGCGCACGGCCGACACGCTCCTCGCCACCTGAAGTAAGTGGTATTATGGGGCCATGATCAGGGAAAACCTGCGCTTTTTGCGCGCCTGCCGTTCTCAGCCCGTCGACGCGACCCCCGTCTGGTTCATGCGCCAGGCGGGACGCTACATGGGAGAGTACCGCGAACTCCGCAAGACGCATTCGATCTTGGCGCTCGCGAAGACCCCGGAGCTCGCCTGCGAGGTGACCTTGCAGCCCCTGCGCGCCCTGCCCGTCGACGCCGCGATCTTGTTCGCCGACATCCTGCTGGTGCTGGAGCCCATGGGCCTCAAGCTCAAGTTCGCGCCTGGGCCGAGCATCTCGAATCCGGTGCGGAGCGCGGCCGACGTCAAGCGCTTGAGGGCCGCCGGCGCCGCGGCCGAACTCGACTGCGTGTTCCGGGCCGTGCGCTTGATCCGCCGCGAGATCGAGGGCGAGCGCGCCCTGATCGGCTTCGCGGGCGCGCCGTTCACCGTGGCGAGCTACATGATCGAGGGGGGGCCCTCCGATCACTATAAAATCACCAAGGCGATGATGACGGACCGTCCCGACCTGTGGGACGCCCTGATGAGGAAAGTCCGGACCGTCACGGCCGAGTACCTCGAGGCGCAGGTCGCGGCCGGCGCGCAGGCCGTCCAGCTGTTCGATTCGTGGATCGGGGCGCTTTCGCCCGACCAGTACCGGCGTTTCGTGCGGCCGCATTCGAAATGGGTGCTCGATCGTCTGGAGAAAACGGGGGTGCCGGTGATCTCTTTCGGCACGGGAACGAACGGGTTCCTGGAGGATTTCGCCGGGGCGGGCGGGTCCGTCATCGGCGTGGATTGGCGCATCGACCTCGATGCGGCGCGTCGGCGCATCGGGAAGAAAGCCGTGCAGGGAAACCTCGACCCCCTGCTTTTGTTCTCCGGCGAGAGGGCGCTGAAGGCGGCGGTCAAGGACATCATCGACCGCAACGGCGGCCGTAAGGGGCATATTTTCAACCTCGGCCACGGGATTTTGCCGACGACGCCGGTGGACAGCGTGAGGCGCGTCGCGCAGTGGGTCCACGAGATGACCGCGGCATGAGGCCCGGAAGTCCCCCGGCGGCGAAGCGCGTCGTGATCTTGGGCGGGGGCATCTCCGGCCTCGTCGCGGCCTATGAGCTCGTCAAGCGGAGGCATCCAGTCGAGGTGATCGTGCTCGAGGCCGCGGGGACCCTCGGCGGGAAGATCCGCACGGAGACCGTCCTCGGCCAAGTCGTCGAGACCGGCCCCGACAGCTTCATCACCACCAAGCCCGAAATGCTCGAGCTCGTGCGGGAGCTCGGCTTGGAGAGCGAGCTGATCGGCACCGGGCCCGACGCCGGGGTCGCCGTCCTGCTCGGGGGCCGCCTGGTTCCCATGCCCGCGGGCATGAACTTGATCGCCCCGACGCGCCTGCTGCCGTTCGCGCTCACGCCGCTGTTCTCGCCCGCGGCGAAGCTGCGCATGGCCTTCGAGCCTTTTCGACCCTCGCGCCGGGACGGCGCCGACGAGTCGCTGGCCGATTTCACGCGCCGCCGGCTGGGGCGGGAGGCGCTCGAGCGCCTCGTCGCCCCGATGCTGGCCGGCATCTACGCGGGCGACCCGGAGCGCATGAGCGTGCGCAGCACCTTCCCGCAGCTTCTGGAAATGGAAAAGAGAGGCGGACTCGTGCGGGCCTTGTGGAGCCCTTTTCGGTCCGCCCCCCGCCGCGCGGCCGGCATCACCACCTTCATGACGCTGAGAGGAGGCCTGTCGAAGGCCGTCGACGCGCTGTCGCGGCGCCTGCCGCCCCGCGCCGTGCGCTCGGACAGCCCCGCGCAGGCGGTGCGCCGCCGCAACGGGCGCTGGGAAGTCTCCACGCCGAACGGCCCGCTCGAGGCCGACGCGGTGATCGCGGCCCTGCCGGCGCCGGCCCTCGCCGACTGCATCGAAGGCCTCGACGCCGAGCTCGCGATGCGTCTGCGCGAGATCCCGTTCGCGTCCACCGCGACGTCCGTCCTGGTTTATGACGACAAGGACGTGCCGCTGAAGCCGAAGGGCTTCGGCTTTCTCGCGCCGCGAGGCGAAGGCATGACCGTGACGGCCGCGACCTACTCGTCCAGCAAGTTTCCGGACCGGGCCGCCGCGGGCCGCACGACGATCCGCGCCTTCATCGGGGGGGCCGGGCGCGAAGGCGACGCCGAGGGCGCGATCACCCGGCTCGAGTCGCGCGTGCGCGGCGATCTCGACAAGGCTCTGGGCTTGGCCGGCGCGGCCCCCTTGGCCCAAAAGACCACGCGTTGGATCAAAGCCAACCCCCAGTACGAGGTCGGCCATTCGCGCCGCCTCGACCGCCTCGGCTCCTGCTTGAAGGGGCATCAGGGTCTCGTGCTCGCCGGCGCCTCGTACGGGGGGGTGGGTCTGCCGGACTGCGTGCGTTCCGGGCGGCGCGCCGCGGAGCTTGTTTTGGCCGGTTCACGGAGGAATCATGACCTTGCTCGTCCAGGACTCGCTTAGCCTCGTCGTCGCGCTCGCGCTCGGCTCGGCCATCGGCCTGGAGCGGGAGCTCAGCGACAAGGCGGCCGGCCTGCGCACCAACATCCTGATCTGCGTCGGCTCCTGCCTGTTCGCCATCCTCTCGCGCCAGCTCGCCGCCGTCGCCGGGACCGACGTGACGCGCATCGCCGCGCAGATCGTCTCGGGCATCGGCTTTTTGGGCGCCGGCGCCATCATGCGCGAGGGCGAGCACGTCACGGGCTTGACCACGGCCGCGACGATCTGGGTCGTCGCGGCGATCGGCGTCACCGTCGGCTTCGGCTACTACCCGCTCGCGGCGGCGGCGGCCGTGATGACCTTGGTCGTCCAGGGGGTGTTCCCGCACCTCGACACGATGATCGACGAGCTGCGCCAGCGATACACCTTCAGGATCACCTCCGACCTCAACGAGGACGGCCTCGAGCAGATCAAGGCGATCTTCCGCAAATCAGGCGTCAAGGTCCTGCGCCGCAAGCTCATGAAGAAGGCGGACCTTTACTACAGCGAATGGTACGTGGCCGGACCGCGCCTGGAGCAGAAGAACGTCGTGCGCCTGCTCCTCGACAACAAGCACGTCCGGGAATTGACTTACTAGATGCTGCAAGGATTTCCTCCGCTGCATCCGTGCCGCGCCCGGAGGCTCGAGGCCTGATGGACGCGGCCAAGGTCCAAGCGGCTCTGTCGGCCCTCGGACAGCCGAAGTTCCGCTGGGACCAGGTCCGTCAGGCCGTTTTCGAGCGGGCCGTCTCCTCGTACGACGAGATCGCGGTCCTGCCGGCGCAGACCAGGCGCGCGCTTTCGGAAAAGCTCCCCCTGATGAGCGCCCGGGAGCGCCGCGTGGACGCGTCCGGCGACGGCCGCGCGCGCAAGGCCCTGCTCGACCTTGCCGACGGGCGCGTCGTGGAAACCGTGCTGCTGCGGCCGAGCGAGACCCGCTGGACCGCCTGCATCTCCTCGCAGGTCGGCTGCGCGGTCGCCTGCACGTTCTGCGCCACGGGCCTCATGGGCCTGGCGCGTAGCCTGACGCCCGAGGAGATCACGGACCAGGTCCTCTTCTGGCGGCAGTACATGGCGAAAAAGGCCCTGCCCGGGCGCCTCGACAACGTCGTCTACATGGGCATGGGCGAGCCTTTCGCGTGCTACGAGCAGGTTTCGGCGAGCCTCAAGATGCTTCTCGATCAGAAGCAATTCGGCATCGGGGCGCGGCACATCTCGGTCTCCACGTCGGGGGTCGCTCCCAAGATCGCGCAGTTCGGGCGCGATTTTCCCCAGGTGAACCTCGCGATCTCGCTTCACGCGGCGACCGACGAGCTGCGCTCCCGGCTCGTGCCGATGAACAAGGCCTATAATCTCGCCGCGCTCGCCCGGTCGCTCAAGGAATACATCGGCTCCACGAAGCGAAAAATTTTTTTCGAGTACGTCCTCTTGAAGGGAGAGAACGACCGCCCCCAGGACGCCGACGCGCTCGCGCGCTGGCTCGACGGCGTCGGCCCGAAGGAGCTGCTGCACGTCAACCTGATCGTATTCAATCAGACGGACACGCCGCACAAGCCGACCGATGAAAGGGACGCGCGCGCCTTCCAGCAGCGCGTGCTCGCGGGCGGCTACAAGTCCACGGTTCGCCAAAACCTCGGGCGCGACATCGACGGCGCCTGCGGTCAGCTGGTCGTCTTGGAGAAGGCTCAATGAACGAAGAGAACAAGCGGGAGCCGGTCAAGAAGGACATCCGGGAGCGCCCCACTCGCGCCCGCTACGACAAGATCAAGTCGACGCTCGACATGAAGTGGCGGCGCCGCGCTTTGCAGAGCGAGCGCATGACGCGCGAGCTCGCGGACGCCTTGTGGGACTCCTTCGAGAACCCGTGGACCTGGTGCGGCTTTTGGCTGCTCCAGCCGGACGGCAAGGCCTTCCAGCCGGGTCCCGCCCGCCCGGCGCCGGCGCCGGCCGCGATCCCGGCGGAGGGCGCCGTCGCCGAGGCCCTGCGCAGCGGCGACGCGAAGCCCGGCCAGACGACGATCTTCGTGCCCATTTTCGACAAGAACGCCCGCGTATGGGCGGCGTTCGAGGCGCGTTCGTCCGTTGCGTTCGACGACATGGACGCGCGCTGGCTGGAGCGCCTCTTCAAGCCGTTTCAGACGATCGAGAAGCTTCCGCCTCAGCCCCTATGAAGTGGCCCGCCCGGAGCCGCATGGGCTCCGGGCGGGCGCTCCTGGGTCGACGCGGACCGTTGTCGTTCGAGAAAGCCTCAGCCGCCGCGTCTGGGGAGATGATATCCGCGGCTCGTTTCAAATTTATTTCAGCCAATCTTGCTAGTATTGAGAGAGGGTAAGGCATACCGACAATGAGGATGCGCTTCCGCGCTTATCGATTCGGTCCTCTTCTCGCGCTCGGGCTCCTATCGAGCTGCGGCGAGGTGGCGGTGCGCGACGATATCCCGTCGTCCTACGGCGCGCCGGCCCCCGGCACGTCGCCGTTGGCGCCCGGCGAGACCAGGCTCGATCCGGCGATCGCGACGGCCTTGATCAAGCTGGCGGAGGACCGCCGCGGCCTCGCGCGCGACCTGACCAAGATCGAGGGCACGCCCGTTTCCGATATCCTGGCGGTCGGCTCGCCGATCGGCTACGCCCTGCGCAACCGCTTCCTCAACGTCGGCATTCCGCTGGGCGAGGCGTTCGCGCGCAGCACGGACCCGGCCTTTCGCGCCCAGCTCCTCGAGCTCTCGCGTTGGGACCGCGACGGCGAGTCCCGCGCCGCGGCGCTCATCGCGCTCGCGCGCACGCACGACCTCAAGTACCTCCAGGTGTTCAACGAGGCGCTGGTCCACCTCGACCCGGCGGTGCGCTTCGGCGCGCTCGAGGCGCTCGTCGTCTTCGAGCACCCGCGCGAGGCGATGCCCCTTTTGGCTGCCGCCTCGGAGCGCGACACGGAGCCGCTGCTGCGCGTGTACGCCGCCGCGGGCCTGGCGCGCATGGGCGACGTCGCGGGCCTGCACCGCGTGCGCGCGTTCCTCGACAATCCCTCCTGGGTGGTCAAGGCGATGGCCGCCAAGTACTTGGGCGAGCTCGGCTCGGCCGAGGACTACGACGCCCTGCTCTCGCGCGTGGACCGCGAGGTCGGCAACGACTTCGTCGTGGCGGAATACTGCGTTTCGGCGCTGAAGCTTTGGCCCAAGAAGAAGGCGGCGGGCAAATGAAAAATCTGCTGATCGCGGCGCTGCTCGCCTCTCCGCTTCTCGCCCACGCGGCCGACCCGGTGCCCGTCAACCTGAGCGCGGACGCGGGGCTGCTGTTCTCGCTCGAGCCGCTGACGATCACCGCCCCGCGCGTCAGGCAGGAGGACATGATCGACCCGCGCATCAACGCGCACCTTCTGCGCCTTCTGCAGCAGCGCATGGACGCGCGGCCCGACGCCCTCGCCTCGAGCGACGCGTCGCTGTTCAATCTGAGTCGGCTGTCGACTTTGACCGGCTACTCGCTCAAGACGCGCTACACCGAGCTCGGCTTCCTGCTCACCGAGGGCCTCGCGGGCACGAAGGACTACCAGCTCCAGCGCGAGCTCGAGAACGCGGCGCGCCTGGCCAAGAACGTGCAGACGCGCGCCGCCGGCCTCGTGGCGCTGGCTTACTCCAAGAACATGCAGTACCTGACCTTGTTCCAGGGAGCGCTCAACGATCCCAGCGCGACCGTGCGCTTCGCCGCGCTCGAATCGCTGCTCATCCTCGGAGACCGGTCCGTGCAGTTCCAGATCGGGGGCGCCGCGCGCAACGACCAGGCCCTGGCCGTGCAGATTTACGGCGCCGCCGGCCTGTGGCGGATGGGAGACGGCTTCGGCAAGGAGATCCTGCTGCGATTTCTCGACCACCAGGACTGGTTTCCGCGCGCGATGGCGGCGTACTACATCGGCGAAATGGGCGGCGGCTACGAATACCGGCGCCTTATACAGTATCTGGGCCGCGAGACGGATCCGTCGGCGCGCGCGGAGATCGCGGCCGCGCTGATGAAACTTCACCCGAAAAAGGACGAACCTTGAACGATAGCCCCTTGATGGCGCTGGCGCTCACCGGCGGCGGCTGGGTGATCTGGGCCCTGATCCTGAGCTCGATCGGCGGCGTGGCCGTGGCCTACGACCGCTGGAACCTGCTCAAGGAGGAGGCGAAGGCGCTCGCGTCGCTGCGCCCCGCGTTTCTCGCGGCGCTCGCCGCGGGCGATCTCGACGCCGCGGCGAAGGCGGTGAAGGCGAATCCCGGGGCGGCGGCCCGCATCCTTTCCGAGCCGGAGAACCTCGGCGCGGCGCTGTCCGACGAGAGGCGCCACCTCGAGGGCCGCCTGCTGTGGCTCGGCACGCTGGGCAACAACGCCCCGTTCGTCGGCCTCTTCGGCACCGTGCTCGGCGTCATCAAGGCTTTTCACGACCTGGCGGAGTCCGGCGCGGGCCCGGAGGTCGTCATGGCCGGCCTCTCCGAGGCCCTGGTCGCCACCGCCGTCGGCCTGCTCGTCGCGATACCCAGCGTGCTCGCCTTCAACTTCCTGCAGAAGCAGCTGCGCGATCTGCTCTCCGAAACGGAGGCCCTCGGCCAGCGCTGCCTCGCCGTTCGGGCTCCACATGCACGTCGAGGATGACGCGGACGTTCCCATCACCGGGATCAACGTCACGCCCCTCGTCGACGTGGTGCTCGTCGTCCTGATCATCTTCATGGCCACCGCCCCGATGATCGCGCGCCGCGCGATCCGCGTGGAGGTCCCGCGCGTCGCCAAGTCCGACAAAAGCGCGACCGACGCGCTCGCCGTCGCGCTCAACGGCAGGCGCGAGCTCACGTTGTCGGGCAGGCCCACGACGCTCGATGACCTGAAAAAAGTCCTCTCCGCCGCGACGGCGGCCAAGCCCGAGCAGGCCGTGACCCTGTCCGCGGACAAGACCTTGCCGTACGGCGAGGTGGCCGAGCTTCTCGACGCGGTGCGCTCCTCCGGCGTCAGGAAGGTCGGCTTGGAGGTGCGCCGCAAGTGAGGGCGCCGGCCGCTCGGAAGCCCCCGGCGCCGCCGCCCGTCCGGAGATCGGTCGGCATGTCGGTGGGAGCGCACGCGCTGTTTTTCGCGGCGCTCTGGGTGCTGCCGCATCTGAGCTGGAATTCGACGCCCCCGTTCGAGGTCGAGATCATCAGCCCGTTCCTCGGCGACGGACCGGCGAAGCTGGGGGCCCCGAAGGCCTTCGTGCCGGGCGTTCCCGCCAAGGTCAACGTGGCGCCCGAGCGGCCGGTCGTCCCCCGGCCGGCGCAGAAGCCGCCGGAGCCGCCGAAGGACTGGACGCTTCCCGGGCCGAAAACCAAGGTCGTCGAGACGCCGGAGCCCCCGGCGGCGACGCCCGGGGGTGCCGTCGGAGGCGCGGGCACGGCGGCCAAGACCGGGGGATCGGGAGAGGGCTCGGATGAGGGCGTTCCGGGCGGGATGGGCCACGGCGGCACGCCGCTCAAGGAATTGCCCCGCCTGCTCAACCGCGAAGAGGTGATGGCGGGCCTCAAGCGCCTGTATCCCGAAAGCGAGCGTCAGGCGGGCCGCGAGGGCACCGTCGTCATCACGATCCATCTTGGGACGGACGGGCTGGTGTCGTCCTCCGACATCGCGCGGGCGGCGAGCCCGGCGTTCGACGAGGCCGCGAAGAAGGTGGGCGCCCTGATGCGCTTTTCTCCCGCGATCGGCCTCAACGGGCGGCCCGTGCCGGTGCGCATGCCCCAGGAAGTCCGCTTCAAGCTGACCGACTAGGCCGCTTTGCCGTTGGCGCGGGCGGCGGCCATGACCTTGAGTATATCCTCGCCGTAGCGGCCGCGTTTGAGGTCGGAGAGGGGGCCCAGAAGGTCGCCGCCGTTGTCGCGGCAGGCGTGGATGGCGAGCGCGCGCAGGCTTTCGGTCGTCATGATGACGACGGGTTCGACGGCGTCTTTCTCGGAGCGGCTCTTGCGCCAGGCGCGCAGCGCCTCGAAGGTGCGCCACTCGAGATCGGACAATCGTTTGCGTCCGGGCGCGGCGGAGGGCGGACGCGTGAGAGGAGGCGAGGCCTTGCCTTTCTCCACGGCGGCGAGAAGGCCGGAGCCGAAGCGCTCCGCGATGTAGGTCGACATGCCGCGGACCGCGGCGAGCGCCTCGCGCGTTTCCGGCATCGCCTGGGCTATGCGCACCATCAGGTCCTCGGGCATCACGCGAAACGGCGCGCGGTCGCGCGCCTGGGCCTGCTGCTCGCGGTAGAGCCAGATCTCCTTGAGGACGGCCATCTGGCGGCCCCCGATGTCGTCCCGGCCGACGAGCTTCCAGAAACCGTCCTGGTCGAAGGTCTTGGGATTTGGCTCGAGGGCGGCGAGGTCGGCGAAGGACTCCCTCGCGTCGTCCATGCGGCCTTTCTCGATGAGGAGCTTCTTCTGGATGTCCGCCAGGCGCATCAGGAAGTGGGTGTCGCCCTGCGCGTAGCGGATCATCTCATGCGTCAGGGGCCGCTTGCCCCAGTCGGCGCGCTGGAGCTTCTTGGAGATCACGATGCCGAAGTGGCGCTCGATCGCGGCGGCGAGGCCGAGCTCCTTGGTTCCCAGGATGCGCGCGGCGATCATGGTGTCGTAGAGATTGGCGAAGGTGAAGCCGTAGTCGCGCTTGAGGCAGAGAACGTCGTATTCGCCCGCGTGGAAAAGCTTTTCGATCTTCGGATCGGCGAACAGGGGGGCCAGCGCGGAGATGTCCTTGAACGCGATCGGATCCACGATGAAATCTTCGGTCGGCGAGGAAATTTGGATCAGGCAGACCTTCTCGGTGTGGGCGTAGAAGCCGTTGGACTCGGTGTCGAAGGCCAGGCGCTCGCACTTGGCGAGCTCGGCGCACACCTCCTCGAGGTGTTCCTTGGCGGTGATCAGGGCGGCGGTCTTGATTTGGTCGAGCGACATGGTCCCAATAAATAAAAATCCGGAGCGCCCCAGTTCGGCGTTCCGGGTGGACGACCTTCCGTTTATAACAGGTACGGGCCGGCCCGTCAAGTCCGCCGGGCTCCAAGTTCACAGGGTTTTGAATCAGCACTTGAACGACATGGCGCCTTGCGGCGCCAGGGTTTTCGCTTCGCGAAAACCTGAAGGTTAAGCAGTAAAATTAGGCGCCAAGAACCGGTCTGGGTTTCCGA
>JACQJQ010000049.1 GCA_016204945.1 Elusimicrobiota bacterium
CCGTGGGGAAAGTCAAGACCCGCGACCAAGCCCTGGCCCTGATCTCCCGCCTGAAATGATAGCGTAACAGCCGGAAGCTAACCTTTCCTCAATAGGATGGCACTCAGCCGCGGAATGCCCCGAAAATCACGCACCGCCGCCGCTATCGCGGGGGCCGTTTTTTTCGCCGCGGCGTCCGCCCTCGCCTCCGCCCCGATCCTGACGCCGGAGGTCCTCCAGTGCGACGGCAGTTTCGCGGCGGGCGCCAACACGAGCCATCCGGCCCCGACGATCCGCGTCGCGGTCCAAAGCGCCGACCCCGGCCTCAAGATCGGGCAAAGACGCCTCAGCGTCCTGCCGGCGGTCACGAACGCGTTGTGGCGCTTCGATGGGAACTACGACGTTTCCATATCCAGCTGCTACGCCAACGGCTGCGACGCCGGAACCGTGGACTGCCAGACGGCCCTCTGGAGATCAACCTCGACGAACGGCTCGACCGCCCTCCAAGTCGGTCGCTGCGCCTACGACTGCGGGGGGGCGCTCAACGCGGAGCCGACGGATCAAGTCCCCGTCCAGCTCGGCGCCTGTCCCGGAACCGTGGCGGCGGTCGCCTCGACTTTGGCCAACTCGGCCGCCGGCCCCCTCGCCGGCGAGGCCTCGCTCGGCCTGTCCTCGACCGCGCTCTCGCTCAACGGCGCCACCTACGCGACGGCGCCCGACGCCACGACGTGGAATCTCCCCGCGAGCTACACGCTCGCGGCGTGGATCAAGACCAACGACGCCAACGGCGGCAACATCGTCTCGCAGCAGAGCGCGACGAAATCCTGGGGCATCGGCGTCAGCGCGAGCGGCGGCCTGCGCCACTTCGATTCCCGCGACGGGGTCGCCGGCTCGACCGAGAGCGTCGCGCGCAGCGGCAGCGTCGCCCTCAACAACGACAGCTGGCATCTCGTCCACCTCGTGCGCCGCAACGGCATCGACCGGCGCTTCTACATCGACGGCGCGCTCATCAGCACCACGGTCGCCTCCAGCTCCAGTTCCTTCGCGAGCCACCCGATCGGCGCGAGCCTCGAGATCGGCCGCGCCTACGACGGAACTTTGTTCCTCGGCGGCACGCTCGACGACGTGCGCATCGTCAACACCACGCTCAGCGACGACGAGATCAGGCTCGAATGGGACGCGAAAATGCACAAGTACTCCTCGAACTCGGGCGTCGCCTTCAGCACCTCCGCCGGAAGCTACTCGGGCTCCCCGGCCAACGGCACCACCGCCGTCGTCTACTACTCGACGGCCGGAGCGTCGCCCGCGCAGCCCTACGCGGCCAATTCACGCTGGCTGTTCATGGCGCAAAGCATCGACGGAGAGAGTTCGCAAAGCGCCACCTACGTCCCGAGCATCGACCAGTCCCCGCCGATCGCGCCGGCCGTGACCGGTGTTGCGCTTTCGACGGGAGATATCGCCTGGAGCTGGGGCGTGCCATCGCGTGTCTGCCTTCCGCCGGCGGGCTTTGCCACCATCCGCTATCGGCTCTTCAACGCGTCCGGCAGCACGGCCTTAAACCCTCCCGGCAACCTCTACCCGGACCTCGTCTACACCGAGCCTGGAATCAGCGGCTCGCCGAACCAACTGGTCGGCCGCAGGCTCCGCGTCGATGACAACTGGGGCGCGGGCTTGAGCGCCGCGACGTCCGTCTATACCTGGGCCGAGCCGCCCCTGGCCGGCAGCGTCGTCCCAAGCGCCATCTCGACAAGCGCCGCGTGGATCAGTTGGAACCAGAACGGCAACCCGGCCTATACGCGCTATCTGCTCAACCTGTCCACCGTCCCGGCGTTCGCGGCGGGCGTCTCCACTCCCACGACCTTGGACAGCGGCTTCACCGGCAGTTCGGTCGCGCTGACGGGCCTTTCCGCCGGCACGACCTACTACGTCCGCGTCCAAGCCTACAGCGGCCGCGCCGGGGATGTCTTCGTCGGCGTGCCCACCGTGTACGTCAGCACCTCGTTGACCACCTTGCCCGGCCCGCCCGCCCTCACGGGCTTGGCCCTCTCCAACGCCTCGATCCAGTGGGACTGGACCGCCGTTCCCGGCGCCCAGTACTACAAGCTCTTCGACGCCGACGGCTCGACTTTATACACCGGAGCGGCGCGCTCCTTCACCCAGGCGGGCCTCGCGATCAACACCCAGCACGCGGCCAGCGTCGAGGCCATCTCCATCGGCGGCGGGGGGGCGCGCTCCGGCGCGAGCGCGTTCACCTGGGCCAACGATCCGATTTCGCCGGTCGTCGGCGCCGCCGGCGCGAACAGTATCACGTACTCCTGGAACGCCAACGATAATCCCTCCTACACGTTTTACGAAGTGGGAATCTCCGCGGAGCCGGACTTTTCGACCGTCCTGCGGACTCTGACCGTCAGCACGACGAACGCGACCGCCGACAGTTTATTTCCGGGCACCAGCTACTACGCGCGCCTGCGCTCGATCAACGGCGACCAGCGCGAAGGCGCCCTCGTCGCCATCGCGACCGCGAGCACCCTCTCCAACGCCGCGCTCAGCGCGACGGCGGCCCCGCCCTCGCCCTACGTCCCGCCCGACGGCGCCGTGGGGCAATGGCAGTTCGACGAGAACGCGGGCCTCGCGGCCGCCGACTCCTCCGGCTTCGGCAACGCCGCCGCCCTCGTCTGCGTCTCCGCGGCCTGCTCCTCAACGCCGACCTTCGCCGCGGGCCCGGCCGGGCTCGGCAGCGCCGTCTCGCTGACCGGCGTCGACAACGGCCTAGTGCGCGTGCCCGACTCCGTCAACTACGACTTCAACGACGACCTCACCGTCTCCGCCTGGGTGAACCCATCGAGCCTGTCCCAGCCCGGCGGAGCGGGCATCGTCGTTCGCGGCAACGGCGGGGTCGAGAACTTCGCTCTCGACGCGTCGGGAGGTCTGTACCGCTTCATGCCGAAGCCGGGCACCGTCGCTTCCTCGACGAACTCGATCTCCGTGGGGGTCTGGACCCATCTGATCGGCGTCTACGACTTCGCGCTGGGCAGCGCCACGCTGTACGTCAACGGCCGCCCGGCGTCGACCGCGCTCCTCGCGCCCTCGACGGCGCGCACGGCCGCGGCCCACGACATCTCGATCGGCAACCGGCAGTCGGCCGCCGCCGCCTACGACCGCGGCTTCATCGGCCGCATCGACTCCGTGCGCGTCCAGCATCGGGCGCTCAGCGCCGCCGAGGCGCTCGCCGAGTACCAGGGAAACTTCACGTCCACCATAACGCCCGCCTCGCCCAACGGCGCCATCCTCATCGGCTTGCCGCCCGGAGCGTTCGGCGCGCCCGCCACCTTGTTCGTCTCCATCGATCCCTTCACGAATCCGATCGCGATCTCGCCCTCCGTCCTCAACGCGGGCCTGACCGTCATCCCGACCGGGCACACGCTCGTGCCGAACAGCATCGTCGAGATCGTCCCGGTCGTCGCCGGCGCGGCCTTCACCCAGACCCTCGGCTCCTCGGCCAGCATCTCGATGCCCTACGCCGACGCCGACGGCGACAACATCATCGACGGCTCCAGCCCTCAACTGGCGGCCTCCGCCATCCGGGTCTACACGCTCAACACCTTGGTCAACCGCTGGGAGCTGCTGCCCAGCTTCCTCGATCCCTCCTCCCGCCGCGTCACGGCGTTGACTCCCCACTTCTCCGTCTTCGGCATGTTCGCGCCGGTGACCGTGGGCGCCTCGCTCTCGGAAGCGCGCGTCTACCCCGTTCCCTGGCGGCCGGGCTCCCTGGGCCGCTTCGACGCCGCCGGCGTCACCTTCGACCGCTTGCCGGCCTCCGGGACCATCCGCATCCTGAACCTCGCGGGCGAGCGCGTGCGTGAATTCACGTTCGGCGGCGCCGCCGCCGGCGCCGTCGAGTGGAACGGCCTGACCGACGGCGGCCGGCGCGCCGCCAGCGGGGTTTATTTCGCGCGCATCACCGCCCCGGACGGCTCCGCCTCCATCGTGAAGTTCGCGATCGAAAGATGAGACACGAAGCGCTCGCGGTCCTGCTCGCCCTCGCGGCCCTTCCGGCCGCGGCGGGCGGCTTCGGCGCGAGCCAGGCGGGAACGAGCGGGGGCGGCTTTCTCAAGCTCGGCGCCGACGCCCGCGCCGCCGCCATGGGCGGCGCCGTGCGCGCCGCCGTCGACGACGCGACCGCGGTCTACTGGAACCCCGCCGGCCTCGCCGGCCTGCGCTACCGCCACGCGACGATGACGCACGGCGCCGCGTATCAATCCACCTTTCAAGACTTCATCGCCTACGCCCAGCCCGTCGATCCGCCGTTTTCGCGGACCGGCGGCCGCGAGCGCGATCTGCAGGCCGGCCAGCTCGGCGCGATCGGCGTCGCGATTCTCTATCACAACTCCGGCGCCCTCTCCGAGATCGACAACACCGCGACGCCCACCGGCGGCCGCGTCACCCCGCAGGACCTCTCCGCCTCAATCGCCTGGGGGGGCACGCTCGCGCGCGGCCTCGACGTCGGCATCGGCCTCAAGTACGTCAGCTCCCAGATCCAGGGCCGGGCGGAAACCGGAGCCGTGGACCTCGGCGTCCGCTGGCGCACGTGGCTGCCCGGCGATTTTCCCTACGCGGCGTCGCTCAGCGCCCAAAACATCGGGGGGCGGCTCAAGTTCCATGAGCAGGGCGACCCCCTGCCCCTGATCGTCACGCTCGGCCAGGCCCTCAAGGTCGCCAAGAGCCTCGTCGCCACCCTCGATCTGAACGCCCCGCGCGACCGCTCCCCATACCCGTCCTTCGGCCTCGAATGGCGCGTTCCGATGCAGCAGGGCCCCACGGCCGCCCTGCGGACGGGTTACGACGGCCGCCTCGACGTCGGCGACTCCGGCGGCGTGACCGGCCTGTCCCTCGGCGCGGGCCTCGGCCTGCGGCGCTTCGGCTTCGACTACGGCTGGTCGCCGGCGGGCGGTCTCGGCTCCACACACAAAATCTCTCTCTCCTGCCGCTTCTAAGAGGGAGATTTGGTATCCTCGGTCGGATGGGTGGCTTGAGGGCGTTCGCCGCAGAGCTGGCCGGGACCTTCGCGCTGACGCTCGCGGGGGCCGGCGCTCTTTGCCTCGACTTCGCCACGGGGGGAAGATTCGGCCCCGTGGGCGCGGCCCTCGCCTACGCCGCCGCCGCGGCGGCCGTCGTGCACGCCTTCCCGTCCGCGGCCGGCAGGTTCAATCCCGCCTTGACGATCGCCGAGCTCGGAACGCATCGCCTGGGCCTCCTGCGCGGCGTCTTCGCGCTCGCGGCTCAGTTGCTGGGCGCCGCCTGCGCGGGCCTGTTTCTGCGCGCGGTCATCTCCGGAGGCCGGCCCGAGCTTCTGGTCGCGCCCGCCTACCTCGGCTCCTGCGTCCCCGTCGGCATCGGCTACCGCGCCGCC
>JACQJQ010000050.1 GCA_016204945.1 Elusimicrobiota bacterium
GAGCCCTCCTCCTTCAGCTCGGTGGACCCGGAGAATCCCTCGATCTGCTTTTTGATGACGGCGGTGATCTCTTCTGGTCTAATTGCCATGGTGGTCGAAACTCTCCCGGAGCCGGCGCAGCTGCCCGCGCAGGCTCGAATCCAGGACCCAGTCGCCGATCTTGACGGCGACGCCGCCGATCAGCTCCCGGTCCTCCCTCACGTCGAGTTCAATGTCCTTTCCGGTGAACGCCTTGAGCTTGGCCGCAAGCTGCTTCTGCGCCTCGGCCGAAAGCGGGGCGGCCGCGCGCACGTGCGCCTTGGCTGAACCGCGCTTGTCAGCGGCCAGTTTCGCGTAAACGGCGGCGACCATGACCATCAGATCGAAGCGCTTCTTGTCGATGAGAAGATCCAGGAACTTGAGCGCCGTCGCGCCGACCTTGCCCCCGAGAACCCCGTGAAGCAGGTTTTTCTTGTTCGCCGGGGGCACGCGGGGGTGGCGCAAGGTGGCCATCGCATCGAGCAGAAGCTTGTGCGCCGAGGCGAGATCCGCCTGGACCTTCTGCTCCTCGCCCTTGTCGGCCGCGACCTGGAAAAGCGCCGCCGCGTAGCGGCCGGCCAGGACGCGATCGGAAGCCTGCATTTAGTTGCTCCCCGCCTTCTTGCCCGAGTCGAGATCCTTGAAGAATCCCTCGAGCACGCTCTTCTGCACGCCCGCATCGACGGACTTGCGCAGAAGCTTCTCCGCGGCGAGCACGGACAACGACGCCACCTCCTTTCGGAGGTCTCCCGCGAGCTTGTCTTTTTCGGCGGCGAGCTCGAGAGTCGTCCGCGCCTTGATCGCCGCGGCGTCGGCCTCAGCCTCGGCCTTGAGCCTGGCGCGCAGGACCTCGCCGTCCTTGGTCGCGGCGGAGAGCAGCTCCCTGCTCTTGGCCTGCACTCCGGCCATTTGAGCCTCGAGCTCCCTTTGGATCCGCTCGGCCTCCGCGCGCGCCCTCTCGGCCCCCTCGCGGTCGGCCCTCAGGCGCGCCTCGCGATCCTCGACCGATTTCAGCAGCGGGCCCCAGGCGAACGCCTTGAGGATAGCCACCAGGCACAGGAAGGTCACGATGGTCCAGACGGTCAGCCCGACATCGGGGGTGAGAAGATCGCCCATGTTATTCGTCGCTCCTACGGCATTTCACGAAAAATCGGCGCTTCCGGGCGGGAGGTCCGCGCCGCCCGGAAGGCTTTCGGACTAGTGCGCCGCGGCGGCCGGGGCGTTCGCGCCCTGAGCGGCTCCGGCGACGGGCACGCCCTTGTTGAGAGCCAGGGCGGCGAGCAGGACGCTGACGAGCGCCAGTAGGCCGAGACCCTCGATCATCGCGGCCGGGATGATCATCATCGTCTGCAGCGCGCCGGCCGCCTCGGGCTGACGCGAGGCCCCCTCGAGGGCCGCGCCCGCGAGGCGAGAGATGCCGTACGCGCCGCCGATGAGGCAAAGTCCCGCGCCGACGAAAACACCGACATAAGCGAGTCCAAGGTAATCCATGAGCAAGTCTCCTGATGAGTCATGATCCCGGCCGTCCAATGACCGCCGGGGCGCGACCTCCGCTAGTGCGGGTGAACGGCTCCGCCCACGAACAGGGCGGTCAAGAACGTGAAGATGTACGCCTGGAGGAACGACACCAGGACGTCCATCGTGTAGATGAACAGCGCCAGCCCGACCGAGGGAACGATCATGCTCGCGCCGAAAGCCTTGCTCATCTCCGCGAAGATGAAGATCATGCAGAGAAAGGCGAGCGACACGACGTGGCCGGCGAGCATGTTCGCGAACAAACGGATGCAGAGCGAGATGCACTTGGCGAACATGCCGAACACCTCGATGACGAACAGAAGCGGCCACAGGATCAGCGGCACGCCGCCGGGCACGATATGCACGACGTAGGAAACGAGCCCCTGCTCCTTGACCCCGGCGTACTGGATCAGGCCGAAGGTGCAGAGCGCCATGCCCGCGGTGACCCACGGGTTCGCGGTCACTCCCGACATATGCGGCACGAGGCCCAGCAGATTGCAGGTCAGCAGAAAGAAGAACAGCGTGAGAAAGTAGGGCAGGTAGTGGCCGGCATGGTGCCCGAAGATCGGCTCCAATATGTCGTCGCGCACGAAGAGGGCCGCGGGCTCGAACAGGGAGCGCATCACGCGGGCCAGGCTCGACTGCGAGCGGGCGGCGAAAGTCAGGGCGACGATCGCGACGGCGCAGGCGATCCACATCGTGCGGATCAGCGGGGAAAGGCCCATGTCGACGGCGCCGAGCGGGCCCAGCGTCGCGACGACCTTATGGGAGGTTTTGTGATCGACGAGGTGATGCGCGAGAATCTGCTCGAAATTCATCTGATCTTGAAGTGCCTCATCTCCAGCGTCAACAAAAGGGCCAACAACGCGCACACGTAGGACAACAGCAAAACCTCGAACGCCACCGCCGCCCGCCCCAGGCCCCACCACGCCAGGGCCCCCAAGACGCCGGCCCGCAGGACCATCCCGCCGCCGAAGGCCCGCCAAAAGACCGGCATCGGGCGCCCTCTCGCCCACAGCAGCCAGGCGACGCTCGCCGACGAAGCCGCCCATGCGGAGGCGATGCCGATCGCAAGCCCGTTTCGGTCCGACGCCCCGGTCCAGACTCGCCCGGCGAGCAGCGCGCCGGTGATCGCGACGAGGGCGCCTTCAGCGGCGGCCCGCGCCGCCGTTTTTCGGAAGACTGAAGGTTCGGATGAGACGGTAAAGTCCAAGAACGATTCCAAAGAGCGCGCCGACAAGCGTTCCCCACGGCGAGGATTTCAGGCGCCCGTCGAGCCAGTATCCCAGACCGACGCCGAGCAGCGTGAAGGAAGTCAACTCCCAGCCGACGCTCAACGCGAGCGCCAGGGAGCTTTTCCGGCCTTCCTCGGGCGACTCGGGTTCTGTCGGCATTCTCGGCGGCGACGCGACCATTCTACGATTTTGCGGGCGGCCTGTCAATTTTTGGGGAAATGGGGTATCCTTCGGGCATGAACGCAGACGCGGGCGGCCGCGGTCCCGCGACCATACTGATCGCGGACGACATCCCCGATCTCCTGCAGGCCCTCAAGGAAACCATGGAGCGCGAGGGCTTCCGCGTCACCGCCGTCGGCGACGGGCAGTCCGCGCTCGACGCCATCCGCTCCAACCCCCCCGACATCGCGGTGCTCGACCTGAAGATGCCGCGCCTGGACGGCTTCCAGGTCTGCCGAGCCCTGCGCGAGGATCCGCTTCTCGAGAATCTTCCGGTCATCATCCTCTCCGCCTCCGGAACGCGCGACAGCAAGGTCGCGGGCCTCGACCTGGGCGCCGACGATTTCATCACCAAGCCCGTGGACGTGCGCGAGCTCCTGGCCCGCATCCGGATGATCCTCAAGCGCAGCCGCCAGGGCCTCGATGCCAATCCGCTGACGCGCCTGCCCGGGAATCTTGCGATCGAGTCGCGCGTCGAGCGCGCCGTCGCCGACGACCGCCCGTTCGCCGTGCTGTACGTCGATCTCAACCAGTTCAAGGCCTACAACGACGCGTACGGCTACGACGAGGGCGACCGGGTTCTCAAAGGCCTCGCGCGCGTGCTCGTCGATCAGCTGCGCGGCGGCGGCGGCGCCGAGTTCGTCGGCCACATCGGCGGCGACGACTTCATCGTGCTCTCGACGCCGGACAAAATGGAGCCGCTCGCCAAACGGATCTGCGACTCCTTCGACGCGGTGGCCCCTTCCTTCTATAGCGAGGAGGACCGCAAGCGCGGCGCGATCATCGCCAAGGACCGGCAAGGCAACATGAAGGAGTTCCCCCTGCTGTCGGTCTCGATCGGCATCTGCCATAACCGCGACCGCAAGCTCGCCGGCTTCGCCCAGGTGGCGCACCTTGGGGCCGAGCTCAAGAAGGTCGCGAAGGGCGCGCCGGGCTCGGCCTATGTCGTTGACCGCCGAAAAGACTAAATCGCTTCCCAGGCCGTGGCCAGGCCCTGGCCGACGCCGACGCACAGCGCCGCCAATCCCTTCTTCGCCTTTCGGCGGCGCATCTCATGAAGAAGCGTCACGACGATGCGGCATCCCGACGATCCCAGCGGATGGCCCAAAGCGATCGCCCCGCCGTTGACGTTTAAGTTCCCCTGGTCGAGGCCCAATTCCCGCCGGCAGGCCAGGGCTTGCGCCGCGAAAGCCTCGTTGAGCTCGATAAGATCGAGATCCGACGTTTTCCAGCCGAGGCGCCCGAGAAGCCTCTTCGTCGCGGGCACGGGGCCGATGCCCATGTACGCGGGCTCGACGCCGGCGGACGCGGAGCCCGCCCAGCGCGCGAACGGCTTGAGGCCTAGAGCCGCCGCCTTTCCGGCCTCCATCAAGAGAATCGCGGAGGCCCCGTCATTCAAAGAAGAACTATTCCCGGCGGTGACGCTTCCAGCCTTGCGGAAGGCCGGCTTCAAGGAGGATAGTTTTTCAAGATTCGCGTCTTCACGGATCGTTTCATCGCGCGCAAAGTCGACGGGCGGGCCTTTTTTCTGCGGGACGGGTATCGGCACGATCTCCTCATTGAATACCGAATCGCGGGCCTTCGCCGCGCGGCGATGGCTTTCAAGCGCGAACGCGTCTTGATCGGCGCGGGAGACGCAGTGCCTCGTCGCGACGTTCTCGGCGGTCTCTCCCATGCTCTCGAGCGGAAACAGCGCGGACATGCGCTTGTTCGGATAGCGCCAGCCCAGGGCGGTGTCATAGGCCGTCAAGTTGCCGAACGCGTAGCCGGCCTCGGCCTTGGGAAGCGAGTACGGCGCGCGGCTCATGCTTTCGACGCCCCCGGCGACGTAGACGTCTCCCTCGCCCGCCAGGATCGCGCGCGCGCCGGCGTTCACCGCCTCGAGGCCGGAGGCGCACAGGCGGTTGACCGTGGCGCCCGGCACCGAGAAGGGCAGGCCCGCGAGCAGCGCGGCCATGCGCGCGACGTTGCGGTTGTCCTCCCCGGCCTGGTTCGCGCAGCCCAGATAAACGTCGGCGATCTCCGCCGGATCGAGACCGGGCGCTTTTTTCAGCAGCGCGGCGAGAACGTGGGCGGCAAGGTCGTCGGGCCGCACCGCGGCCAGCCCCCCGCCCAAGCGACCGACGGCCGAGCGCGCGGCCGCGACGACGACGACTTCACGAGATCCCATCGAACTCCTCCATCTTGCTCCGCCATTCCTCGGTGACCCGCGCGGGACGGCCCAACGCGTAGTCGAACGCGACCATCACCGATTTCGCCTCCGCGACGAGGCGGCCGGTGGCCTTGTCCTCGAGGCGGTATTCCATCTTGATGCTGGCGCCGCCGATCTCCGAGACGCGGCAGCCGACGAGCAGCCTTTCGTGGTGGAGGGCGGGACTCTTGTAGTCGATCTCGATGCGCGCGATGATGACGCCGAATTCCTCGATCCTGACGCGGCCGACGACGCGGCGGAGGTAGTCGATGCGCGCGACCTCGAGGAAGCTCAGATAGTTCGCGTTGTTCACGTGCCCGAGCCCGTCCGTGTCGGAAAAGCGCACGGGGACCTCGCTGACGAGCCTGTAGCCCTCCATCAGCGCGCCTCCGAGATGAGCTTGGCGAAGCGCGCGCGGCTCATGACGACCTGGAGCACCGAGCCCTCTCCGATCTTGCGCCCCCGGCTGTGCACCTCGGTGCGCGCGAAAATCCGCTGCCCCCTGACCCGCACGAGCTTGGCGAAGACGTGGAGCGGCGCGCCGACGCGGGCCGGGCGCAGGTGCTTGACGAGCACGGCCCCGCCGACGGCCTCCTCGTCGGCGTCGAGATAAGGCGCCAGCAGCATGCGCGCCGCGGTCTCCATGTGATAGACCATGGCCCAGGTCGCGTACAAGGGGTGGCGCACGAGCCCCTCGAGATGGGGCTTCATGTGCCGCTCGACGCGGGCGGGCAGATCTACGGTCATGCCGGTGCGCAACCCGGGCTTCAATTGAGCAGCCCCCGCGCCGCCAAGCCCACGGCGTCGGCCGCCGCCGAGAACGGCATCGCCGCCGCCGCTGCGCGCGCGGTTTCCCCCATCTTCTTGAGCTTCCCCCGATCGGACAGCATGTCCATGAGCGCCGCCGCGAGCAGGGGCGGGGCCTTCTTCGGCGTCGGGTAGTGGACGAGGCGCCCCGCGTCGGGCGGCAGGGTGTCGCGCACCCCGTAATGGTCGCTGGCGAGCACCGGCAGGCCCGCGTGCATGGCCTCCACGACGTTCAACCCGTAGCTCTCATGGATCGAAGGGGATATAAAAAGATCCCCGAGGCGGAAATAGGCCCGCTTCGCGGCCGCGTCCAGATAGCCCGGAAAAACGACCTTGACCTGCCTCAATTTCGCCGCGGCCGCGCGGACCTTCCGCCCGTACGCCTGGCCCATCATGAAGGCCGGCTCCCCGCAGATGAATAGGCGGATATCCTTGCCCGCGATTTCGCCGTTCGCCTCGAGCAGGCGCAGGGCCTCGAGAAGAAGGTGCACGCCCTTCTCGGGAGAGATGCGTGACAGGGTCATCAGCACCGTCGTCGCCTCGGTCATCTCGTAGTATTCGCGCAGCTCGGCCGCGCGATTCTCATCGGCGGGCCCCGGCGGGCCCGACCACACCCCCCAAGGCACGACCACGATCCGGCGCTCGAGCTCCTCGCGGCCGATCAGGCCGCCGTAGCAGCGCATGAGCGTGTCGGCCATCGCGCGCGAGGGCACCACCATGCGCTTGGAGTAATAGACGGTTTCGCGCTGCTTTTCGAAGACGAGGTTGAGCACGTCGGGAAGGATCCAGTCGGCCGCGCCGCGCATGCGCTCGTGCAGCCTCGTGAGCCGCTCCGGGGCCACGATGCGGCGCAGGTACAGCTTGTTGAAATAGTCCACGACGTCGACGTGCCAGATGGAAAGAATCGGGTAGCCCGCCTCCGCCAGTTTCGCGAGCGCGGGCCCCTCGGAGACGTCGTTGACGACGATGACGGTGTCGCGCGGCGGATAATCCTTCCCCCTCTCCAGGATCCAATCCGTCGTTTCCGCTTCGAAGTCGCGGCAGAAGCGCGCATAGTCGAGCTCGCCCAGGTCCACGAGCCCCTTGGGGCGCCCCGCGAGGCGGTGGTAGTCGCAGCCGCCGACGGGCGTCTGCGGCCCCGAGCCGAGCACCGTCAGCGACCAGGAGGCGTCGGGATGCCAGTGGCGCACGAGTTGCAGGCCGACCATGGCGCCGCCCCCCAGGGGCGTGCGATCCATGGGATAGCCGACATGGCTGGCGACGAAGACAAGCCGCTTCAAGCCCGTTATTATATGATGTTCGCGAGAGAGGACATCCCATGAACGCGCGATCAGAAACCCTCGTCGTCGCCGGAGGAGCCCGCACGGCGATCGGGCACATTTCCCGCTCCTTGTCGGCCCTCAGGCCGGAAGAGCTGATGGTCGACGCGATCACGGCCGCGCTTTCCCGCTCCAAGCTGCCCAAGGAGAAGGTCGACGGCGTCCTCGTCGGCTGGGTCGGCCAGTCCTTCTCGGCCCCGAATATCGCGCGCGTCTGCGCTCTGCGCGCCGGGCTCCCCGAGAAAGTCCAGGCCGTGACCGTGCAGAACAACTGCGTCTCCTCCATTGAAGCGATCGCAGCCGCGTGCCGCTTCATTCTCGCTGGGGAAGGCGAGGTGTACCTGGCCGGAGGCGTCGAGGTCATGTCGCGCCTGCCCTACTCCATCGACGGCAGCCGCTCCGCCAAGCCGCTGCGCTCGCTGGCGGTCGTCAAGGAGAAATGGGCCGAACTGCCGACTTCCCCGGATGTCCAAATCTCCGACGCGATGGAGCAGGGCTTGACCGATCCCGTCAAGAACATCAATATGGCCGGCACCGCCGAAGTCTGCGCCCAGATGTACGGCATCGGCCGCTCCGAGCAGGATGAATACGCGCGGGAGAGCTTCCGCCGCACCCTCGCCGGCTGGAAGTCGGGCTTCTTCGATTCGAGCGTGGTTTCCGTCGTTCGCGACGGCAAGACCCTCCTGGATAAGGACGAGTATCCGTTCCTCCGGGAGGATCTCGTCGACAAGCCCCAGATGTTCGCCAAGGCGCCGGCCGCGTTCGACAACTCCGCTTACACGATGAAGGACTTCTATCGCGACTACGGCCAATTCATCGAGGGCAAGACCTATCAGGAAGGCATCAAGGGCACGGTGACCTTGTTCAACTCCTGCGGCCGCTCCGACGGCGCCGCGGCCGTGATCGTCACCACCGCGAAGAAGGCAAAGGAGCTCGGCCTTGAGGTGCTCGCCGAGATCAAGGGTTGGGCCTTCGAGGGCAATAACCCGGCGCACATGGGCGTCTCACCCGCGCTCGCCGCCCCGACGGCGCTCAAGCGCGCGGGCGTCAACTTCGAGGACCTCGACCAGATCGAGCTGCACGAGCCCTTCGCGGCGACCGTGCTCTCGATCTTCAAGCTCGGCAAGCGGAGGTTCGGCCACGATTGGGAGGCGAAGAACAAATCCGGCGCGCTGAACCCCAACGGCGGCTCGCTCGCCGTCGGCCATCCGCTCGGCGCCACGGGCGCGCGTCTCATGCTCAACCTCGTGCACGCCCTGAAGGCGAACCCCAAGGGCCGCAACGGCATGCTCGCGGCGTGCGCGGGCGGCGGCATGGGCGGAGCGATGGTCGTTACGACTTATCGCACCTAGGCTTGAGTTCTTGGAAGTAGCGATTCCCGGCGCTGCCCCCTCCGCCGCGTTTTTCGGCGACTAAAGCCATCAGCGGGTCCGCGTCCATCAGATAAAAACGCTTGAGCGGCGCCTTGCCCGGACGCGGGATCACCACCACGTTGAGCGAGAATTCGCAGATCAGCTGGTCTTCGGTGCAGCCGGTTTTCAACTCGACGTACTCCTCCTCTTCGCCGGCGATCTCCTCGTTGCCCTTAATCATCGTCATAATCCTCACGCCCTCGGGACCATAACGCTTCGGCGTGCAGGCGGTCGACGGGTACCGGAGCGGTCCCTTTTTCTTTCCATTGTGGATTTTAACGATCGCGTCGATCTGCATCTGCTTGCCGCGCGCCTTGTCGCGGAGCTTTTTGGGCAAGGCCTCGGGATCGAGCTTCATGAAGCCGGAAACCAGGGCGGGATCCGCCTCGTCCAGCGGCGTCTTCAGCATATACTCGACGATCTTGATCCGCGTCTTCTCGTCGGGGCCGGAGGAACCGGCCGCAGCGGCGAGGCCGGTCAGGCATAGAATCAGGGCTAGGGCTTTCATTTACCCGCGGGGGTGGTGTTTGGCGTGGGCGGCCTTGAGCGCCGAGGCGTCGAGGTGGGTATAGATTTGCGTGGTGGCCAGATCGGCGTGGCCGAGCATCTCCTGCACGGAGCGCAGATCAGCGCCCCCCTGCAAAAGATGCGTCGCGAAGGTGTGCCGCAGAAGATGCGGATGCAATTTTTGCTTTATGCCGGCCCGCGTTCCCAAATCCCGCAGACGCCGCCAGAACTGCGTTCTCGACAACCTTTTCCCCGCGCGGCTCAGAAAAAGTTCCGCCGCCGGATTCTTGAAGCGCCTTTCCCTTTCGGCGAGATAGCCGCGGACGGCCGCGAGGGCGCGCGGATGCACGGGAACGAGCCGCTCCCTGTTCCCCTTTCCAAGCACCCTCAGCCAGCCGTCCTGCAGGTTCGCCGCTTCGGGCCGGAGCGACACCAATTCGGAGACACGCAGGCCCGCGGCATAAAGGACTTCGAGCATCGCGCGATCCCGAACATCCTCGTATGCCGCCGTGTTCGGCGCGGCGAGCAGGCGCGCCGCCTCCTCCTTGGTGAGATGTTTGGGAAGGCGGGAGGGGATGCGCGGCGTTCGCAGGGTCTCGGCCGGGCTTTCCGGCATATTGTTTTCCAGCAACTCGAAGGCGAAGTAGGATTTGAGCGCCTCGACCTTGCGGAACAAGGACGCGGGCTTCAAGCCCCGCTCGCGCTGTGTCCATAAAAAGTCGTCGAGATCAGCTCGCGCCGATTTTCTCGCGTCGAGCTTGCGCGCCCGCGCCCAGGTGAAGAACGCGCCGATGTCCGAGCGATACGCCGAGACCGTGCGCGGCGAAAGCCCGCGCTCGAGGCTCAGATAGCGGGCATACTCCTCCAGGCGCGCGGCCGCGTCCTTCTCGTTCACGCTGCTATTCTACCGCTAAATGAACGTTATCCCCCAATCCGTCGCGCGACGGATTGGGGGATAACTCAGGGTCCTGTCTTAGGCCTTCGATTTGGCGGGCGTCTTAGGCTCGGCCTTCGCCGCAACCGGAGCTTTCGGATCAACTTCCGCGTCCGGCTTCGCGTCCACCGGCAGCACGAGATACTTGTCGCGCAGGGCCTTCTCGAGCTTCTCGGCGACGGCCGTATGGTGCTTGAGGTAGGCCTTCGCGTTCTCGCGGCCCTGGCCGAGGCGCTCGCCCTCGTAGAGGTACCAGGAGCCGGACTTCTCGACGATCGCGGCTTCGACGCCGAGATCGATCAGGCAGCCCTCGCGGGACACGCCGAAGCCGTGGATCATCTCGAACTCCGCCGTCCGGTAGGGCGGAGCGACCTTGTTCTTGACGACCTTGACCCGGGCGCGCGCGCCGACGACGACGTCGCCTTCCTTGATGTTCTCGATGCGCCGTATCTCAAGGCGCAGGGTCGAGTAGAACTTCAGCGCCAGGCCGCCGGTCGTCGTCTCGGGGTTGCCGAACATGACGCCGATCTTGTTGCGGATCTGGTTGATGAAGATGATGGTGGTCTTGCTCTGCGCGACGACCGCGGTCAGCTTACGCAGGGCCTGGCTCATGAGGCGGGCCTGCAGCCCCATATGGCTGTCGCCCATCTCGCCTTCGATCTCGGCTCGGGGAACGAGGGCCGCGACGGAGTCGATCACGATGACGTCGAGCGCCGAGGAGCGCACGAGCTTCTCGGTGATCTCCAGGGCCTCCTCGCCGCAATTGGGCTGGGCGATGAGCAGGCCGTCGATGTCCACGCCGAGCGCCTTCGCGTACGCGGGGTCCATCGCGTGCTCCGCGTCGATGTAGGCGGCGGCGCCGCCGAGCTTCTGCGCCTGGGCCACGGCCATCAGGGCCAAAGTCGTCTTGCCCGAGGACTCGGGTCCGTAGATCTCGATGATGCGCCCGCGCGGAAACCCGCCCACGCCGAGCGCCAGATCGAGGGACAGCACGCCGGTGGGAATCGCGTCGATCTTGATCTTGGCCGCGCGGTCTCCGAGCATCATCACCGCCTCCTTGCCGTAAGCCTTTTCGATCTGAGCCATCGCCAGCTCCAACGCCTTCGATTTGCCCGTGTCCGTGTTTGCCATTGAGTGATTTCTCCCTCCTCGAGTCTCCCCATCGCTTCGGGGGCCCAAGGGAACCAGTATAGCAGAAGTCAAATTCGAACACAAGTTCGATTTTTGTTCGACTACTGTTCGAATGCGTTCGAGACCCCGCCCTACCATACGATCGAGGGGGCTAAAAAGTTGCCTAATCCGTGCGCTCGTAGAGGTCTTTTTCAAGAACCCGCAATGCCGTGCGCCACTCGACGCCGCGCGCGCCGTCCTTGAACGTCGGCACCTCGACGGGAAACACGCGCAAAACGGTGCGGGCGTCGGTCCACCAGAATTTATTCCCGGAGCGGTCTCCATCGCCGTAGGTGAGGGCGAGGTCTCGCGCCAACTCCTCGTAAGGTTTCTCGCCCGAGCGTTTGGCGTCGTAGATGACCTGAATATCCACCAGCCGCCCTCTCTTGAAGCCGAGCATCAGCGCCTGCGTCCGGTTCGGGAAACTCTTCGCGTACGCGCGCTCGACGCGGTAGCGCCTCACGCGCCCGCGCGGGTCGACATACGAGGGCCAATCCTGAGCGGGCGGATAGATGCGCTGAACTTCTTCAAGGCTGTCACCGAGCTGGAGCTCGGCCAGAGAGCGCTGAATCGCGGGCGGATCGTCGTAGCCGTCATCGCCGGCCGAAGCCGGGGCGGCCAGAAGAAGGAAAAGAAGCAGGCGCATTCAGCGCGCCGCCCGCGCCCTGCGGCGGGGGGTCGCCTTCGCGTAATACTGGGGGCCGGCGTAATGCCTGAAGGTGACCTTGCCGGCCTTGGTGATGAAGTCCTTGGCCAGGGAATAAGAACGATTTTGGCCGGTCAGGACGGTCATGGAGTAGTCCCCGTTCGGGGTCAGGAATATCGCGGAGTCGTGGCAGGCCTGGCGCAGCAGGCCCGTCTTATGCGCGATCTCCCAGCCCCGAGGCATGCCCTTGGCCAGGCGCGAGGCGACGGCCTTGGGCTTTTTCAAGATGTCGAGCATGACCTCGCTCGACACTTTATCAACGGCCTGGCCCGTGTAAATCCTGTCCATCAACGAGGCCATTTCCCGCGCGGTCGTGTAGTTCTCATGCATGACGCGCCCGCCTCTGATGCTCATGCCTTCCTCATAGATGCCCGTATACAGGAGGCCCATGCGGGGAAACTGCTGCTGCACGTAGCCGATGCCGAGGCGGTCGAGGATCATCTTCGTCGCCGTATTGTCCGACTCGTTGATCATGTGGACGAGGAGCTCGCGCACGGTGAGCCTCGTGCCGTTGGGGCGCCACTTGAGCGAGCCGGAGCCGCCGACGCGGTTGCGCCGCGTGATCGCGATGCGCTCATCGAGGGCCAGCTGCCCGTCGCGAATCTTATAAAACGCCGCGACCATGACGGGGACCTTGATCAGGCTCGCGGCCGGGAAGAGATCGTCAGGGTGGTGCATCCACGTCTTTCCCGACTTAAGATCCTTGAGATAAATCGAGACGCGGCCGGGATACCGCGCGGCCAGCTTGGCCAGCTCGCCCGTCATCGCCTCCCATTGGACCCCGCGCGGATCGGGGACGATCGACGGCGCCGGCGCGGGGCCGATCGACGGCGCCTCCGGAGCGGGGAGGACGGCCGGCGGCGAGATCGACGCGGGGGCCGCGATTTCGGCCACCTCCTGGTCCTCTTCGGGGCGGCCGGCTTCTTCGCTCCAATCCAGGCGGTAGCCAAGGCCGTACGCCAAGCCGACGACGGCGATCGCCGAAATGAGCAGCAGGTCGGAGCGCCGCGAACGAACGCCCCCCCAACGGATGCGCCTGTCAATGAGGATTCGGCTCATGCCCGCTTGAAGACCAGATTGTCGAAATCGTTCGGCGAATCCTGGATGCGCCGGTACCGCTCCTTGAGGCTCGCGAGGTAGGAGTCCACCGACTCGGCGCTCAGCGCCCGCAGCCGGCCGTCCTTCTCGATGGCATGAGGCGCGTAGCCGAACTCCCGCAGAATCCGAAAGGCCTCGCGGTCCGATTCCAGGAGGGGCGCGAACACCTCCAAGACGAGAAGCGGCGCCCTTTCGCGCAGAAGCCGCCCGGCGCCCCTTAGAACGTCGTCCTCGACCCCTTCCACGTCGAGCTTGACGACATCCGGGAATACCCCGACGGAGCGGCAGTAGTCGTCCAGGCTGACCGTCTCCACGGTCATGCGCTCCGTCTTTCTTTTCTGCCAATCGGCTCGGAGCGAGGAGTTGCCGACGAACGGCAGCGGAGAAACGTGAAATTGGGCCGAGCCCGCGGCCCGGCTCACCGCCCTGTCGACGATCCGAATATTGGGCTTGCCGCTTAAATTTCGGCGCAGCAGGGGAAGCAAGGGCGGCGCCGGCTCAAAGGCGTGAACGGCGCCGCCCGGCCCCACGAGCGCCGCCGCCAGCAGGCTGTAATACCCGAGGCA
>JACQJQ010000001.1 GCA_016204945.1 Elusimicrobiota bacterium
CCTTCGGCGCGGCCGCCGCCTACGCCGTCTTCCTGGCCGCGCGCGCTCCGCGTCCGGATCGCGCGCGTTTTATCGGCCTGTCGATGAGTGCCGCGCTGCTCGGCGCGTGCCTGGCCGCTCCGGCGCTTCTTCCTTACCTCGAGTACCACGGCCTGAGCTCGACGTCCTCCGCCTCCCACGGCCTCGCGCGCTGGAGCGCGCATATCGGGTCGTGGCTGCCGCTGCATCTCCTCATGCCGCTGGCCTCGGGCTCGCCCGCGCGCGGCGCCGAGATTCTCGCGGGGCTGTTCGGTTTCGGCCCGGAGAGCAATTTCATCGAGCGCGCGGCCTGGACCGGGCTGATACCGCTCGCCCTCGCGGCGCTGGCCGCCGTCGTCCGCCGCCGCGACGGGGAAGTCCGCTTTCACGCGGGCCTGGCGCTGCTCGGCCTGCTGGCGGCGCTCGGCGCGCCCCCTCTTCCGTGGCTGTGGAAAGCTCTTCCCGGCTATGAGTCGGTGAACCCCACGCGCCTCCTGCTCGTCTGGTGCTTCGGCGTGGCCGTGCTCGCGGGCCTGGGCTCCGAGTTGAGTCCCGCGGACCTGCCCCTCAAGGAGCGGCGCCGGCTGGCGCGGTCGGCATGGCTGGCCGTCCTTCTCGCGGCCGGCGCGTACGGGGGGAAGGTCTGGCTCCATCTCGAGGAACTGCGGCCGGCGGAGACGGCGTTCGCGGCCGGGGTCCTGCTCCTATTCGCCGCGGAGTGCGCCGCGGCGCTCTGGGCGCTTTCCCCGCGAGGCCGTTCCTGGGCGCCGTGGCTTGCGGCTGCGTTCTGCCTCGTTGCGGCGCTCGACGTCAATCCCTCCGCGCCCGCGTCCACCTTCTATCCGCCGACCGCGGCGCTCGCGGCGATGAGGGACGCCGCGGGCGAGGGGCGCGTCTTCGCGCTCGGGCATGCGCTCGAGCCCAACGTGGGCATGACGCAGCGCCTGCGCGACGCGCGCGGGCGGGACTTCATCGTGCCCCGGCGCTACGAGCGTCTCGTCGCCGGCCGCGCGCGCGACTTCGATTTTTACGCGGGAGCGCGGGACATGCCCCCGAACCCGGCTTTGCTCGGTATTGGCGTGGTCGCCGCGACCGGAAAGACCGTTGCGGCCGCGCCGAAGGGCTGGAGGAAAATACACGCGGGAGACCTGTTCGTCTTCGCCGCGCCGGTCCCGGCGAAGCGCGCGCTGTTCGTGTCCGCGGCCCGCGCGGGAAGCGAGGAGGAAGTTTTCGCCGCGGTCCGCGCGCCGGGCTTCGATCCCGCGCGCCTGGTCTGGTTCGACGACGGGCTGTTTCCGGAAACAGCCGCGAAAGGCGCGAAAGGGACGGCGCGCGTCGCCGACGACGGCGCCAACGCGGTCGTCGTCGAGGTCGCCTCCGACGGCCCCGGCTGGCTCGTCCTGCTCGACGGCTGGTTTCCCGGCTGGGAGGCGACGGTCGACGGCGCGTCCGCTCGCGTGCGCCGCGCCGACTACGCGTTTCGCGCCGTCGCGGTCCCGGGCGGGACATCCGTCGTGCGCTTCGAGTACCGACCGTTTTCGCTGCGGCTGGGCCTGATGTTCGCGGCGTTCTCGATGATGGTCCTCGTCGCCGCGGCGCTTTTCTAGAGCTCGACGACCTGGCCTTCCTTCGCGGCGAAGCACTCGATGGCGAGCCTGCGCGAGGAGATCAGCGCCAGGCTTTCGACGAGGCGGGCGTCGAGCTTCGCGTCGTCGTGGAGCGGGTCGTGGTGGAACAGGGCCATGCGCTTGACCTCGGCTTTCTCGGCCAGGTCGAGGACGTCCGCGAAGGTGCTGTGGCCCCAGCCGCGCTTGAGCTTGTACTCGTCGGGGGTGTACTGCGCCTCGCAGATCAGGAGGTCGGAGCCCGCGACGAAGCGCGAGATCGCCGCGTCCTCCTTGTCGCTGAACTCGCCCCTCGCGTTCAGCGCGCCGTAGGGCTCGTGGTCGCTGATGTAGGAGACGACCTTGCCCTCGTGCTCGAAGCGATAGCCGATGGTGATGCCCGGGTGGTTCAGGAAGTGGTAGGTGACCTTGACGGGTCCCGCCTGCAGGGGGCCGGTCACCTCGATGAACTCGGGCTTGGAGCCGAGATCCTTGAGCTGAAGGGGAAAGTAGGTCGAGTGCATCTGACCCGCCATCACCTCTTGGAAAGTCCGCGTGGTGCCGTGCATTCCGTAGACCTGGAATTTCGTCGTGGGCAGGAACAGGGGCGTGAAGAAGGGAAAGCCCTGGATGTGGTCCCAGTGCGTGTGTCCGATGAACAGGCGGCCCTTGACCGGCCCGCCCGCGGCGCGCTTGAGCAGGTCGAGGCCGAGCTCGCGGATGCCGGTGCCCGCGTCCACGATCAAGGTCTCGCCGCCGCAGGAGAGCTCGACGCAGGGCGTGTTGCCGCCGTAGCGGACGGTTTTCGGGCCGGGAGACGGGATCGAGCCGCGCACGCCCCAGAATCGCACGCGCATCAGAGCCCTTGGGCCATCTCGTCGACGCGGCGGTTGAACTCGGCGATCTCGAAGGGCTTGACGATGTAGCTGTCGGCGCCGGTTTCCTCGACCGCCGTGCGCATGTCGTGCCGGTAGGATTTCGAGGAGCTGATGAGGATCTTGGTGCCCTTCAGCTCCGGGTCGGCGCGCAGGCGCCGGCAGACCTCGAAGCCGTGCATGACCGGCATCAAGAGATCGAGCACGATGAGGTCGGGGCGCACCGCGCGCACGACCTCGAGGCCCCGGGCCCCGTCGTTGGCCGAGGAGACCTCGTAGCGCTCGCGCAGGAGCATGCACATGAGCTCGCGCATGTCGTCGTCGTCATCGACGACCACCACTTTTTTCACCCCGGCAGTGTAGCGGGACTTCGATGCGGCGTCAATACGCGCGCGGCCTTTTTGATAGCATAGCGCCGTGAAAAGCGGGGGCCGCGTCGCCGTCGTTCTCGGAGCGGTCTTCGCCGTCGGCCTGCTCGCGTGGGTGATCGGCTCCAATTACGCCCAGGTCCGCGCGGCCGCGGGCGGCCTGTCGTGGGGCTGGGCGGGCGCGGCCCTGCTCTGCGCGCTGGCGAGCCAGACGATGGGCGGGCTCGCGCTCTCGGCGGTGCTGGCCCTGCTCGGGCATCCGCTCGGCGCGCCGACCGTGCTCGGCATCTCGCTCGTCTCGACGACGGCGAACTACGTGGTCTCCTCGGGGGGCGTGAGCGGCTTCGCGCTCAAGGCGCACCTGCTGCACAAGCGCTTCGTGCCGATCGCGACGACGATCGTCGCGTCCGCGCTCACCGCCGTCATCCTCTACGCCGTGCTCGCCGCGATCCTGGCGCAGGGCTTGGCGACCTTGGCCTTGCGCCTGCAGGGAAGCCGCGCCGGCTTGGTCGAGGGCGCGGCCGGCCTGGTCATGCTGATCGTCGCCGCCGGCGGGCTGATCGCCCTGTTCCTGAACGGCAACCTGCGCATGAAGGCGGCGCGCCGGCTGTTTCACTGGACGAATCAGGCCGCTTTCCGGCTGTCGAGCCGGCAGATCCCCCCGGAAAGCTTCATGGCCTTCGAGCGGCAGATGGCGCACGGGCTTGCCCGCATCCGCCATGAGCACGGGCGCCTGACGCTCGCGGTGCTCTACACCTGCCTCGATTGGGGCTTCGCCTTGGTCTCGTTGTGGATGTGCTTCCGGGCCGTGGGCGAGACCCTTCCCCTGGGCACTTTGAGCGCCGTGTTCGCGGTCGGCCAGGGAGCGACCTTGATCCCGGCCTTGCCCGGCGGGCTCGGCGTGGCCGAGGGCTCGACGGCGGCCCTGCTCGCGGCGTTCGGCTACGACGGCGGCCGGGCGCTCGTCGCCGCGCTTCTCTACCGCGCGGTCTATTATCTCGTGCCGTCGCTCCTGAGCGTCTTCGTCCTTTGGGGGCTCAAGGTGTCCGAGCCCTCCGTGCTCAACGAGGCCGCCGCCCTCGCCAAGGAGATTGGACCGTGCGGCTAAAAATCGCTAAAATAGCGGCCCAATGATCGTCTTGGCCGCGCTGGCCGCGGGCGTCGTCGCCGTCTTCTTCGCCGGGGTGATGCTCCTGCACCGTTCCCTTTACGTGAGCGCGGTCAGCCTCCTCGTCGTTCTGCTCCAGACCGCGGTCCTATTCCTCTTATGCGGCTCGCCTTTGCTCGGCCTTCTCCAGGTCATGATCTACGCGGGCGCCGTGATGGTCCTGGTCGTGGTCACGATCATGGCGGCCGGCTCGGAGGGAGAGCGCTTCGCCGACTTCTCCTTTCCCAGGCCGCTGGCCTGGCTCGGCCTGATCGCGGCCGCCGTCGAGGCCGCCGCGATCCTTTCGAGGGGGGGCGCCGCCGCGGCGGCCGTGGCCGTGGACCCGGCGCTGCAGGTGCGCTTGGGCGCGGCGCTGTTCAAGCCCTACGCCTTGGCCACCGAGGCCGTGACCTTGCTCATGTTCCTGGCCGCCCTCGCGATCGCCCCGGACCGGGGGCTGCGTGACCCATAGCCTGACCGCGGTCGTGTGGGCGGCGACGGGCGCCCTGTTTTTTTTCGGCCTGGCGATCGTCGTCCTGAGGCGCCAGCTCCTGGCCATGCTGCTCGGCCTTGAGCTGATGCTCGCCGCGGTCAACGTGAGCCTGGTCCATCACGCCGGGATCTTCGACGACGCGGAGGCGCTCGCGGCGGCCGCCCTCGTCATCGCCGTCGCCGCCGCCGAGGCGGTCGTCGGCCTGTCCTTGATCCTGCGCCTGCGGCGCGGCGGGCGCGGCGCCGACGCCGCGCTGCTGACGGAGCTCCAAGGATGACCGCCGCCCAAGTGCCGCTGGCCGCCTGGCTCCTGTTCGCGGCCCCCGCGTCCGCGATTCTTTTCGGCTTTTTCGTGATGCGGCGGGTGAAGCCGGAATGGACGCACCTGCCGATCCTGCTGTCCTGCGCCGTCGTCACCGGGGCGTCCTTTTGGCTCGCGGCCGACGTCTATGCCGGGCACAGCTTCGACTTGAACCTTTTCCGCTGGGCCGAGGCCGGCGCCTTCGGCGTGGACTTCGGCCTGCGCGTCGACGGCCCGGGCGCGGCGGTGCTCGCGATGGTCAGCCTCGTCGGCTCCTTGATCCACCTGTACGCCGCGGGCTACATGAAGGGCGACGCGGGCTTCTCCCGTTTTTTCCTGGTTTTCCACCTGTTCCTCCTCGCGATGATCGGCCTGCTGACGGCCAATAATTTCGTCCAGCTGTACCTGTTCTGGGAGCTGGTCGGCGTGGCCTCGTATCTTCTCGTCGGCTTCTGGTTTCACAAGGAGTCCGCGCGCAAGGCCGCGCTGAAGGCCTTCCTGACCAATCGCGTGGGGGACTTCGGCCTCTTGTTCGCCGTGCTCCTGATCGTCCTTCAGTTCAAGGTCACCCACTTCCACCTGCTGTACCTGAAGGCGGGCAGCGGCGCCTCCTTCGAGCTGCTGCCGCTCATCGGCGTGTGCCTGATCTGGGCCGCGTGCGCGAAATCCGCGCAGCTGCCGCTCTACTTCTGGCTGCCCGACGCGATGGAGGGGCCGACGCCGACCTCGGCGCTGATGCACGCCGCGACGATGGTGACGGCGGGCGTGTTCCTGCTCGTGCGCTCGTGGCCGCTGATCGCCGCGGTGGAGGGCCTGCCGCACTTGGTCGCGTGGATCGGCGCCGCCACCGCCTTGTTCGCCGCGGTCGTCGCGGGCTCCAAGAAGGACCTCAAGCGCATCCTCGCCTACTCGACGGTCAGCCACCTGGGCCTCATGATGCTGGCCTTGGGCCTCGGCCGGGTGGGGGCGGCGCTTTTCCACCTGATCGTGCACGGCTTCTTCAAGGCCGCCCTGTTCCTCTGCGCGGGCAACATCGCGCACGCCCTGCATCAGCCGACGGCGAGCGTCGACGACGTCGGCGGCCTGCGCGCGAGCATGCGCCTGACCTTCGCGGCCTTTTTGCTCGCGGCGCTCTCGCTCGCGGGCGTGTTTCCCTTCGGCGGCTTCTTCAGCAAGGACGCGATCCTCGACGCCGCCTGGCACCACGGAGGCGCCCTGGCCGCCGCCGGCATGCTCGTCGCCGCGGGCTCCGCGTTCTACATCTTCCGCATGCTGTTCCTCGTTTTCCTCGGAGCGCGTCCCGAGCAGCGGGCTCCGCGCGTCCACGAGGCCGAGCCGGTCCTCGCCGTTCCGGTGCTGTTTCTGGCGCTGGGCGCGGCTCTCGCGGGCCTGCTCAAGGCGCCGATCGAGCGCTTCGTCGTCGTCGGCATGCGCGGCCTGCCGAGCGGTCTTCCCGAGCTCAGCGTCGTGCTGAACCTGCCCGGCGAGCCGTTCCTGCCGCGCCTCGACTGGCTCGTGGCGGGGCTCGGCCTGCTGATGGCGGCTCTCGGGGCGCTGGCGGCGTGGCGCTTGACGATGTCGGACCCCGGCTTCGACTGGCGCTGGCGCGGCGGCTTCGTCGAAGCGGCGTTCGAGTCCGACTTCGGCTGGAAGACCGTCGTCGACCTCTGCGCGTCCGCGGTCTCCCGGACCGCCGTTTACGTCGGGAACTCCCTCGATCGCAGGCGTCTGGACGGCCTCGTCGAGGGCACGGCCGGCTGCGCCCGCGCGGCGGGCGCGGCGATCGCGCGCTCCGCGCAGGGACGCGTGAACGACTATCTCTGGTGGATGGCCGTGGGCGCGGCGCTCCTGCTCGCGAGGGCGCTGAGGTGAGCATGCCCCTGACGACGCTCTGGGTCCTGCCCTTGGTCGGGGCCGCGTCGTGCGCCCTGTCGGGATCGCGGGCCAAGTACGCGGCCCTGGCCTTTTCCGCGGCGTTTCTCGGGGCCGCGGGCATGGCCGGCTGGTTGCAGCATGCGAGCGGCGCCTCGTCGGCCGTCGCCGAGCTGGGTCCGAGCTGGGCGTACGGCATCTCCTACCGCTTGTCCGCCGACTCTCTCTCGATGGCTTTGATCGCGCTGACGGCCTTCTTGAATCTCGTCTGCGTGGCCGCCTCTTGGGAGTTGGACGTCCCCGCGGGCTACTGGGCCTGCTTCCTGGCGCTCGCCTCGGCGCTGACGGGCGTCTTCCTCGCCCGCGACCTGTTCTTGTTCTACGTGTTCTGGGAAGCGACCTTGATCCCGATGTTCTTCATCATCGGCCTGTGGGGCAGCGGCAACCGCCTGCACGCCGCGCTGAAGTTCTTCCTCTTCACTTTCGCGGGCTCGGTGTTCATGCTGCTGGCCCTGCTGGCGCTGGTCTGCGCGCATCACCGCGCCGTGGGCGTCTGGACGTGGGACCTCGCGGCGCTCGACGCGGGGGCGCTCGGAGGCGCCGCGCCGCTGGCGTTCTGGGGACTGGTGCTGGGCTTCGCGGTGAAGATTCCCATGGTGCCCCTGCACACCTGGCTGCCCGACGCGCACACCGAGGCGCCCGCCGCCGGGTCGGTCATGCTGGCCGGCGTGATGCTCAAGATGGGCGTCTATGGCCTGCTGCGGGTGGCCTTCCCGCTGTTTCCCGTGCTGTCATGGGAGGCGCTTCCGATCCTGGGCGGCCTGGCCGCGTTCAGCACGATCTACGGCGCCTTGTGCGCGATGGCGCAGACCGACCTCAAGCGCATGATCGCCTACTCCTCCATCGCCCACCTCGGCTTCTGCCTGCTCGGCGTGCTCTCGCGCACGAGCCAGGGCCTGGCCGGCGGCGCCCTGCAGCTCGTGAACCACGGCCTCACGACGGGGGCGCTCTTCCTGATGGTCGGATTCCTGTACGAGCGCTCGCATAAGCGCGGCCTCTCCGACTTCGGCGACCTCGCCTCGCGCGCGCCGCACCTCGCCTTCTTCTTCGGCTTTTCGACCTTGGCCTCGATCGGCCTTCCCGGCCTCAACGGCTTCGTGGGCGAGTTCATGGCGCTCTCCGGCGCGCTCTCGGCCCTGCCCGTGCTGGCCTTCGCGGGGCTCCTCGGCGTGACCCTTGCCGCGGCCTACGCCTTGCCCGCCTTCCAGGCCGTGTTCTGGGCGCCCGCGGGTCCCGGCTCGGTCAGCGGGAAGATCACGGATTTGGTCGCGCGCGAGCGCGCCGTCCTCTGGGCACTCTGCGCCCTCATGCTGTGGATCGGCGCGGCGCCCATGCCGTGGCTCGCGTGGTTCGAGCCCTCGCTCCGGGGGCTCGTGCGATGACGATCGCCCTGGCTCCGCAGGCGGCGCTCGCGGCCGGCGTTCTCGGGGCCTTGTCGCTCGGCCTGATGCGGCGGCCCCCCGCGCTCGTGCTGCGGGCGCTCGCGGTCGCCGCCGTCGCGTCCGCGATGGTCCTGGCGCTGCGGGCGCCGGACGTCGCCCTCGCGTCGCCGATCCTCCTGTGCGACTCGAAGAGCGCCGGCTGGCAGTATCTGATCTGCCTCGGCGCCTTGCCCCTCGCGCTGGGGCTCGACGGCGAGGACGACGTCCTCGTCGCCCTCTTTCTCGGCTCGACGCTCGGCATGTCCTTGCTCGCCGCCGCGGCGAACCTGCCGATGCTGTTCATCGCCCTGGAGGTCAGGGCCCTGCCCGCCTCCCTGCTCGGGGCGCGCTCGCGACCCGGCTCACGCGGGAGCGAGGCGGCGAGCAAGTCGGTCGGCGCGGGCGGCGCGGC
>JACQJQ010000081.1 GCA_016204945.1 Elusimicrobiota bacterium
GGCCTAGGCCGCTTAAGAGGAGGACAGTGCTATAATGTCGCCACTGGTGGCCGTAGCTCAGCTGGTTAGAGCGCCGCGCTGTGAACGCGGAGGTCGGGGGTTCAAGTCCCCTCGGTCACCCAGATCTTGACGTGTCAAGAGGCCAGGGCTGAATTGTCAAGCCCTGGCCTCGCTTTTTTCAGGGACTCGCTGCGGCGCTTTGAGACCGGCGGGTAGGTGCAGATCGGTGAACCGATTCCCCCGCGATTCACTCACGGGCTTGCGAAGGTGATTCCGAGCTCGACCGTCAGCACATCGGCCTCTCGTCCTGAGTTGGCGAAGCCGTAGCCGAGATACCAAGTGAGCGGAGCTCGGTTGAAGATCACGCCGGGCGTGGCGTATCCGCCTCGGCCGGAAAACCAGTCCGCGGCCGCCGTCAGGCCGCTGACGCCGGTAGGCTGCTCGACCGTCGCCAGCGCCCCGCCGCGCTCGGCGCCGAAGACCTGCCGCGTGGCGTAATAGGGGCCCGCCCCGATCCGTGTGCCCAACCTGCCGAGCTTCGCGTAGGCGGCGCCGTAGGTGAGGCTCCGGCCGACGCCGCGCACGGCGCCGCTCAATCCGACTCCGGCGTGCGTCCCAACGTAAAGCCCGCCCATGTCCGATTGAACGGCGGCGGGCTTCCACTTGAGAGCGGCGTCCGCGAAGGGGGTCGACTCGTTCAGGAGATCAAAGGACCCGATGTTGACGCCCCCTTCAAGCCCCCGACCCAGGCCCACGACGCCCCGGATCGTCGTCACCGCTGCGCGGCCGGCTCCCGAGTCCCATGGCTTGGCGTACCAGTCGCTCTCGACGTAGACGCTCCTGGAGTCGAGCACATCGGCCGACGGCACGTTGAAGATCGTCTGCTGGGCGTGAACGCTCGGCCCCGCCGCCAAGACTGCGGCGAGGATCGCCCACCGAAGCCTATTCATCCGGAGCTTCGAGGCGATAACCGACGGCAGGCTCCGTCTTGAGGTGGCGAGGCCGCACGGGCTCTTTCTCGATCCGGTGGCGCGTCTGGTGTACCAGGATGCGAAGCGCCTCAGGCGTGCTGCCGCCTTCGGGCCAAAGCTCCTTCAAGAGCTGTTTCTGGGCGACGACCCGGCCCGCGTTGCGAACGAGAGCCACGAGCAGGTTGTACTGGAGCGGCGAAAGGCGAACCTCTTTCTTCGCCACCCACACGCGCCGCGCCGTGAGATCGATCTTGAGCTCGCCGTGCTCGTACAGCGGCTCGGGGTCGCGCGCGGCCCGTTCGGCATGGCGTAGTGCGACCCGGATGCGGGCCAGCAGCTCGTCGACGCCGAACGGCTTGATGAGATAGTCGTCGGCGCCCTGGTCGAGACCCGCGATCTTGTCGGACTCCTCTCCCCGCGCCGAGACGACGATGACCGGGGCCGAGCTCCATTCGCGCAGGCGCTTGAGGACGTCGAGCCCGTCCATGTCGGGCAGGGTAAGGTCCAAGAGAACGACGGCCGGCTTCTTGGCGACGGCTAGCTCGAGCGCCGATTTGCCGGTCGAGGCCTCGAGCACCGTGTAGCCGGCCTCCTCCAAAGAGGGCCGCAAGAACCGCTGGATGGCCCGCTCGTCGTCGACGACCAGGACGACTTCCGAACGCTCGCTCATGCCTTGCCTCGCGGCAGCGTCAGACGGAAGACGGCGCCGCCCGTGGGGAGATTCTCCGCCTTGATCGTCCCCCCGTGCGCTTCGATGACGGCTTTGCAGATGGCGAGGCCGAGGCCCGCGCCGCCCGGAGCCGCGCTGGCGCGATAGAATTTCTCGAAGACGCGCTCGGTGTCCTCGCTCTTTAGCCCCGGCCCATCGTCCGCGAAGGAGATCTCGATGAAATCCATGCGCTCGCGGGCCGAGATCTCGATCGACGCCTTCGGCGCGTGCAGCACGGCGTTCTCGAGGAGATTCACGAAGACGAGCTCCATCAGGATGGGATCGAGCGGCACGAGCGGCAGGTTCTCAGGCAGATCGGCCTCGACACGCCGGCCGGCGAGCTGCTTTTCGCAGCGTTCCAGCGCGGTGCCGACCACCTCCTCGAGCGAGTGGGGCTCCTTCTTGAGCACGGCGCCGGACTCCAGTCGCGTCGTCTCGATGAGGTTGTGGACCAGGCGGCTCAGGCGCTCGGCTTCATCGCGGATGTTCTCGATGAGCCCGGCATCCTCCTTACGCCCGTGCAGCAGGGTCGTGGCTGAGCCGAGGATCGCGGTGAGCGGCGAGCGCAGCTCATGGGATACCGCGCTGAGAAGCGAGCTGCGGAGCTTCTCGCTGGCGGCGACGATCTCGGTCCGTTGGGCGGCTTCGGCTTGGCTGCGGATGCGCAGAGCCAGGTGATTGATTAGGAACACGACGCCGAACATGACGACGAACGTGACCACGTACTGCGGGTGCTCGACGTGGAACGTGTAGCGCGGGGGCACGAAGAAGAAGTCGAAGGCGAGGACGGCGAGCAGGGCGGCGAGGAGTGCCGGGCCGCGCCGCCCGCGCACGGCGACGACGAGCGCGCCGACCAAGTAGACCATCACGAGGTCCGTGAGCGTCAGAACGGAAGAAAGAGCGAAGCACGCCGCGGTGCAGGCGGCGGCGGCCACGATGGAAAGAGCGTACTCCCTTAACGGCGACGGCATCGGCTTAACCTATCACATCCGCGGGAGCAGGGCTATCGGCATGAGATTCTCCGAATCGAGGCTTCATTGGACGCGCACGGGGAGCACGATCACCTGCACGCCGTTGAACTGCAGACGCCGCTGGATCGAGGAGGCGGTCTCGGCGTGAAGGATGGGCTGATACCAGCGCTCCTCCTTGAAGATGAGCTTGCCCGTGAACACGATCATCCGCGGAAATTCTCGCGAGAGCTCGATGAGCGCTTCTTCGAGCGTCGCGATGGTCTCGGTGCCGATCGCCAGCCGAGAGTCCGCTTCGAGGCCGTGCTGGCGCGCCCAGGCGACGTACTTGGCGAGCTCCTTGCGCTTCTCCGCCTCGAGCTGGCCGACAGCCTCGCTGCCCTTGAAGTTTCCGGAATCGACGACGCCGACCGAGACGAAGACGAAGTTCTTGAAGTAGCCGGGCAGCAGCCGCTGGATGGCGAGCAGGTGATGCAGGCCGTAGCCGGAGAAGTTGGAGACCGTCAGCACGGCGGTCGGTGCCTTGCGGTCCAGCTTGGAGGGGCCGAGGCCCTCTCCGTTGAGCGGCGACGACTCGAGGATGACCTCCATCCCCTTCATCTTCTCCCCCACCTCGCGGTAGTGCCGCCGTATCCAGAAGCAAAGCGCGATCGTCAGGCTGGTAATGACGGCCGTGACCCAGCCTCCATCCAGGAATTTCTCGTACAGCGTGATGCCGAGGATGCAGACGCACATCACGAGACCCGTGCCGTGAATGGCGAGTTGGCTGCGCCAGCGCGGCTCGGCGGCCCTATGCGTGATCCAGTGACGGGCCATCCCCAGCTCGGTCAGCGAGAAGGTCAGGAAGACGTTGATCGAGTACATGACGACGAGCGTCGTGATGTTCCCCTTGGTGTAGATGAGCGTCGCCATGGCGGCCGCGCCCATGAGAAAGATGCCGTTCTGGGTGACGAGGCGGTCCGATAGCCGCGAGAAGCTGTGCGGCACCCAGGAGTCGACGGCCATATTCGCGAGCACGCGCGGGCCGTCCAGGAACCCGGCTTGAGCGGCGACGATGAGCAGGGCTGCTTCCGAGAACAGCGTCAGCACGACCAGGGCGTGACCGAAGCCGCCCCAGCGCCCGTAGAGGCTCTCCAGCAGGACGGCGTTCATCGTCTTGCCTTCGGCGGGCGAGGCATTGACCAGCAGATAGCCGAGCAGGATTCCGCCCGCGGTGAACGCCAGCGACGTCGCCATCAGGAACATCGTCTTCTTCCCGGTCTGCACGCGCGGCTCGCGCAGCATGCTGACGCCGTTGGACACGGCCTCGATCCCCGTGTAGGTGCCGCCTCCCATGGAATAGGCTCGCAGGAGGATGAGGGCGACGGGCGCGAAGCCAAGCGTGGCGATCGAGGAGCGGAACTCCATCGACGCCCCGTGAAAGACCTGCGGGAGCACAGGGACGTGGCTGCCGATGGCGTATAGGATCATGAAGACGTGGCTGATGACGAAAACCATGAAGATGGGCGCGAGTATCGTCACGGATTCCCGGACTCCCCGAAGGTTCAGCAGGAGCAGGAGCAATAGTCCGATGCCCGCGGCCATGAGCTTGGTGCCCGCCCAACTGGGCGGCAGGAAGGAATAGAGCGCGTCGGAGGCCGCCGCAATGGACACCGAGATCGTCAGCACGTAGTCGACCAGAAGGGCGCAGCCCGAGACGACGCCGGCCTTCTCGCCGAGCAGCTTGGTGGCGACGAGATATCCGCCGCCTCCGCCCGGGAAGTGCTCGATGAGGTTCGAGTAAGCGATGGAGATCACGAAGATCGTGACCGCCGTCATGACGACCAGGAAGAGGGCGAGGTGGGTATGAGTGCCGAGCGCGCGGAAGGCCTCGTCCGGGCCATAGGCGGATGAGGAAAGCCCGTCCGCGCCCAGGCCCACCCAGGCCAGGAAGGCGGCGAGCGAGATCTTGTGGAAGACGTCCGGGTCGCGGATGTTGCGTGGCTTGCCCAACAGGAGCTGCTTCAATCGGTCCATGGACCGACGATAGCCCGCTAGGGCGTTATAAAGCCATTATCGAGCGGGTCTCGCTCGGGTCCGCCGGCGGAAGCGGACGTTCTTCTCGATCGGGAAGTGGGATAGGCGCCCGACGATCGAGTGGTTATCCCAATATTCCGACTCTTCCCTTTCGGTCTTGAACCGCGGGACCGGCCTGTTTTTTCGCTTCATGACGGACGGAGCGCCGGGTCCTGCCGCCCTCTGGCGCGGGGCGGCGGCGGGCTCCGTCCGATATTGTAGCCGGTTCCAGGAAACGTTCAAGCCCCGGCCCGAACAGCTTCATGAGCCGCCGCCGGACCTCGGCATCCGGCTGGAAGGCGTCGCGTTCGTAGCGGACGATCGTGAAAACATGGACGCCCAAGCGGCGCGCCAACTCCTTCTGTTCCATGCCGCGGCGCAGCCTTTGGTTTTTGATCCAACTGCCCAAAGTCTTGGGCGGGATGATGCAATCGTAAGGGTCCCCCTCCGGGAAAACCTCCTTGAGCCGATCCCCGAAATGCCCCATCAGCTTGCCGAGAATCCTCGGGTCGACATGGCGGATAACGTCCCTCTCGATGCGGCCGATGGCGTTGCGCGAGAGGCCCGTGATCTGCGAGAATCGGTCCAGGGTCAATCCGAGGCGCTTTCGGAGGAACCGGAGCTTCGTTCCGAGCGTTGCACCCTTCGGGGGCGCTGAAGGTGCGCGGGACGAGGAAATAACGCGTTTAAACGTTAATCTGGTTCCCCGATCTGTCCCTTCGGGGACCCGGATCTTGACGCGTCAAGAGGCCGGAGCCTATTTGTCAAGGCTCCGGCCTCGCCTTTTCTCATTGGGAAGCCGATGTTGCGGGATCGATTTCGCAGAAGCTTCCCTGGCAACTTGCTCCCTCAGAATGTAAACTAACGTGTCAGCAAAGGGTCCGGAGACGCTTTCCGGAGGATTCGGATGGTCGGGCCGCCATCCTTTCATAGACCACATGCGAATTACGGCCCGTCTCATTGTCACGCTCGCCCTCACCGCCGGCCTTGTCGTCGGCGGGGCGACCTATATCCAGTTGCGCACAGAGCGCGGCCGGCTCGTTGAGGATCTTGAGCGCCGCAGCGCCATTCTCGCTGAGAGCATCGACACAGCCGTCGATCCGGCGTTGTTCACGCGTGACCGCAAGAAGATCCAGCAGTTCGTCGGCAAGTTCAGCAACCGCGGACGTCTGAGCGGTATCGCGATCACCGACGCCAAAGGCGACGTGCTGGCCGCTACCCCGGTTCTCCAGGACGAAGCCGCCACCGTCATTGGGCTGGCCGCCGAAGCGCTCAAGTCCGAGACTCCCGTCGTGAAGTTCATAAAGTTTAAGGCGGGCGAACAGCACGCTTACACGCTGGCTCTCCACTCGGACGAGGGCGTCGTCACCGGCTCATTGATCATCCTTCAAGACACGACTCACGTTCACGCACGGCTGCGCGATGTCTGGAGAAACAACTTCCTTCGCCTTTTGACCCAGGTTTTTCTTATCGCCTTAGTCACCCTATTTGTGGTCCGCTGGGACATTCTCGCTCCCGTCGCGCAGATGGCCGAGTGGATGAGGCACCAGCGCGCGGGGGATGACTCGGAGCCGTCGCCGCTTCCGCATACTGATCTTTTTGGGCCGATGGCCAAGGAGGTCAAGACCTTCGCGCGGCACCTCTCGGTGGCCAAGACCGCCGCCGAGGAGGAGGCGCGGCTACGCCAGATTTCTGAGTCTCTTTGGACCCCGGAGCGCCTCAAGGATCACGTCAAGATGAAGCTCGGCGGCCAACCGCTCGTCATCGTCTCGAACCGGGAGCCGTACATGCATCGCTATAAGGGCCGCGAAGTCGAGGTGATCGTGCCCGCGGGCGGAGTCGTCACGGCCCTCGACCCGTTGATGAGAGCCTGCGGCGGGACTTGGATCGCGCACGGCGCGGGCGACGCGGATTGGGACTTCGTCGATAAGCGCAACCGGGTTCGGGTGCCGCCGGAAGACCCCCAGTATACGCTGCGTCGCGTCGCTCTCAGCGCCGCGGAGGAAAACGGCTACTACTACGGCTTCTCCAACGAGGGTCTTTGGCCGCTCTGCCACATCGCCCACGTCCGTCCTGATTTTCGCCCGGAGGACTGGACGCAATATCTCGCGGCCAACCAAAAGTTCGCGGACGCCACCCTTGACGAGATCGAGGATCAGGAGTCACCCTGCGTACTCGTCCAGGACTACCACTTCGCCGTCCTTCCTCGAATGATTAAAGAAAGGCGGCCCGATGCGCGCGTCGCGCTTTTCTGGCACATTCCCTGGCCGAATCCGGAGTCGTTCGGCATCTGCCCATGGCAGACGGAGCTCGTTTCCGGCATGCTGGGCGCCGACCTGATGGGGTTCCATACGCAGTACCATTGCAACAACTTCCTCGAGACCGTCGACCGCACCATGGAATGCCGCATCGACCGCGAGCGCTTTTCCGTCATTAAGGAAGGCCATCTCACGGCGGTCAAGCCGTTTCCCATCAGCGTCCATTTCCCGGGTCCGGACAGGGATAAAGCCGGCGACCCGTCCGTGAAAGTCGACAAGCCCGCGCTACTCAAGGAGCTCAGGACGAAGGCGGAATTCCTGGGGGTGGGCGTCGATCGCGTGGACTATACCAAGGGCATCCTGGAGCGCTTTCGCGCCGTGGAGCGATTTCTCGACAAGCACCCGAAGTACCGGGGCCGCTTCACCTTCGTGCAGCTCGGCGCCCCGAGCCGGACGCATATCCAGCGCTACAATCAATTTTTGGCAGAGACCGACGCCGAGGCCGACCGCATCAACTGGAAATTCAAGGCCTCCGATTGGCGCCCGATCGTTTATCTCAAGAAGCACCATAACCACAAGGAAATCGAGCCGTATTATCGCGCGGCCGACGTCTGCATGGTGACCTCCCTGTCCGACGGGATGAATCTGGTCGCCAAGGAGTTCGTCGCGGCGAGGGAAGACGATGACGGCGCGCTCGTTCTCAGCCGCTTCGCCGGCGCCTCGCGCGAGTTGGCCGACGCCCTGATCGTCAACCCCTATGACATCGACCAGGCGGCCGAGGCCATCCGTTACGCGCTGGAGATGCCCGCCGAGGAACGGCGCACGCGCATGAGGCGGCTGAGGGAGACCGTGAAAGAAAACAACATCTATCGCTGGGCCGGAAATCTCATCACGGAGTTGACCCAAATCCGTCCGGAACCGAGGCCGGGAGTTCACTCGGCATGACGGATTGGGCTCGCGTTCAAGATCGTCTCGCTAAAATTGACTTTCTCGCCTCCCCCACCCTGCTCGGCCTCGACTTCGATGGGACCCTGTCCGAGATCGTCGATTCGCCGGAAAAGGCGGTTCTTTCCCCCGGAATTCGGCGCCTACTGCGGGTCCTGATCCGCAGGCCCGACATCAAGGTGGCGGTGCTAAGCGGACGAGCCTTGGAGGACATCAAGAAGCGGGTCGGGCTGCCCGGCGTCTATTACGCGGGAAACCACGGCCTGCAGATCGACGGTCCGGGCCTTCGGTGGACTCATCCGCACGCTGGCGAACTCGACGCCGCCAGTTGGCGGTCCTTGGTAGAGGACCTCAAGGCCATTCCCGGCGCGATCGTCGAGAACAAGGGGCTCGGCATGGCCGTCCATTACCGCAAAGTGCCGAAGCGCTATATCAGACGTCTCGAGGATCGGGTTCGCAACCGGTTCGCGGGATTGCGCGGCAAATTCCGCGTTCTGCGGGGCAAGAAGACCTACGACATCCGCTCCTCGGTCCCATGGGATAAAGGGCACGCCTTCGATGCGATCCGCAATCAACTCCCGGACGGCTGGATGGGCGTTTTCATCGGCGACGATCGCACCGACGAGGAGGGATTTCGCACCTTGGGGCCGAGGGCGCTGACGATCCGCGTGGGCCGGGTGAACGCTTCTCGAGCGCAGTATATCTTCTCGGATCGCAAACATGTGGAGCGACTGCTCAAGTTTTTGGCGGCGAGGTCTTCGCCGCCGCGGGAGGCATAGGTGGCGGAAGGCGCGTCCTGGTATAAAGACGCCGTTTTCTACGAAGTCCCGATCAAGTCGTTCTACGACTCGAACGGCGACGGGATCGGCGATCTCAACGGCCTGACGCAGAGGCTGGATTATCTGCGGCAGCTCGAGATCGACTGCCTCTGGCTTCTGCCCATGTATCCGTCGCCCCTGCGCGACGACGGCTACGACATCTCTAATTTCTACGCCATCCATCCCGACTATGGGACCGTCGAGGATTTCGAGCGTCTCGTCAAAGCCGCGCACGAACGGAAGATTCGCGTCGTCGCCGATCTCGTCCTCAACCACACCTCCGATCAGCACCCTTGGTTCCAGTCCGCGCGGCGGCCGGGCAGCCCGAAACGGGACTGGTACGTATGGTCCGAGAACCCCCAGAAATACAAGGATGCCGGGATCATCTTCACGGATACCGAGAAGTCGAACTGGACCTGGGACCCGGTCGCGAACGCCTACTACTGGCATCGTTTCTTCTCCCATCAGCCCGATCTTAACTACGACAACCCCGAGGTCCGCGCCGAAATGTTGAAGGTCATGCGCTTTTGGCTCGACCGCGGCCTAGACGGCTTCCGGGTGGACGCCGCGCCGTATCTCTTCGAACGAGAGGGCACGAACTGCGAAAATCTCCCTGAGACGCATGCCTACCTCAAAGAGCTGCGCGCGACCATCGACAAGGATTACGAGGGGCGGATATTGCTGGCCGAAGCCAATCAACTGCCGGTCGCGGTCCGCCCTTACTTCGGCGACGGCGACGAGTGCCATATGGCGTTTCACTTCCCGCTGATGCCGCGCATCTTTATCGCGATCCGCAAGGAGGAACGCAGGCCGATCGTCGACGTCCTCCGGGAAACGCCGGCGATCCCGGACTCCTGCCAATGGGCCTTGTTTCTGCGCAACCACGACGAGCTTACGCTGGAGATGGTCACCCCGGAGGAGCGGGAGTACATGCTGGCCGAATACGCGCACGAGCCTCGGATGAAAGTGAACGAGGGAATAAGGCGGCGGCTTTCCCCGCTCCTGGGCTTCGGCAGGCGCCGCATGGAGCTGCTGGCGTCCCTCATCCTCTCCCTTCCGGGAAGCCCGGTGATTTACTACGGCGATGAGATCGGCATGGGCGACAACATCTACCTGGAGGACCGTCACGGCGTGCGCACGCCGATGCAGTGGAGTTCCGATCGCAACGCGGGGTTTTCGACGGCGGACCCCGAGCGGCTCTACGCCCAGCCGATTCGCAATCCCGAGTTCAGCTATCAGGCGATCAATGTCGAGTCTCAGCAACGGCTAGCGGGCTCGCTCCTCCACTGGATGAAGCGGCTCATCGGCATACGGAGGCGGCATCCCGCGTTCGGCCGCGGCACATTCGAGCTGTTGGAGCCGGCAAACCAGAAAGTGTTGTGCTATCTCAGAGAATACGAGGGTCAGACCCTGCTGGTTCTAATCAACCTCTCGCGATACGCGCAGCCGTTTCAGCTCGACCTCCAGCGCTTCACGGGCTGGACGCCGGTGGAGATGTTCGGCAACACGCGATTTCCCCCGATCGGCGCGGCGCCCTATGTCATGAGTTTGGCCGCGCACGGCTTCCTGTGGTTCCGGCTGGAACGGTAGCGTCGCTCAGCGCGCGGCCACCTGCAGCGCGAAGAAATAGGCCGTCATCATGACAAGACCCAGCGGAACGGCTGCGCGCGCCCACTCCCGGCTCTTGATGCCCAGTTTCTGCGCGGAGATCATATTCGGAATGTTCCCAGGAATGAGCATGCCTCCCGAAACCAGGAGCGCGATCAGCAAGGCCCGAATCCTATCGATGTCCATGCGCGGCGACAATTCGGCGGCGGCCAAGGTGGCGTTATCGAGCGCTGCGGAGGAAATGTTCGCCCAATAGAGAGCGCTCGCGGGCATGCGGATCAGCCAACGTTCGACCAATGGAGAAAGGCCGCGGCCGAGCAGGACAAGCGCCGCGACGAAAACATAGACCTTTAAGGCGCGACGAAAGACCGTCCACGCATCCTCCGGGGCATCCTGCGACAGCCCCTTGGAGCGCGGGACGGTTCCGCCGCTCTCGCGCGCCGCCAGGGCTCCGAGGACGAGCATGCCCGGTAGCAGCCAGGGCCAAAGGAGCTTCGCCAAAAAGAAGAAGTCGGCGTTGTGCGGCGGGCCAGCCAGGCGCGCCGTGGCGATGGTCGACAGCGGTTCTCCGATCGGCGTCAGCGCCGCGCCCAGGCCGATTGAGTAGCAGGCCAGGATGACGAGGGAGCGCTCCGTGACTCGGTCCAATCGCAGCGCCGAGATGGCCTCCACGAGCACGAGGGCCGCGACGATGGCCGTGACCACGCTCGATGCCAGTCCCAGCGCTACCACCAATAGGAAGGAGAAAAGCGGCAGACCTAGTCTGCCCGAGAGTTTCGACACACCGTTGGCGATGGTCCCACGAAAGCGCCGGAAGGCGAAGCCGAAGAGCAGCACGGCGCAGGAGATCTTGATCGGCTCGGCCAGCGCCTCCATGACGAGATGCCCCGTCCACAGGCGCGAAATGCTGACGGCCAGGCAGCCCATCACGAGAAGGAAGGCCTCGAGCTCTTCTTCCACCCAGCGCACGGAAAAGGGCAGGACCAAGACGAGGGCCATGATGAGGCCGAGACCGATGAGGGCTGGAAGTCCGTAGGACATGGGTCGCTCCTTGAGTGGCGGCCCGACCACTCGACCCTCCGGGATTAATCCCGGACCCTTTCTTAGATATTAGTTTATTAGAAGCCGCCCGTTCTTTGCTCGTCAGGCGCTTCGAGCCGGTAACCGACGCCGGCTCGGTCTTGAGATGCCGCGGGCGCACCGGCTCCTTCTCGACGTGGCGGATAACGTCCCGCTCGAGCCGGCCGATCGCGTTGCGCGAGAGGCCCGTGATCTGCGAGAATCGGTCCAGGGTCAGTCCGAGGCGCTTTCGGAGGAACCGAAGCTTCGTTCCGAGCGTTGCGCCCTTCGGGGACCCCATATTTCCTAATGAGCAAAAAGATCGCGACGCGTCCGCGCCCGGCCTCGGATGAGGCCTCCGGCACCTATAAGTACGACCGCGCCCTCGGCCGCATGGTCAAGGTATCCGGCCGCGTGCCCGGCCTGCGCAAGGGCGGACGAGGCGGATCGGCCCCCGAGCCCCCCTGCGGCCGCGGCGCCTGCGGCGGCGGGCGCTGTGCCGCCTAGGATCGAGCCCGCCGTCCGCGGGAGCTAGGCCTGACATGGTCCAATCGATCATCAGCTCTTTCGGCTTGGTCGCCGTCAGCGAAATGGGAGACAAGACGCAGCTGCTCGCCTTTTCCCTGGCGGCGCGCTTCAAATCCCCCTGGGCGGTCATGGCGGGCATCCTGGTCGCCACGATCCTGAATCATGGGCTCGCCTCGACTTTCGGAGAGTGGGTCGCCCGTCAAGCCGGCCCGGACGTCATGGCCTTCGCGCTGGCGGCGACGTTCATCGCCTTCGGGATCTGGACGCTCAAGCCCGACTCCCTCGAGGAGAGCGGCGCGACGCATCGCTTCGGCGCGTTCCTGACGACCGCCGTCCTGTTTTTCCTGGCGGAGATGGGAGACAAGACCCAGCTCGCGACGGTCGCCCTGGCCGCGAAATACCGGTCGGCGGCCGCGGTGACCGTCGGGACCACCCTCGGCATGCTGTTCACCGACGGCTTGGCGGTCTTCTTGGGCGAGAGGATCGCGGGGACGGTCCGGATGAAGTGGATCCGCTACGGCGCGGCCTCGCTCTTCTTCCTGTTCGGGATCGCGACCGCGCTCTCCCGCTTCGTCTAGCAACGGGCCTGTCCGGCCTGGCCTGAACGTTGCGACCGGCAAAAGCGGGGCAAGGAGACCAACGTGGGAGCCATGCGCGCCGCGCTCTTGGCGGCCGGCGTCTTGGTCGCGGCCGCGGCGGGAGCCGAGGGCGGCGTCGTCGCCGAGCGCCGCCGCCCGCAGTTCGCCGGTGAGCCGGGCTATGCCGTCGTTCCCTACGTCTACAACCTTCCCGGCATCGGCTGGGGCTACGGCGTCCTGGGGGCGGCGACCAACGTCGGCCGCAGCCAGGCCGACGTCGCCGGCACGATGTTCCTGGGCGACGTCCATGGAGAAGCCGTCTCCGTCGATCAGATCTACCTGATTCCCCGGCTCCTGATGCTCGACGCGGGGGGCGCGCACTTGAGCCGCGCCACGCTCCAGAGCTTCTCGAAGCGGGGGATGGCGTCCGGCAAGAACGACTACAGCCTCGCCGAGTTCGGCGACATGTATTTCGGCGGAGCGCGGCTCACCGCCACCTTCAGCGAACGGCGCTACGAAGCGTTCGTCGGCTGCTACGCGGGGACGGCCGAGCTCCGCTCCCTGCGCGACGGCGACGGGAACATGATCCTTTCATCGAACAATTCGGCGAGATCCCGGGCGACGATGGGGATATTCGGCCTGCGGGCCGACATGACCGACGACTACATCGATCCTCGCCGCGGCCTGCGCCTGGAGCCGAGCCTCTGGCGCTCCCCGCGGCGGGGGTCGGGCCCGGACTATTTCCTGGTCGATTGGAGCGCGACGGCTTACCTGCCGCTGGGCCGGCGCAGCACCTGGGCCCTCAATTACTTCCGCTCCGACGCGCACGTGATCAGCCGCGGCCAGACCGATCCCGCCGTCCTCGCGCGCGAGCAGGGGCTCGACTGCTCGGAGATTTCCGACGCCGGCAAGCGCGCGCGGTGCGAGGAGTATCTGGGCACGCTCGCCGCGCAGAACGCGCATGGAACGGCGACGGCGCTCGGCGGCTTCAGCCGCATGCGTTCTTATCCCATGGGCCGCTTCAAGGGCGCGCACGCGGAGTTCTTCGGCGGCGAGCTCCGCTGGAACCTGACCGATGAGATCAGGCCGTTCGACATCTTCATCATGAAAGACGTCCGGACTTCCGTGCAGGTCGCCTTTTTTTACGAGATCGCCGGCGCGGGCGACGGCCGCGGCGAGTTATGGCGCGAGCCGCGCTCCTCCTACGGGTCGGGGCTCAGGATCGTCACGGCATCGGGGCTGGTCTATCGATTCGATCTCGCCGCGGGCGACGAAGGCATGCAGCCGAGCGTCTTCTTCCAATACCCGTGGGAGCTGTGAGCCCTTGGAGAAGCCGCTATCGCGCAAGTAGGGCGGTTCGCGGGGCAGGACCTCGCGGGAGAAGTCTTGGAGGCGGTGGCCGCCCGGCGGGTCTAGGCGGCGTTCGCGCGCGTCTTCCGGCGCAAAAACGCCTTCTCGAGCTCCACCGCCGCGAAGACGGCCGCCGCGCAGGCCAGCGCCCGCAGGAGCTCGGGCGTGGAGAGCGGCGCCGTCGCGAAGACGGGCCGGAGCGCGGGCACATAGAGGATGGCCGCTTGGAGCCCCAGGGTGAGCGCCACGGCCGCCGGCAGGAGGCCGTTTCCGGGGCGCCCGCCGGGCCGCAGCGAGAAGCCCTCGGACCTGATCGCCAGCACGTGCGCCATCTGCGTCAGCACGACGATCGTCAGGACCTCGGAGCGCCAGTGCTCGCGTCCGGACTCCCAGCTGCCCTTGCCCGCGACGAGCACGAGGCCGGCCATCAAGGCGCCGACCCAGACGATGTGGGCGACCATGCGGCGATCGAAGAGCGCTTCCGTGGGCGGCCGGGGCGGGCGCTTCATGACGCCGGGCTCCGCGGCTTCGAAGCCGAGAGCCAGGGCCGGCAGTCCGTCGGTCAGAAGATTGACCCACAGGATTTGAATCGGCGTCAAAGGCAGGGGCATGCCGAGCGCCGGGGCGAGCAGCATGATCGCGAGCTCGGCGACGTTGGTCGTCATGAGGAACTTGAGGAATTTTCGGACATTGTCGTAGACGACGCGGCCTTCCTTGATCGCGGCGACGATGGTGGGGAAGCGGTCGTCGAGCAGCACCATCGCCGCGGCCTCCTTGGCGACGTCGGTTCCCGTGATCCCCATCGCGACGCCGATGTCCGCCTTCTTGAGCGCGGGGGCGTCGTTGACGCCGTCGCCGGTCATCGCGACGACGTGCCCGCGCGCCTGCAGGGCGGCTACGATCTTGAGCTTGTGCTCGGGGGAAACGCGAGCGTACAGGGACACGCCCTCGACGATCCTCTCGAGCTCGGGCTCGGTCATCGCCATCAACTCGCGCCCCGTCAGGATGCGGTCTCCCTCCGGAATACCCAGAGTCCGCGCCGCGCTTCGGGCGGTCAGCGGATGGTCTCCGGTGATCATGATCAGCTTGATGCCGGCCGCGCGGCAGGCGGCGACCGCGTCCTTGACGTCGGGTCGGGGCGGGTCGAGCAGGCCGAAGAAGCCGAGGAAGGTCAGGTCCCGCTCGTATTCCCGCGCGGCGCCGTCCTCGGCGCCGCCCAGCGGGCGGTAGGCGACTCCGATGACGCGCAAGCCCGCCGCGGCCGCGCCGCTCTCGGCCGCGCGCGCGCGCGCGCGCCACGCCTCGGTGGCGGGACGAGGCGCTTCGCGGTCCCAGTAATGGGCGCAGACGCGGAGGAGGCCGTCGACCGACCCCTTGACGAAGACCACGCCGCCGGCCAGGCCGGCGGCGTCCAGGGCCCGGCGCAGCTCGGGCGGCGCGTCGAGCTCGCGGACATCGATCGAGTGGGCGGTGCTCATCCTTTTGCGGCCCGAATCGAAGGGCTGCTCGCCGAGCCTCGGGAACGCGCGGTCGAGCGCGGGCTTGGAAAGGCCCAGGCGGGCCGCGGCGGCGACGAGGGCGGCCTCGGTCGGGTCTCCGACGGCTCGGGTCTGTCCGTTTTCCACGGGCAGCAGATAGGCGTCGTTGCAGAGCGCCGCGGCCGCCAAGGCCAGGGCGGCCTGCGGGCCGGGCAATTCAGCGCTCCCATCCAAGGCCGTTCGTAGGCCGCCCAAATCGAGAGTCGCGGCGGTCATCCTGTTCTCGGTCAGGGTGCCCGTCTTGTCGGAGCAGATCACGGTCACCGAGCCGAGCCCCTCGACGGCCGTGAGCTTGCGCACGAGCGCCTTGCGGGCGAGCATCCGGCGCGCGGCGATGGCCAAGGTGGCGACGATCACCGCCGGCAGGCCCTCGGGCACCGCCGCCACCGCCATGCTGACGGCGGTCAGGAACATGAGCTGGAAGGGCTCGCCGCGCAGAAGGCCGGCGCCGAAGAAAACGAGCACGATCGCGGCCGCGGCCAGGGCCAGGCCGCGCGCCACCTCCTCGAGCTTGCGCTGCAGGGGCGTGAGCCCCTCGGGAGTCCGTCCGAGGGATTCGGCGATGCGCCCCATCTCGGTCCGCATGCCCGTCGCCGCGACGACGGCGAGGGCCCTGCCGGCCACGATCGTCGTTCCCAGGAAAACCATGCTTTTCCGGTCCCCGAGAGGCGCGTCTCGTTCGCCGACGGCGGCGGCGTCCTTGTCGGTCGGCTCGGATTCGCCGGTCAGGCTCGCTTCCTCGCAGCGCAGGGCCGCCGCTTGGATGAGCCGCGCGTCGGCCGGGACGCGGGCGCCGGCCTCGAGCGGGATGACGTCGCCTTCCACGAGCTCCGCGGGATCGAGCTCCACCAGCCTTCCGGAGCGCAGCGCCCGGCAGCGGGAGACGGCGAGCTTCTTGAGCGCCGCGATGGCGCGGTCGGCGCGGTGCTCCTGGGTGAAGCCGAGCGCCGCGTTGATGAGCAGTATCGCCGAGATCGCCGCGGCGTCGGTGAAATCGCGCAGCAGCGCGGAGAGCGCCGCCGCCGCCGCCAGCAGCGCGAACATCGTGGACGCGGTCTGCGCGCGGAGAATGTCCCAGGAGCTTCTGCGGCCGCGATCAAGCAGCTCGTTGCGGCCGCCGCGCGCGAGGCGCTCGGCGGCCTCCCGCTCATCCAGGCCACGGGTCGGATCGCAGCGCAGGCGCGAGAGAGCGTCTTCCGCCGTGAGGGCATGCCAGGCCGTGTCCATTGCGCTCCCTTCCGATCGCGACGAGCGGCGTCATCGCGCGGATCTCGCCGCCATTGAAGCAATAATCAGGCTTTCTTTTCACTCTGATAACTGCCACAGTCTATGATCGCCACACTGCAAGAGTTGGGACGGATGCTCGGAGCCGGGGTCAAGGGCGCGGGAGACTACGCCGTGACGGAGCTTCGCGACATCGAGAAGCTGGCCGCCGGACAGGCCCTCCAGGACCACTGCCTGTATTTCGTCGAGTCCAAGGCGGTGCTCAAGCGCCACCCGTTGTCTCCGGGAAACGGCGTGATCCTCACCACCGCCGAACTCGCGGATATCTTCCCCCTCGCGCTCGTCGTTTCCGGCGACGCGCGCCTCGCTTTTTTCAAAGTGCTCGAATATTTCGACCGGGCGCCCAAATTCGCCCCGGGCGTCGGTCCCAGGGCCATCGTGGATCCCTCGGCCCGAATCGATCCGACCGCGAGCGTCCTCGACGGGGCCGTCGTCATGGCCCGCGCGGTCGTGGGGCCCGGCTGCGTGATCTACCCGGGCGCCGTGCTCGAGACCGATTCATCCGTCGGCGAGGGCACCGTCATCCGCTCGAACGCGGTGATCGGCCACGCCTGCGTGATCGGCAAGCGCTGCATCGTCCACTCGGCCGCGGTGATCGGCGCGGACGGATTCGGCTTCTACGACCGTCCCGGCGCTCGGCACAAGGTTCCCCAGATCGGCAACGTCGTCATCGCCGATGACGTGGAGATCGGAGCCTCCAGCACGGTGGACCGGGGCACGATCGAAAGCACCACGATCGGTGAGTTCACGAAGATGGACGACCAGGTGCATGTCGGCCACAACTGCAGCATCGGGCGCTTCGTCTACATCGTCGGCAACAGCGCGCTCGGCGGCTCGGTGATCGTCGAGGACGGCGCGATGATCTCGGGCATGGTGATCGTGAAGGATCACGTCAGGATCGCCGCGCGCTCGATCATCATGGGCATGTCGGGGGTGGCGCAGGACACCGAGCCCAAGCAGCACTACTTCGGCATCCCCGCCCGCAACGCGCGCGAGATGCACAAGATGAACGCCGCCCTCGCCAAGCTTCCAGAGCTGCTGGCGAGGTTCCGCGAGATGGAAGGAAAGCGTCCGGAGAAGACCTCATGAAGACCGCCCTCGTGCTCGCCGCCCTGGCCGTCGCCGCCTGCAAGCCGAGCCAGCCCGCCGCCGAGACGCCGGCGGACCCGAATCGCGTCGAGAAGTACGTCGGCGGGCTGCAGACCGACGTCAAGCGCGCGCAAGAGGCCAAGGAGAAGGCCGACGCGGCGAACAAGGAGCTGGAGGAAGCCCAGCGGATTTCCGAATGACGCCGCGGCCGTCGGCGTGCTATATTATGACTAACCAGTCAGTCATGGCAGGAAGATGGATATGGCCACGATCAAGCACGTCGTTCGCGACCCCGACTCGAAGAAGCGCCTGATCCTCGCCGCCGCGCGCCGCATGCTCGTCAAGCGCGGCTTCCAGGACATCGTGCTCGACGACATCGCGCGCGAGGCCGGCGTCGCCAAGGGCACGCTGTTCCTCCACTTCAAGAGCAAGGAGGAGATGTTCTCCGCCGCGTTCTCCGATCTGGTGGACGGCCTGGGGCTCGAGCTCGAGGCGCTTCCCAAGACCGGCCTCGAGGGCAAGGAGCTGCTCGTCGCGGCGGCGAAGGTCGTGCTCGGCCACTTCGATCACAGCCGCGACTTCATGGCCCAGTTCAGCACGGGGCGCTTCCCGGGCTGCGGCGACCGCTCCTGCGAGAAGCTGATGGAGAAGCTGCGGACCAATCACGCGCGCCTGCGCGCGATCCTCGTGCTCGCGTCCAAGGACGGCGGCAAGTCGGCGGCGGATCTCGGCTTCGCGGTCGGCGCCTTCTTCGGCCTGTGCCGCAGCGCGACGATGCGCAAGATCATCGAGAGGCACGACAGGCCGCTCGAGCGCGAGGCCGAGAGCGTCGTTTCGTTTTTTCTCGGCGGCAGCGGAGTCGCGGTATGAGCCGGCTCCTCTCATTCGGGGCGGCGCTCCTGCTGATCCCCCTTTCGGCGGCGGCGCAGGCGGTTTCGACCGCGCCGGCGCCCGGGCGCGCCCTCGACCTGGCCGAGGCGTATCGGCTCGCGCTGGCCCGCAGCGAGGAGATCGCGATCTCGGGAGCGACGTACGAGGAGACCTTGGCGAAGGCCGACGAGGTGCTTTCGAACGTCCTGCCGCGCGTCTCCCTCATGGGCAGCGAAGCCCTGCAGGACGTTCCGCGCGGAGCCTCGGGGCTGTTCCTCCAGCGCCAGCGCGAGCAGGGCTGGGTGAGCCTGCATCAGCCGCTTTTTTCGGGCCTGCGCGAGTTCCTCGCGTATCGCGCGTCGAAGGACTTGGGCCGGGCGGCGGAGCTGTCCCTCGCGCGCGCCAAGCAGCTCCTGTACCGCGACACGGCGCGCGCCTATCTGGACCTGCTCGCGGCGCAGGAGGACATCCGCATCCGCGGCGCGCTTCTGGAGATCACGCGGGATCGGGTCCAGGATCTCAAGGAGTTCCGCAAGGTCGGGCGCGCGCGGGCCAGCGAGTATCTCGCGGCGGAGTCCCAGGCCGCCCTGCAGGCGGCCCAGCTCGCGGGCGCCAACGCCGCCGAGCAGGTCGCGCAGTTCAAACTCGGCTTCCTGACCGGGCTCGAGGAGCGCCTGGCGCCGGCGCCGGCGCCCGAGCCCGTCCCTCCGCCCGCGCTGGAGGCGGCGTTGAGCCGGGCGCGGACGCGCCCGGACGTCGAGTCGCGCCGCGCCGAGGTCTCCTCCGCCGAGCTCGCAATCAAGGTCGTCTCGCGCCGGCGCTGGCCCGCGATCGCGCTCGACGCGAACTACTACTTCCAGCGCCCGCCGAGCTTCACGTCCGACGTGAAATGGGACGCGACGATCACGGGCTCGCTTCCGCTCTACGCGGGCGGCGAGGTCGGGGCGCAGGGGCGTCAGCAGGAGGCGCGCCTGCGGGCCAAGCGCGCGGCCCTCTCCGAGGCCGTCCGCGTCGCCGAGCTGGAGGCGAAGTCCGCGCATCGCGAGCTCCTGTCGTCCCTGTCGGTCACCGCGGCGCTCGACAACGCCGCGCGCCTGGCGGGCGAGAACGCGAAGGCCCAGAGCGAGGACTACCGCCTGGGCCAGGTGACGAACCTCGACGTGCTCGGCAGCCTCAACGCCCTCCAGCAGACGCGCCTGCAGCAGAACGCGGCGCGCGTCGACGCGTGCTGGTCCCGCGTGCGCCTTGAGGTCGCGGCGGGCGTTCCCGGAGGTCCGTTGTGACATGACCCTATCCGACCTCTCGATCAAAAACCCCGTCTTCGCGTGGATGCTGATGTTCGCGCTGCTGATCTTCGGCTGGATCGGCTACGGCCGCATGGGCGTCTCGCAGATGCCGGACGTGGACTTCCCCGTCGTCAACATCGCCGTCTCCTGGGAGGGCGCCGCGCCCGAGATCATGGAGGCCGAGGTCGTCGACGTCATCGAGGACGCCGTGACGAGCGTCCAGGGCGTCAAGCAGATCTCGTCCTCCTCGAAGCTCGGCTCGGCCTCGATCACCGTGGAGCTCGAGCTCGAGCGCGGCGTGGACGTGGCCCTGCAGGAGATCCAGACCAAGATCGCCCAGGCCCAGATGCGCCTGCCGCGCGACATGGACCCGCCGATCGTCACGAAGGTCAATCCCGAGGATCAGCCCATCCTCTGGCTGGCGCTGTCCGGCGACGTCCCGGTCAAGGACCTCATGGTCTACGCCCAGGACGTGCTCAAAAACAAGTTCCAGACCGTCCCGGGCGTGGGCGACATCTTCCTGGGCGGCCTCATCCCCCGCAACCTGCGCGTCTGGGTGGACGCCGAGAAGATGAAGCGCACCCAGATCACGGTCGAAGACATCCTGGCCGCCATCCGCCGCGAGCACGCCGAGGTCCCGGCCGGCCAGATCGACACGCCGACCAAGGAGTTCAACGTCCGCACCCTGGGCGAGATCTCGGAC
>JACQJQ010000068.1 GCA_016204945.1 Elusimicrobiota bacterium
GATCGCCCTCACCAGCGCCGGCCGCAGCGGGGTGCTGGTGGCGAAGTGGGTGAGGAGGAAGGCGGCGGTGGCCGCGGCGAGCAGGGCGGTGGCGTCCATGAGCGCGATTCTAGCCGCATCGCGCGCTGCCTGTTCAGCGCGCCTCTATTCCCTTGAGCAGCAGCTCGACGGTATGGTCGACATACTTGCGCTCGATATCCGGGTCGATCGATGTGACGCCGAAGGCAGACGCGAGCAGAGGCCGGGCGGCGAAGATGAATTCGCAGGCGCCCACGATGGAGAAGAAGAAGAACATCGGGTCGAGCTTGCGAAGCTCGCGCGCCCCGAGGCCTTGCGCGAACAGGCGCCGGTAGAAGTCGGTCAGGGGCCGCACGAAGATGTGCGCCAGCCGCTTTGCCGTCCCCGGCTTGCTCGACATGATCAGCTCGGTCATGAGCCGCGTCACGTAGGGGTAGCGCTGGAAGTTGCGCACGATCTCGCGCACGTGGATATGAAGCTTGCGATGAGTGTCGGTTGGAAGCGCGAGCAGCGCATCGAGGTCGGCCGGCCACCCCACGCAGATCCGCTCGAACAGCGAGATCATCAACCCGCGCTTGCCGCCGAAGTGATAGCTCACCATGGCGACGTCGACGCCGGCACGCCGGCAGATCGCTGCCAGCGGCACCGACCTGCCGCCGCTGTCGGTCAGCAACTCGTGCGCGGCGTGCAATAGCGCTTCGCGGCTGTCGAAATCGTTGCCGCGCGCGGCCGGCCGGCCGCGTCCCCGCCGGCGCTTGCGGGTCGCGCGCGTGGAACCGCGCAGGGCTGGACTCATGCGCTAGCGGGCGTCGCGGGTCAGGACCAGCGCCGAGCCGTCGGCCAGCGCGCCGGTCGTGACCACGCCAACCTCGTGGCGCGGGCTCTGGCGCTTGCCGCCGCGCCCCTGGATTTGAAGCACAGCCTCGGCGACGGTGTTCATGCCGTGCACATAACCTTCGGCAAGGAGTCCCCCGTGGGTATTCACCGGCAGCCTCCCGGTGAGCCAGGTTTCGCCGGACCCCACGAAGGCGCCGGCTTCGCCGCGCTTGCAGAAACCCAGCCCTTCCAGGCCCATCAGCACCACGCTGCTGAAGCAGTCATAGATCTGGGCGAAGTCCGCATCCTGCGGGCCGATGCCGGCGCGGCCGAAAAGCTCGTCGCGCAGCCGATCGGTGAAGTTGCGAGTGTAGTCGTCGTGCGCCAGCAGGTCGCCGATGTCGAGGCCGGGGCGCGGGCCGGCCCGGTAGGCGGCCGAGGCCACGACCGCAGGCGGCTGGCGCAGATCGCGCGCTCGCTCGAGCGAGGTCAGCAGCACGGCGCATGCGCCGTCGACTTCGCTCGTGCAATCGGCGACGCGGAACGGCTCCGCCACCCAAGGAGAGGCGAGGTAGGCTTCGCGGTCGAGCGGCTTGCGCAGCACGGCGCGCTCGTTCATCTGCGCGTAGCGGCGCTGCGCGACTGCGACTCGTCCGAGGTCCTCGGTCGTCTGGCCGGTCTCGTACAGGTAGCGTTGCGCCCACATGGCGATGTACATGAGGTAGGAGTCGTAGCCGATCGGATAGCGATACTGCGCGCCGCCCCCCTGCAGCTTGCCGCTTCCGACCCTCGTGCCCGAACGGCCGTTGAGCGCGCGGAACACGATGACATGCTCCGCGTAGCCCTGCGCGATCGCCATGGCCGCCTGAGCGACGACGTGGCAGGGCGACTGGCCGCCCTGCTGGAAGTCGAGCACCCAGCGCAGCTCGGGAAGCGCCAGCGCCGTGGCGAGCGCGCCGCAGCTGACCGAGTCGTTGAGCACCATGAAGCTGCCGATCCCGTCTACGGCCGAAAGCTCCAGGCCGGCGTCCGCGACGGCCGCCGTGGCGGCCTCGAGCGCCAGGTCGAGCACGCTGCGGCCCGAGTTCCTGCTGAACGGCGTGTAGCCGACCCCTGCGATCGCCGCCTTGCGCATGGCAGTGCCTCCAAAATTCAATTATCGTTGAAATATCGCTTGCCTTACAAATTCAACTAGTGTTGAATAATTATTGCATGACGATGACCGACGAGGCCGCGCCGCTGCTGGTCGAGCGCCTGCCGCTGGGCATGGACGGTGCCAGCATGGCGCTGGTGACGCTGAACCGGCCGAAGCAGCTCAATCCGCTCGACTGGGAGATGGTGAAGCAGCTGTCCTCGCTCCTGCCCCAGCTCGCCGCCGAGGCCTCGGTGCGGGTGGTCGCAATCACCGGCGCCGGCTCCGCCTTCAGCGCCGGCGGCGACATGAAGCGCTACCAGGTGCTGCAGCGCGATCCGGTGGACTTCCCGCTCTTCCTCGCCGACGTGCACCGCTTGTTCGCGAGCATCGCCGCCTATCCCAAGCCCTACCTCGCGCTGGTGAACGGCGTCGCGGTGGCCGGCGGCATCGAGCTGATCCTCGCCTGCGACATCGCGTTCGCCGCGCGCTCAGCCAGGATCGGCGATGCGCACCTGCCGTTCGGCCAGATGGGCGGCGGCGGCGTACTGAGCCTGCTGCCGCGGGCAGTCGGCCCCCAGCGCGCGCGCGAGCTGATCTTCAGCGGCCGCCTGCTCGGGTCCGACGAGGCGCTTGCCTGGGGCCTGGTGAGCAAGGTGGTCGACGACGCCGAGCTGAAGGAGGCTGGCATGGCGTTTGCGCGCGAGGTGGCGAAAAAGTCGGCGCTTGGCGTCGCGAACGCCAAGCAGGTGCTCAACTCGGGGTTCCTGGAAGGCACCGGCGTGCCCAGTGCGATGCAGCTCGAGCGCGAGACTACCGCGCGCTATTGCCTGACGAGCGTCGATGCGCACGAAGGGCTGCAGGCGTTCGCCGAGAAGCGCACGCCGAGGTTCGTCGGGCGCTGAAGCGATGAGGCCCGCTCCCATTCCCGATGCCGACAGCGCGTTCTTCTGGGAGGGACTGCGCGGCGGCAGGCTGCTGCTGCAGCGCTGCAGCGCTTGCGCTCGGCACCGCTTCCCGCCGATGCCGTCGTGCCCTTATTGCGCCTCGCGCTCCAGCGGCATTGTGCAGGCGGCCGGCAGGGGAAGCATCTACTCCTGGGTCGTGGTGCACCGCGCCTTCGACCCGGCGTTCGCGGGCGAGGTGCCCTACACGATCCTCACCGTGGCGCTCGACGAAGGACCCAAGATGCTCGGACGAATGACGGGCAGCGCGCACGCGGCCTTCGGCGGCCGCGTCAAGGCGAGCTATGCCGACCACGGCGCATGGACGGAGCTGAGGTTCTCGGGCGAAGCCTGAACAGGACATGAAGGAACAGACCTCCGACAAGGGCATGCTGATCGGGCACGGCTTTTTCTACGACCAGATGCCGGTCGGCTTGCGTTTCCACACCATGGGGC
>JACQJQ010000069.1 GCA_016204945.1 Elusimicrobiota bacterium
CACGGGCCGCCGTAGGCGCGCAGCCAGGTCCAGGGTTCGAGGGCGGCTAAAGCGCGCAGGCCGGTCGCCGTCGCGCGCCACGCCGCGCGGCCCGTGCGGCGGATGTGGTCGTCGCCCAGATGCGAGGATTCGTGGTAAAGCGAGCCGATGAAGCTGACGTCGCCGCGGCGCACGCTGAGGGGCAGTTCCCCGAGCAGGTCCACCGCGTCGAGGCCGCCTTTTTCCCAGCGCGAGAACGACATCGCGCGCGCGTCCCATCGCCATTGCCAAAGCTGGTCGCCCGCGCGCCCGCGCAGCAGGCCCCAGGCGTGCCCCAGCGACAGGTCCGACAGCGCTCGGCCGTTCAGTTCATAGCGCGAGATCCCCAGCTGGAACTGCTTGGGAGCGGCGAGCGGGTTGGGGAATATCTCGTCGACGCGAGGGGACGCCTCGGGAGCCGCGGCGCCCGACGTCGCGACTGCCGCGAGGAGGGCCAGGGTCGCGGCCTTATTTCGCAAGGGCGGCTTCGACGTCGGCGGCGAGCTTATCGATGGATTTCGAGCCGAATTGGCGCAGAAGCACCTTCCCGTCGCGGCTGATCAGGTAGGCGGTGGGCAGACCCGGAACGGCCCAGCCCGCGGGCGCGCTCTCGCCGCCGTTCAGGATGATCGGATAGTTGATCCGCATCTTCTCGACGAACGGCCCGACCTCGGCGACGTCCTCGTCCATCGAGACGCCCAGAACGGCGAGGCCCTTGGCGCCGAGACGGGCCTGCAGCTCCACGAGCCCGGGAATCTCTTCCCGGCAGGGCCCGCACCAGGTGGCCCAGAAATCCACGAGGACGACCTTGCCTTTGTAATCCGATAGGGACGCGGTCTTGCCCGCGAGGGTCTTCCCCGACAAGGGAGCCGCCGCTCCGGGCGCCCCGGCCGGGGCGGGCGGGGTGCACGCCCAGGCGAGGGCGGCGGCGGCGATCAGGGCGCGACTTGGGAGATTCCTCGTCAAAGCAGGAAGCGTTCCAGGAATTTCGGCGTGAAGCGATTAAGCATCGCCAGCTTGTCGAAAAAAATCAGGAGGCCGATCGAGATCAGCAAGGCGCCCGCGACGATTTCGCCGGTGCGGATGTGCTTCCTGTAGTGCGTGAAGAAGCGCATGAAGCGCGTGACCGCGAAGCCCGTGATCACGAACGGGATGCCGAGGCCGAGAGAGTACACGAACAGCAGGCTCATGCCCTGGGCGACGGTCTCGCGCGTGGCGGCGAGGGCCAGGATGCTCGACAGGATCGGGCCGATGCACGGCGTCCAACCGAAGGCGAACGCGAGCCCCATGAGAAAGGAGCCCGCGTAGCCGGGCTTGAAGGCGGCCGCGTCGGCGCGCCGGTGGTAGTAGAGCCATTTAATGGGCAGGAGGCCGGTCATGTGCAGGCCGAACAGGACCACGACGGCGCCGGCGATCTTGCTGACGAGCGCGGTTTGCTCGGCGAGCAGGCGGCCTATCTCGGTCGCGGTCGCGCCGAGCAAAGTGAATATCAGGGAAAATCCGGCGACGAAGAACAGCGCCTCCCAACCCGCGTGGCGCAGGCGGGTCCGGTCGCTGCTGCCGCCGGCGAGCTCCTCCAGGGTCAGGCCGGACATGAAGGAGATGTAGCCCGGCACGAGGGGGAGCACGCACGGCGACAGGAAGGATACCAGCCCTCCCAAGAACGCCGCGCCGTAGCCGATCGTGCTGCCGCCCATTATTTCCATCCTACCATTTCGGATTTCGGTATGATGATCCGCATGAAGACGTTCTGCGCCGCGCTGATGCTGGCGCCGGCGGCCGTTTGCGCCGCGCCGGCTCCCGATGGAAAGGAAACAGCCATGACCTATTCGAAGCCCTCTGAAGCCGAGCTTAAGAAGAAACTGACCCCGGAACAGTTCGCCGTGGTCTGCAACGCGGCCACCGAGCCGCCCTTTCGCAACGCCTATTGGAACCACCATGAGGCCGGCATCTACGTCGACATCGTCAGCGGCGAGCCCCTGTTCTCATCCACGGACAAGTTTGATTCGGGCACGGGCTGGCCGAGCTTCACCAAGCCGATCGATTCCGGAAACATCGTCGAGAAGAAGGACCGCGAATTCGGCATGACGCGGACCGAAGTGCGCTCCAAGCACGGCGACAGCCATCTGGGGCACGTCTTCGAGGACGGCCCCAAGGACAAGGGGGGGCTGCGCTTCTGCATCAACTCCGCGTCCCTGCGGTTCGTCCCGGCGGACAGGCTCGAGGCCGAGGGCTACGGGCGCTTCCGGCCCTTGTTCCACAAGGCGGCCGCTCCGGGCAAGGAGGCGGCGCGCGCGGCGCCGGCGGGGACCGAAACCGTCGAGCTGGCCGGGGGCTGTTTTTGGGGGATGCAACACATCCTGCGCAAGATCCCCGGCGTGCTTCATACCGACGTCGGCTATGCCGGCGGCCGAGTCAAGAACGCGACCTATCGCAACCACGAGGGCCACGCCGAGGCCGTGCGCGTCGAGTACGATCCCCGCAAGCTTCCGTTCGAGCGGCTCCTGCGCTGGTACTTCCGCATGCACGACCCGACGACCAAGGACCGCCAGGGCAACGACCGGGGCACATCCTATCGCTCGGCGATCTTCTACCACACCGAGGCCCAAAAGAAGACGGCCGAGGCGTTCATCGAGCGGCTCAATAAGAGGGGGAAGTGGGGAGCGCCGATCGTGACCGAGGTCAAAAAGGCCGACCAGTACTGGAAAGCCGAGGAGGACCACCAGGATTACCTCGTGAAGAGGCCGGAAGGCTACACCTGCCACTTCCTGAGGCCGGAATCGATCCTGGGGGATTAGCGGCAGAGCAGCGGCGTGGTGAAGGACGTTCCGGAGATCAGAACGGCCTGGCCCGCGGCGCCGCCTCGGGCCAGGCTCACGCTCTCAGCGCCGCTGTAGGACTTGAAGCGCTCGCTCAAGGGTCGGGTCCGGGAAGTTGGTGCCGCGCCCGTAGAGCTGCAGAAGCAGCCCGGTCTCCACCGCGTCCTTCTGGGCCGCGCTCAATTCCACGACGGCGTCCGGCCGCACGCCTCCGGAGCCGGGGGCGTTGCGCCCGAGCGTCGGGTCGTAACGGCCCTGGACCCAGCGTCCGTTCGGGGTATGCCAGGTGCCCTCGCTGAGCATCAGCATGGTGCCATCCGGATAATAAGGCAGGGACTCCTCGCTATCGTCGGATATGTCCTTGTTCTCCAACACGGTTTGGTGGGGGCTCTGATAGGTTCCCTTGCCGTAGGTGCGCGCGCCGACGATCGTCGCCCGGCGGTGGTCCTGCAGGGCCGCGGAGAGCAGCTCGCTGGCGGAGGCCGAGTCCTCGTTGACGAGAATGGCCAGCGGCATTCCCAGGTAGCGGCCCGGACCGTCCGCCGCGGCCGTCTCGTTGACCACGCCGCGCTTCTTAAAAATATCGATACGCTGGTCCGCCTCGAGGAACTCCGAGGCGATGGACCGCGCGATGTGCACGTACCCCCCGGGGTTGCTGCGGACGTCGAGGATCAGCTTGCGCGCGCCCGCGGCCTTCAACGCGTCGATGGCCGCGAAGACCTTTTCATCCTCCTTGTCGCCGAACTCGCCGAAATGGACGTAGCCGATCCCTGGAGCCGCCATCCGGGAATGGGGATTCGGCGTGCGCAGCTCCCCGCGGGCCACGACCACCCTCAGCTCGGAGCCCGCGCGCAGCAGCCTCAGCGTCATGGGTTCGCCGACGGGCTTGTATAGAAAATTGCGCATGACGCTGAACTCGAGGCCTTCTAGGGCGTGCTTGTCGACCGAGAGGATCTCGTCGCCGATCCTCAGGCCCGCCTTCTCGGCCGGGGAGTCGGGAAGAACCATGCGCAGCTTTAATCCGCGGCCTCCTTTCTCGGTGTAGACGCCCAGCCCGTAGCTGATCCCCCGGCTTTCGACCATCGCCTCCGCGGCCCTCTCGCGATTCAGGTAGTAGGAATGGGGGTCTCCCACCTTCGAGACGAGCCCCTGCAGCATCTCGTCGATCGAATGCTCCCAATCGCGCGCGGAGGAGGCGGGCGCGCTCGCGGAAAAGCTCTCGCGCGACTCGCGCAGGAGGCGTTCCCAGGCGGCGGGCGGGATCGGCTCCTTGTAGGCGATGTCCAAGGCCCACAAGATTCCACGGACCCGCTCCAGCAGGCGCTCGCGTTCCGCGGGATCGACGTGCTGGCCGCGGGAGCGGAGAAACTCGTCGAACTCCTTGACCTGCTCATCGCTGAGATTGGGGGCGGGCCGTTTGCGGGACTCCTCCCCTCCGCTTTCCACCTTGAACTTGGTCTTTTGGAAGCCGTCGTTCAGGGCGCGGACGGGCAGGCTGATGGGCGTCAGGGCGAAGGTCAGCGAGGGCAGGAGGTGGATCAGGAGGGAGGGGAAAGTTCTCATGCTCCCAATATAGCGCCTTGGGGCCGCGCGGGGATGGGGCGAAATGCCCTGTCGGTTTCAGGCAAAGGACCTAGACCGCTGGGCGCTGCTTTAGGGGGCGGGCGGAGCGCGGCGGACCTTGCGGATCGCCTCTCGGACGAGCTCCTCCGCCTCGCGGTACTGGGCGGGGGTCAGCTTGGCGCGAAGGTCCTTGAGGTACTCGTTGAGATCGGTCTCGAGTTTGACGGAATCCTGGGCCGTCGCGGCATTGGAGAGGATCACGGTCCGAGCGTAGGCGGGCAGGCTGGTCTTGAAATCCCGGAGCTGGCCCTGGACTTGGCGGCTTAAAGCTGGGTTGCCCGAGTCCGTCGCGGCTCTTTTGGCGGCTTGGAGGTGCTGGAGGATCTCGCGCTCATGGTATACGGGGCTGACCGCGGCGAGGCCGCGCGCGGCCGCCAGAGACGTCAAGGCGGCCTCGCCCGGGTTCAGCGCCGGACTCCGCTTCAGGCGGCGGCTCGGGTCCAGATGGTCCCAGACGGTCCACAGGCGCTCGGCCGAGGCCGCCAGCCCGCGGTAGAAGTCCAGCAAGGCCTCGCGGCGGGCGGGATCGCGCAGCTCGCGAAGGGCGCTTTCGGCCTCCATTTTCCTGCGATCCAAATCGGAGCGATCCAGGGGCTCGCTCTCCAGTCGCTCGTCCACGTCGTCGATGATCCCCTGCTGGAACCCTTTTCCGCTGAGGAGATGGTTGTCCACGCCGCCGTCGAGGGCGACGGGGACGCGCGGATAGGATTGACGTATATCATCGCGGAAAGCGGCGAAACTTTTGCGCCAGGTCATGAGGGAGGCGTTATTTTGGGACTTGATGAAGAAGGAGCGGTGTCCGAGTTCCGGAAAGCGCGAGAGAATCTGGAGATAGGCGGTCATGCCGACCGCCTCGGCTTCGACCTCCATTTCGACGGCGTAGAAGCCGAAGTCGACGCGGCTCATGGCGTGCACCTGGATGGCGTGCTGGGCCTCATGCACGAGAGAGGGCACGAGCATCCAGCCCGCCAGGCGCGCGGCGGAGGCATCGTCAACGCCCTGGGCTTGGAGCGAGCGCCAGGAGCGTTCCAGCGCTTCTTGGGAGACCAGGATCCGGCCCGTCCCTCCCCCGACCCCGGGTTCTTCGTATTGGGCGATGAGAGATTTAGAGATGTCTTTCTCGATGTGGATGCCGGCCTTGGCCAGCCAGGCCTTGTTTTCCTCGAAGCCGTCCATCTGGGCGAGGGCCCTGACCGACTCCCGGCGCACCGCCTCGGGAAAGCCCGCGGGCATGGCGGATGCCGCCGCGGGAACGAGGGCGAGAGCGAGGGCGAGTAATCTCATATCGGTACTGTAAGCCGTTCCGGCCCAGGGCGCCTGGGTCTTTGGACTGACGCGAAGTGGGCCCCTCTTTTTATATCATCGGTGCATGACCGCCACGACCGGAAAAACCAGGGTTGAGAAGGACACGATGGGGGAGATTCCCGTCGCCGCCGACCGTTACTGGGGGGCCCAGACCCAGCGCTCCCTCCATCATTTCCAGGCCGGCGCGGGGCGAGACACGTTGACGCGCGAGATGATCCGCGCGATGGGCGTGCTCAAGAAAGCCGCGGCGCTCGCCAACGCCGAGCTCGGACTCCTGCCCAAGGACAAGGAGAAGCTGATCGCCGCGGCCGCCGGCGAGGTGATCGCGGGGACGCTCGACGGGCATTTTCCCCTCGTGGTCTGGCAGACGGGCTCCGGCACGCAGTCGAACATGAACGCCAACGAGGTCATCTCGAATCGGGCCATCGAGATGGCCGGCGGAGTCCTCGGGTCGAAAAAGCCGATCCACCCGAACGATGACGTGAACAAGTCCCAATCCTCGAACGATACGTTTCCCACGGCGATGCACATCGCCGCGGCCGAGACGCTCGTTCACGAGCTCCTGCCCGCGGTCAAGGGCCTGCGCGACGTCCTCAAGAAGAAGGCGAGAGAGTTCGGCAAGGTCGTGAAGATCGGCCGCACGCACCTGATGGACGCGGTGCCGCTGACGCTCGGCCAGGAGATCGGGGGGTGGGCGGCGATGCTCGACGCGGACATCCAGCGCATCGAGCTCGTGCTGCCCGGGCTTTACGAGCTCGCCATCGGCGGCACCGCCGTCGGAACCGGCCTCAATACCCATCCGGACTTCGACAAGACGGCGGCCAGGCATATCGCGAAACTGACCGAGCTTCCGTTCCAGACGGCTCCGAATAAATTCGAGGCCCTGGCGGGGCATGACGCCCTCGTCTTCGCGCACGGCGCGCTCAAGACGCTCGCCTGCTCGATGAATAAGATCGCCAACGACGTGCGTTGGCTGGCGTCCGGCCCGCGCGCGGGCCTGGGCGAGCTGCGCATTCCCGAAAACGAGCCGGGCTCCTCGATCATGCCGGGGAAGGTCAATCCCACGCAGAGCGAGGCCGTCACGATGATCTGCGCCCAGGTGCTCGGCAACGACGCGGCGATCAATATCGGCGGCGCGTCCGGGAATTTCGAGCTCAACGTGTTCAAGCCCCTGATCATCCACAACTTCCTGCACTCGGCGAAGCTGCTCGCGGCCGGCCTGCGCGGCTTCACCGAGCACTGCGCCGCCGGCATCGAGGCCGACGAGAAGCGCATCGACGAGCTCATGCGCCGCAGCCTCATGCTCGTCACGGCGCTCAACACGCACATCGGCTACGACGCCGCGGCCAAGATCGCCAAGACCGCGCACGCCGAGGGCCTCACGCTCAAGGAGGCGGCCCTCAAGCTCAAGCTCGTGACCGACAAGCAGTTCGCGGACTGGATCAGGCCCGAGCTGATGACCAAACCCGGGCTCTGATGGACAAGGGCGAGCGGGAGCTCCTGCGCCGCGCCGCTTCGGTCATAGGCCACGACCTGCGCAATCCGCTCGCCGTGATCAACAACTCCTCCTACTTCGTGCGCGCGAAGCTCGGCGGCGCCGGCCTCGACCCGAAGGTCGAGAAGCACCTGAAGATCATCGAGAGCGAGATCGCCCGCGCCGACGGGCTGCTGGCCGATATGCTCGCGTTCTCCCGCCCCTACGAGCCCGCCGCCGAGACGATGCCGCTCGACCCCGTGGTGAAGGACGCGGTCGCGGGCTTTCCAAAGCCGGCGGGGGGGAAGGTCGACCTCAAGCTCGGCGCGGAGGGCTCCTGCGCCCGGTTCGACGGCAAGGCGATCGCCGACGCGCTGAGGCGCTTGATCGACAACGCCTTCGCCGCCCAGGGGGAGAAGGGCGCGGTCAAGGTCGCGACCTCCGCCGGCAAAGAGGGCCTCTCGGTCTCGGTGACCGACGTCGGCCCCGGCATCGCCCCCGAGATCAAGGCCGAGCTCTATGAGGCCTTCACGACCACTAAGCCCAAGGGGCTGGGGCTCGGCCTGGCGCTCGCGCGCAAGTACGTCGAGGGCAACGGCGGCGCCTTGACTCACGCGACCGGCCCCAAGGGCTCGACCTTTCGGCTGACCCTTCCGAAGGCGCATCCGGGCGTTTAGGCCCCCAAAAAATTAGCGCCCTCGCCGCGATAATAGCGCCTTGCCGTCTTCCCGTCCCGTGCTACAATGAAGGCAAGAGAAGACGTTTCTCGCGCCACATGAGACGTACGTGAGCAAGACGCAAAAAAAGAGGACATACAAGACAATGGCTACCGGAAAAGTGAAGTGGTTCAACGATCAGAAGGGCTTCGGTTTCATCACGCCGGACGACGGATCCAAGGACCTGTTCGTTCACCACTCGTCCATCATGGGCGACGGCTTTAAGACTTTGGCCGAGAATCAGGCCGTCGAGTTCGACGTGGAGCAGTCCGAAAAGGGCCCCCGCGCCGGCAACGTTCGCAAGCTTTAATCGGCTGACGAACACCGCCTGAAGAAAGGCCCCCTCGCCGCTTGCGGCGAGGGGGCCGCTTCTTTAGATAATGATATCATGCCGCCGTGGAAAACCTGGCGGGGATGGCCGCTCACGCCGCGCGCCGCGTCGAACGGCTCAAGGCGGAGCAGCCCGTCGCGGTTCTGCGCGCGCTGCCCGGCTACGCGCGCGAGCCGCGGGACTTCAGGCCCGCCTTGTCCGGCGCGGTGCTGGACCTGCGCTTCGCCGAACCGGGCCGCGGGCTGCTTCTTGCCGGCGAGGCCTCGGCCGAGCATGCCGCGCGCCGCGCCGTCGCGGCCGCGGGCCGCGGGGCGGCGGGACTCGGGGTCTGGACCGAGCGGAACTTCCACGCCGGCGACTATTCCCATCTCGACGCGGTTCGCGCGGCGCTCCCGGACGTTTCGCTCGCGATGCTGGACTACGTCGTCGACTCTTGGCAGCTTGAGCGCGCCCGCGCGGGGGGCGCGGACGCCGTCCTGCTCATCCCGGAGTTGCTCGGCCCGTTCCTCGAGCGCATGAGCGCCGCCGCCAGGACTCTCGGCCTTGCCCCGATCGCCTGGGAGGACGGCGGGGCGCCGAGCCTTCTTTGACATGAGCGCGCCGCGCCGCTGGCTGATGAAATCGGAGCCCGATGTCTTCTCGATCGACGACCTCGCGCGCCTTGAAACGGGGGGATGGGACGGCGTGCGCAATTATCAGGCGCGCAATTTCATGAGGGACATGGCGGTCGGCGACAAGGTGCTTTTCTACCACTCGAACGCCGCGCCGTCCGGAGTCGCGGGCACGGCGGAGGTCTGCCGCGCGGCGTATCCGGATCCCACGCAGTTCGATCGCGGCGACGCCCACTATGATCCGAAGGCGTCCCCGGAGGAGCCGATCTGGCTTCAAGTGGACCTGCGGTTCGTTTCCAAGTTCGCCCGCCTCGTCCCGCTCGACGAGCTGCGCGGCATGCCCGCGCTCGCGGATATGATGCTGTTCCACCGCCCCCGCCTCTCGGTGCAGCCGGTCTCGGCCGCGCATTGGCGGATCATCGCGAAAAGGGGCGGGTGAACCGCCCCTCGGCGCCGTTCGGCGCCGAGGTCAGGAGCGCTCGCCGATCGCGGCGAGCTGGCTCCAGAACTCGTCCGGCGTGGGGATGCGCTTGTCGGGGTCCGGCTCGAGCGCGCGGTCGATCAGGGCGTCGAACTCGGGGCCGAGCTCCTGCGTCCGCGTCGATGGGCGCAGGTAGCTTCTGGCGAGCTTGGCCGGCGTGGTGCCGTCGTACGGTCGCGCGCCGGTCACCATCTCGTAGAGCACGGCGCCCAGGGAGAACACGTCGTTCTCGCGGCGGATGACGCCGTACTCCTGCTCGGGCGCCATATAGTGCGGGGTGCCGACGACGGTCTGGGTCGTCGCGGCCTGGCCGCGCAGCGCGGCGTGGCGCGAGATGCCGAAGTCGAGGACCTTCACGCCCCCGTCCTTCATCAGCATCACGTTTCCGGGCTTCAAGTCGCGGTGGACGACGTCGCGCGCGTGCGCGTAGGCGAGCGCGGCGCACACGGGGCCGAGCACGCGCTTGGCCTCGGAGAGGGACAGGACCTTTTTTTCGGAGATGAGCTCGTCGAGGGTGCGGCCGTCGAGGCGCTCGAACACGAGGTAGAGGCCGCGCTCGTCCTGCTCCACGGCGTGGATCTCCACGATGGATGAATGACGCAGCTCGGCGACCGTCGAGGCTTCCTCGACGAGGGATTTCCTGGCCGCGTCGTCGAGCAGGAGCTCCTCGCGCAGCATCTTGATGGCGACCGGGCGCTTGAGGCGCTTGTCGCGGGCTTCGTAGACGACGCCCATGCCCCCCTGGCCGATGGCCTTGCCGAACTCGTAGCGCTGCTCGATGCTCGAGGGGAGCGGCGTCTTCTTCCCGCGCTCGGCGCGCGGACCTCCGCCGACGTGCATGAGGCCGAGGCCGATGAGCAGGCCGCCGGTGAGAGTGAACAGGAGTATGACGCCGAAGGAGCGGACGCGCGGCGAGACGCGTCCGGCGCGGGCCGCCGCGCCGTCACGCGGCAGGGGGGACGGGCTCAAGCCGTGGCGCCGCGCCGAGTCGCGGTAGTCGGGCTCGAACTGGGAGTTGAGCTCGGCGGCGGCCCGGAGATCGGCCGCCATCGCCTCGTAGTCGCCGCGTCCCTCGAGGGCGTGGCCCCGGTTGGCGAACGCGTAGGGGTTCTTGGGGTCGATTTCGAGCGAATGATTGGCATCGGCGATCGCGTCGGAGAAGCGGCCCATGCGGATGTACGCCCACGCGCGGGCGTCGCGCAGGAACGCGGCGGAGGGCGCCATCGCCAGTCCGCGCGAGGCGTCCCGCTCGGCGTCGCCGTAGCGCCCGAGGAGGTTCTCGGCGGCGGCCCGGTAAAACAGGGCGTCGCTGTTGTCGGGCTCGAGTTCGAGGGCCTTGTCGGCCTCCTCGATGGCGCCGTGGTAGTCCTTCACCGCGAGCTTGGAGCCGGCGTTGTCGATGCGGCGCCGGACGGCCTTGTCGATGGTCGACTCCGGCGCCGTCTTCCTGAGGACCTCGACTTGGTTGAGCTGCTGGACCATGCCGTGGTACTCGCGTTCGACGGACTGGGCCAAGCTCGCGTTCTCGAACCTGGGGGCGGCGGCGGAGCGGCCCTCGGAAAGCTTCATCAGCGCGTAGGCGGTCTTGTCGTTGGGATCGACGGCGAGCGCGCGGCGGGCGTCCTCGACGGCTTGGAGGTAGTTGCCCAAGCCGTAGGAGGCGGCGGCGCGCGCGGTCCAGGCTCCGCCCTCGCGCGGCGCGCGGCGCAGCACCGCGTCGGCGTCGGAGTAGCCGCGCGCGAAATCGCCCAGCGCCGAGCTCGCCCGGGAGCGGCTGATCAGGGCGTCCTTGTCCGCGGGGTCGTAGTCGAGCGCCAAGTCGGCGAGCTCGCGGCCTTCCCGCCAGCGTTCGGCGCGATTGTTGAGGGCGGCGGCCCGAGCCGCCGCTCCCGCCGCGAGCTCCTTCGGCGCGTCCCGCGGCATGCTGCGGACCGCGTGATTGAGCTCGCCGAGATGGCCGTCGATCCAGCTCTGCCGGTCCGCGGGCCGAATCTCGTCGGCGGCCCGGATCAGGTCGTCGACGACGGCGGCGAGCTCCGCCTTGCCCCGGCTTTCGGGCTCGCCGGCCAGCATCATCCTGAAGTCGCTCAGCAAGCCGCGCGAGGGCGCCTCGGCGGCGGCGCCGGGCGCGAGCCCGGGGCCCGCGGCGGTCGGCGCCGTTCGCCAGCCGAGCGGAGCGGCGGCGGGAACGGCTGCGGGCGCGTCGGCGCCGCCGTCCGCGGCGCGCGCGGGCGTCGAGGCGAGCAGAAAAGCGAGCGCCAGGGGCGTCATGAAGCGGCTCATGTCCGGGAAATGGGCCCCGCCAGTGTAAAGACCTGGGAGGAGGGCGTCAAGGGCCCTCGTTTGCTAGAATAAGCCGGAATGACAGCGAGCCGTTTGTTTTGCGTCGATGGCACCAACTTGGTCCGCACCGCCTACGGCTACGGAGGTCCGGCGCATGCGGCCCAGGAGGATGCCGACACGCGGCGGCTGGCGGAGATTTTCGGCCGACTCTGCGAGGACGCCGGGGAAGGCGTCGAGGTCGAGCTTTTTTTCGACGGGGCGTTCCGGGCGCTCGCGGGCCCGCGGCCGGACAACTTCCGGGTGAGCTTTGCCCGCGAAGTCCCGGCCGATCAGCTGATGCTCGACCGCGTCCGCTCCAGGAAATGGAGCGGGAAAAAGACGACGGTCGTGACGGCGGACGGCGATTTGGGACGGATGGCCGAGGCCGAGGGCGGCGCGTGGATGAGCGTCGGCCGGGGCTCGGACGCGGAGGACGTCGCGCGGCGGATGGCGAAGGGGCGGTTCCCAAGATGAGCGTCAAGAACTCGGTGATCGTCGTCGGCGGCGGCATCATGGGCG
>JACQJQ010000076.1 GCA_016204945.1 Elusimicrobiota bacterium
CCTCAGATCAGCGCCGCGCCAAGCGCCTGGCCCCGCTCTCGATCGGGTCCGCGACCTTGTTCGGCGCCCTGATCGCCGGCCCGCTCACCGGCGGCGCGCTTAATCCCGCCCGCGCCTTCGGACCCGCCATCGCCGCCGGATTTTGGTCCATGCACTACGTCTACTGGGTCGGCCCCCTCACGGGCGCGTTCGCCGCAGCCCTGGCCGCCCCTTATCTGATCCACGAGGAGAACCGCCCATGAACGTCACGGCCCTGCCGCTCAAGACTCTTGAATCCGACCACCGCGACCTCGCCGTCTTCGTCTACGAGGACGCGGGCTTCGCCGGCGCCAAGGCGCTGTCGAACGCCGCCAAGTCGGCGCTCAACGCCAAGCTCAAAGAGGAGGGCTTCAAGGCGGGCGTGAAGGAAATCGCCCGCACGGACCTTAATCTCCTCGGCAGGCACCGCCGCGTCTTCGCGGTCGGCCTGGGCAAGAAAAAGGGGGCGACGCCCGAGACCTTCCGGCGCGCGGCCGGCGCGCTGCTCGGCGCGATCCGCTCCAAGCGGGAAAAAATCGCCGTGCTCTGCTCCGAGCACCCCCAGGCGGTCGCCGAGGGCCTTCTTCTCGCCGCCTACAGGTACGAGGAGTACAAGAAAGGCGACGCCGACAAGCTGGCCTCCGCGTCCATCGTCGCGCAGAACCCCGCCTCGCGCGCGGCTCTCGATAAGGCCTGCGCGAAAGCGGCGACCTACGCGTCCGCCGTCTGCTTCGCGCGCGACCTCGTCAACCGCGCGCCGTCCGACAAGACGCCGCAAAGCCTCGCCACCTTGGCCTTGACCCTCAAGGGAGCCGAGGTGACCGTCACCGTCATGGACAAGGCCTCCTGCGCCACGTTGGGAATGGGCTCGTTTTTAGGCGTGGCGCGCGGCTCGCAGGAGCCTCCCGTCATGGTCCACATGGTCTACAAGCCCAAGGCCGCGACCAAGAAACGGGTCGCGATCGTCGGCAAGGGCGTGACGTTCGACTCGGGCGGCCTGTCGCTGAAGCCCCCGCAGTCCATGGAGGAGATGAAATGCGACATGGCCGGCGCGGCCTCCGTCCTCGCCGTCTTCAAGGTCATCGCCGAGCTCAAGCCGAAGGCCGAAGTGCACGGCATCTTCGCTGCGACCTACAACATGCCCGGACCCGACGCCTACAAGCCCGGCGACGTGCTCACCGCGATGAACGGCAAGACCATCGAGGTCTGGAACACCGACGCCGAGGGCCGCCTGATCCTCGCCGACGCCCTGTGCCTCGCGTCGAAGCAGGAGCCTCAGGCCATCGTCGACCTCGCCACGCTCACGGGCGCGGTCGTCATCGCGCTCGGCTCCAAGGTCGCGGGCATCATGGGAAACGACGCGCGCCTGCTCGCCCAGTTGAGAGCGGCCGGCAAGCGCGCCGACGAGGCGTTCTGCGAACTGCCCCTCGTCGAGGACTACAAGGAGAACATCAAGGGCAACATCGCCGAGCTCCTGAACATCTCGAAGGTCCGCGGAGAAGCCGGCTCGATCATCGGAGGCTTGTTCCTGCAGGAGTTCGTCGACGGCAAGCCTTGGGCCCACCTCGACATCGCCGGCACCGCCTTCACGAGCGGCGAATCGGCCACGTACGCCCCCAAGGGCGCCACCGGCTCGCCCGTGCGCACCTTGCTCGAGTGGCTGGGAGCCCTGTGACGTGAGCCGGATCAAGAACATCCGCGCGCGCGAAGACGGCGGGGCCGGCCTGGCGCGCATCGAGTCCCGCGTGCGCGGGATCCTCTCCGATCTCGGCGAGGATCCCCGGCGCGAGGGCCTGCGCGCCACGCCTCATCGCGTGGCGAAATCCCTGCGCGACCTGACGAGCGGCTACGGCGTCGACGTCGATGTGATGATCAACAACGCCCTGTTCACCGAGTCCTACGATGAGATGGTGATCGTGCGCGACATCGCGTTCTACTCCCTATGCGAGCACCACATGCTCCCGTTCTTCGGCCGCGCGCACGTGGCCTACCTGCCCAACAAGAGGATCATCGGACTCTCGAAGATCCCCAAGCTCGTCGAAATCTTCTCCCGGCGCCTGCAGGTGCAGGAGCGCCTCACTTTGCAGATCGCCTCGACGCTCATGGACAAGCTCAAGCCGCGCGGCGTCGGCGTGATCCTCGAGGCTCGGCACCTGTGCATGGAGATGCGCGGCGCGGAAAGCCAGCATTCCCCGACGACGACCTCCTGCATGCTGGGCGTCTTCCAGAAAGATTCCCGCACCCGCAAGGAATTCCTGGAGCTCGTGAAGACGCGCCCGATCTAAAGGCCCGCGAACCGTTTCAGGAAACGGTCAGGTTCTAGGGGGCAAACCCCGGTGCGTCCCGTCGCAGAACGGCTTGTTCTTCGACTCGCGGCAGCCGCACCAGGCGACCTTCTTGGCCTCGGCGATCTCCACGATGACGGGGGACTTCCCGGTGTTCTTGCGCGCGTGGGAGCCGTCGCAATAAGGCTGCTTCTCCGACTCGCCGCAGGCGCACCAGGCCTTGCGGCCCGGCTGCTCCTCCGCCACGTAAGGCTTGTTTTGGATGCCGGACATGGTCAGACCTTCTGCCCGACGAAGATCGAGTGCGCGTAGGACGCCTTGATCACCGCCAGGCCGAGCAGGGCCGCGATCAGCAGGGCGCCGTAGCTGAAGCCCATGTTCGCGTGGCTGGCGCCGAGCATGCCGACGAGCATCGGAGCCGACAGGTAGGTGTTGACGCGGGACGCCAGCGCCGCGCGCGAGCGCACGGGAGCGGCGGCGTCGCCCGTCACCTGGCCGGAGAGAAGCTTCTTCTGCGCGGGCCAGATGACGAACCAGACGTTGAACCACATGATGGAGCCGAACGCCATCCCCCACATGATCCAGCGCGCGCGGTCGGAGAGGCCGCCCTCGACGCCCCTCATGATCATGTTCGCGCCCCAGCCCAGCTCGGGGGTATAAAGGTATATCTGCGCGAACAGGATCAGGCCGGAAATAAAGGTCGCCATCGCGCCCCAGCGGAACCACCACAGCGCGCGCGGCATCAACTGCGGGTTGACGGCCTTCTTGCCCGCGTCGTCGAGCTTGCCCTGGACCTGGAGGTTGACGAAATTAAAGAAGTACAGATGACCGATCCAGACGATCCCCGTGAACACGTGGGTCCAACGGAACAGGAATTCGAGCTTGTTCATCGCGCCTCCATGAAATGCGAGCGCTGAGTTTAACGGATTTGACGCGACGCCGTCAATCCCGCTACAATGGCGTCGGCTCTTTTGCGGGTGTAGTTCAATGGTAGAACGAGAGCTTCCCAAGCTTTAGACGTGGGTTCGATTCCCATCACCCGCTCCAATTTCCTCGCGTCCGCGCTTTCGCCTGAGAACCTATCGCTTCCTGCTGGCCTTCGCCCTGTGCGCCGGTCCATCCCCGGCCCAACCGGCCGCGGAGGAAGCCCCGGCCGATCCGCTCGCCATGAAGGCGCGCGCCATGTACTTCACCGGGGACGTCCTCAAGGCGGCCGAGGCGTTCGAGGCCGCGGTGAAGGTCTCGTCGGGGGACTGGCGCGCGTGGACGGACGGCGCGCTGGCCTGGGCCGAGGCCGGACGTCCGGACAAGGCCGTCGCCTGGCATCGCCGCGCGGCGGAGCTTAACGACCGCCCCGAGACCCGCGCCGCCGTCGGCTGGGCGCTGCTGCGGGCCGCCGAGCCCGAGGCCGCCGA
>JACQJQ010000063.1 GCA_016204945.1 Elusimicrobiota bacterium
ATCGTGCCGTACAGGCCTCCCGCGGTCAGGATCTTGTCTCCGGTCTTGAGGTCCTTGAGCATCCGCTCGTGCTCCTTCTGCTGCTTCTGCTGGGGGCGGATGAGCAGGAAATAGAAAATGACGAAGATCGCGACGATCGGGGCCAGATTCATGAGGGGGTTCGGCGCGGGCTGCATTTCTCCTCCTTAAATACCGGGCGACATCCTAGCAATTTAACCGCGATATGGGACAGAAAAAGCCGGCCTCGGGACGCGTCCCGAGGCCGGCTTTGGGGGAGCGTCCGGCGCTCAAGCGGCGGCGGAGAAATACTCCTTGGACTTGACCGGATCGGCCTTCATCGTCTTCTTGCCCTCCGACCAATTGGCGGGGCAGACCTCGCCGGTCTTCTCCACCTGCTGGAACGCGCGGAGCACGCGCAGGGTCTCCTCCACGGAGCGGCCCACGGCCAAGTCGTGGACGACCGAGTAGGCGACCTTGCCCTTCGGGTTGATCAGGAACAGGCCGCGCAGGGCGACCGCGTCGTTGACGAGGACGCCGTAAGAGCGGGCGATGCTCTTGGTGATGTCCGCGAGCAGGGGGTACTTGATCTCGCCCAGGCCGCCCTCCTTGCGCGGGGTGTTGACCCACGCGAGGTGGGAGAACTGGCTGTCCACCGAGCAGCCGAGGATCTCGCAGCCCAGCTTCTTGAACTCGGCGTGCGCGTCGGAGAACGCGGTGATCTCGGTCGGGCAGACGAAGGTGAAGTCGAGCGGGTAGAAGAACAGCGCCACCCACTTGCCTTTGTAGTCGGCGAGCTGGAGCTCCTTGAAGCCTTTCCCGACGAGCGCCTGGGCCTTGAAGTCCGGCGCGTCCTTCTGAACGAGGGTATCGGACATGGTGATGTCTCCTTGCCTAGATGAAGAGGGGGGCCAGGACGAGGGTGATCGTGGCCAGCAGCTTGATGAGGACGTGCAGGGACGGGCCCGCGGTGTCCTTGAAGGGGTCGCCCACGGTGTCGCCGACGACGGCGGCCTTGTGCGCGTCCGATCTCTTGCCGCCGTGGGTGCCCATCTCGATGTACTTCTTGGCGTTGTCCCAGGCGCCGCCGGCGTTGTTGAAGAACAGCGCCATCAGGATTCCCGAGATCGTGCCGATCATCAGAAAGGCCGCCACGGACTCGGCGGCGATCGTCTTCTGCGCGTCGGTGATGAAGGCGCGCATGAGCAGGCCCACGGCGATCGGGGCGCCGACGGCGAGGACGCCGGGGGCGACCATGGCCTTGAGCGCGCCGAGCGTCACGATGTCCACGCACTGGCCGTAGTCCGGGTCCTCGGTGCCCTTCATGATGCCCGGGCGCTCCTTGAACTGGCGGCGGACCTCGGTGATGACGGTCTGCGCGCAGGTGCCGACCGCGCGGATGGCCAGGGCGGAGAACAGGAACACGAGCATGGCTCCCATCATCGCGCCGATGAACACCTCGGGCTTGGAGAGGTCCACGCCGATGCGGATGCCGGTGTAGTTGAAGATCTCGTCGAGGTAGGCGGAGAACAGCAGGAAGGCGGCGAGCGCGGCCGAGCCGATCGCGTAGCCCTTCGTCAGGGCCTTCGTGGTGTTGCCGACCGCGTCGAGGCGGTCCGTCTTCTTGCGGATCTCCTCGGGCTGGTGGGACATCTCCACGATGCCCCCGGCGTTGTCGGTGATGGGGCCGAAGGTGTCCATCGCGAGGATGTACGCCGCCGTGCCGAGCATGCCCATCGTGGCGACCGCGGTGCCGAACAGGCCGCCGGAGAGGCCGGCCGCCGGGCCGAGCGCCATGACGCCGAGCTTGAAGGAGGCCAGGATCGCGGCCGAGATCACGATGATCGGCACGGCCGTGCACTCGAGGCCGACGGCGATGCCGGCGATGACGTTCGTCGCCGGGCCGGTCTTGGAGGCGTCCGCGATGGACAGGACGGGGCGGTACTTGTACTCCGTGTAGTACTGCGTGATGTAGACGAACGCCTGCGCGGTCAGGATGCCGATGAAGCCGCAGGTGGTGTAGTAGAGCCACGCGTTCGGCGCCTGCTCGGAGCGCAGCATCCACCACGCGGAGCCCGCGAAGCCGAGGGCGGAGAGGAAGGACGTCAGGTAGTAGCCGATGTTGAGGGCGTCCATCGGGTCCTCGTGCTCCTCGCACTGCACGACCAGGACGCCGAAAATCGAGGCGAGGATGCCGAGCGCGCGGGCGACGAGGGGGAACACGACGCCTTTCCAGCCGAAGTACGGGATCAGGCCCACTCCGAGGATCATGGCGCCGATGTTTTCGGCGGCGGTGGACTCGAAGAGATCGGCGCCGCGGCCGGCGCAGTCGCCGACGTTGTCGCCGACCAAGTCCGCGATGACGGCGGGGTTGCGGGGGTCGTCCTCGGGGATGCCGGCCTCGACCTTGCCGACGAGGTCCGCGCCGACGTCGGCCGCCTTCGTGTAGATGCCGCCGCCGAGCTGGGAGAAGAGCGCGACGAACGAGGCGCCGAAGCCGTAGCCGACGATCATGAACGGGATCTTCTCGAACGGGAAGCCGAGAAGCTTGAGGATGATGAACAGGCCGCCCACGCCGATCAGGGACATCGCGCAGACGAACAGGCCCGCCACCGCGCCGCCGCGCAGGGCGATGCGCAGCGCGTCGTTGAGCGAGGTGCGCGCGGCCGCGGCCGTGCGGATGTTGGTGCGAATGGAGACCCACATGCCGATGTAGCCCGCGATCAGCGAGCAGGCCGCGCCCGCGACGAACGACGCGGTGGTGCACAGCGCCAGCGCCATGGGCAGGGCCGGATCATGCTCGTTGTGCGCGCGCACGAACGCGTAGAGGACGAAGATCACGACGGCGAGCACCGCGGAGAGCGTGATGATCGTGTAGTTCTGGCGGCGGAGGTAGGCCTCCGCGCCGGCCTTGATGGCGTCGGAGATCCGGCGCATCGCGTCGGTGCCGGTGTCCTTGGCCATGACCCAGTTGATGAGCCAGAAGGCGGTCGCGAGCGCGATCAGGGAAATTCCCATCACGATGACGAACGGGAATTTCATGCTGTGAATGAAGTCCATTGAGGTCCTCCGCGGATATCGGTTGGGCGCCCAGTATTATCGGGCGCCATGTTTTACCGGAATTTAGGGATTATACGGAAGCGAGCTCCGATGGTCAAGGCGTTTCCGGGAGGGGGGGGCTGGCGCGTCGGACTCACGCCTGCTACACTCCCGGTATGTCCCATCTGGCGGCCGTCTTGACGCTCGGCCTCCTCGCGTCCCCGGCCGGGGCCGAGGAGATCCGGCTGATCACGACCTATCCGGCGCCCTCCGGAACATACACCCAGCTCATGACGACGGGGCTGGGCAACCGCGACACCATCCTATGCCGTGACGACGGCACGGTCAGAGTAGGAGTAAGGGGACTCGAGTCCGCCGGCGTCATAGCGTCCAGCGGGAACATTACGTCCGGCGGGGAAATCACGGCCGCCCGAGCCGTGCGGGTGGGCAATCTGTCGTCGGATCCCGCGGGAGGCCGTCGCGGGATGATCTATTACAACACGACGCTCAACAAGTTCCGCGGCTTCGTGAACGGAAGCTGGGTGGATTTGGTCGCCGCGACCGCGAGCAACCCGGCCATTTGCGTGCCGAACGGTTCCTGCGGCGCTCCCGCCCCCGCTTGCGGGGCGGTGTCCTACGGAGTGGACAATTGCGGCACCCACTGCACCAAGGTCGGAGGCGCGTGCGCCTGCGTATCCAACGGGTCCTGCAGCGCCCCGAACCCCGCCTGCGAAACGACCACCAACGGCGTGGACAACTGCGGCAACCCCTGCAGCAGGGTCGGGGGCGCGTGCGCCTGCGTATCCAACGGATCGTGCAGCGCCGTGCCGCTGAACTGCGGCGGGGGCATAGTCAGCGGCGTGGATAACTGCGGAACCGTTTGCTACAGGCAGGCGCCCACCTGTCAGTGCACGAGCGGAAACAGGTGTAAATAACGAGGGCGGCAATGGGGGACTGCGCCGACGTGCGGGACGCGGGAACGCGCGGCTCCACGGTCATCGAGGTCGTCATCGGCATCGCGCTGGTGGCCATCGTCGCCGTCTCGCTCATGAGCGTGGCCCTGACCTCGCGCCAGAGCGCGGGGCGCATCGCCCGCAAGACGGCGGCCGCCATGACGGCCAAAAAGATCGAGGAGCGGCTGAAAAGCTACGTGACGGCCGACACGTCGGCGACGGTCGGGCCGGGCGCGGGAGCCGACGGCTGGACGTTCCCGGGGGACGGCTGCGCCTGCTACGCCCTCTCCAACGGGACGCACACGCTGGATGCGTCGCTGTACCTGCCCGCGCTCTCGAGCGCCCCTTACAACGCCGCGGTCAGCTATTTCGTGGCGAACGCGGAGACCGTCAACGGCGGGCAGCCTCGGGTCGAGCTCAGCGTCGTATGGACGGAGCCATGAGGGCCGCGCGCGGCGGCGGGTTCAGCCTCATCGAGGTCGTCGTCGCCCTCGCTTTGGCCAGCACGGTGTTTCTCGCCGTCACTGCCTTGTTTTCCCCCATGATCCGGACCCAGGTCAAGGCGATGAACGGCCTCTATTCCCAAGGCGAGGCCCTGATCGCGCTCAAGGCGATGAACCGGAGCATCGCGCGGGCATCGGAAATACACATTCCCGCGGCGGCCGAGGCGGGAGACGTGCTGTCGGGCTGCATCAACTACGACTCGACGCGCGGCTCGGCGATCGACGCGGCGCAGGCGACGCGCATGTTCTACTACTGCCTGGAGGGCGGCAACCTCTACCGGTATTCGGTCGATTCCTTGCCCTGCCCCATGCCTCCTCCGGCGGCCTGCGCCGCGGGCGGGACGCTGATCGGGCGCAACGTGTCCTGCGCGGGCGACTGCTTCACGCGCCGCAGCGGCATCCGCAACGTCGTCAGGCTGAACTTCACCTCCGTCTTCGGGGAGACGCGGCAGGATATCGACACGGCCGTGGCTTTCCAAGGGGTCAACGATTGAGCGCTTCGCGCCGCCGCGGCTCGGTGCTGATGCACGTGCTGGTCATGACCGTCGTCCTGGGATTCATCGGCGCGAACGTCCTGCGCATGCTGCTCCAGCCCGCGCTCTCGGCGGCCAATGCCGTCAACTCGGCCAAGAGAATCAAAAAGGCCGAGGCGTCCATCGCGAAGGTCCAGTCGGCGTGGAACGCCAACGGCGCCACTTGCTCCTCGGGCTCCGGCGTCGCGTGCAGCCCCGCTTCGGGCTGCGACTGCACGTGCAGCGTGGCCGGCTCGACTCCCGTCGAGTCGACGAGCAACGGCGACGGGTCCTGCGAGCTGACGGCGACGCCGGTCAACCCCGACTAGGCCGGGCTCTTTTCCGCGTAGCGCTCCCGGAATTCGGCCCGGGCGGACGAGAAGCGGCCCGACCGGATGGCCGCGCGGATGGCGGCCGTGGTCTGCTCCATGAAGTGGAGGTTATGGTAGGAGAGCAGGCGGTAGGCGGCGAGCTCCTTGCAGCGCAGCAGGTGCCCGAGATAAGCCTTCGTGTAGCGCGCGCAGACGAAGCACGAGCATTCGGGATCCAGCGGCGTGAAGTCGCGGCGGAACCTCGAGTTCGTCACGTTGAGCTTGCCGCCCGAGGCCATCACGTGGCCCGTGCGCGCGACGCGGGTGGGGTAGACGCAGTCCATCATGTCGACGCCGCAGGCGACGGCGTCCCACAGGTCGAGCGGCGTGCCCACGCCCATGAGGTAGCGGGGCCGCTCCTCGCGCAGCAGGGCGGTCGTCTCCGTCAGCATGCCCCAGGTCGTCGCCTTGTCCTCGCCGACCATGAAGCCCCCGATCGAGACGCCGTCGGCGGGCGAGGCGTTGTGGTGCGCGGCCGAGCGCTTTCTTAAAGCCGGATGCAGCCCGCCTTGAAACAGCGGGAAAAAGAGGCACTTCGAGCCGGCGGCGCGCGCGGCGGCGACGGCCGGCAGAGAGCGGTCATGCCATTTGAGCGTGCGCTCCAGCGCCTGGGCGGCCTCGGCTTGCGAACAGGGGTAGGGAGGACATTCGTCGAGCGTGGTCCAGGCGTCGGAGCCGAGCGCGGCCTGCACGCCGATCACCGACTCGGGCGTGAGCCGGTGCGCGGAGCCGTCGAGGTGCGAGCGGAAGGTCACGCCCTGGTCGTCGACCTCGCGCAGGTCGGAGAGGCTGAGGACCTGGAAGCCGCCGGAGTCGGTGAGAATGAAGCCGTCGTAGTCCATGAACTTGTGCAGTCCGCCCGCGGCCTTCACGACCTCGACGCCCGGACGCAGGTAGAGGTGGTAGGAGTTGGCGAGGATGGCGCCGGCGCCGAGCCGGCGCAGGTCGTCGGAGTCGAGGGCCTTGACGCTGGCCTGCGTGCCGACGGGCATGAACACGGGGGTCTCGACGGGGCCGCGCGGCGTCTTCAGCGCGCCCGCGCGCGCGAGTCCGTCCTTGGCCTGGATCGTGAACGCCACGCCGTGGATTCTACCTTATGAGGGTCGCGTCGCCGAAGGAGTAGAGGCGGTAGCCGAGGGCGACCGCCTCGCGGTAGGCGGACAGCAGGCGCTCGCGCCCCGCGAAGGCGCCGGCCAGGAGCAGGGGCGTCGAGCGCGGCAGATGGAAGTTGGTGATCAAGGCGTCGATTCCCCGGAAGCGGTGGCCGGGCGCGATGTAGAGCGAGCTCTCTCCCGCGCCCGGGCCGAAGCCTTCGGGTCGCGCGGCCAAGGTCTCGAGCGTGCGCGTGGTCGTGGTGCCGACCGAGACGACGCGGCCGCCTCGGGCCCGCGCGGCGGCGATGAGCGCCGCCTCGGCCGGCTCGAGCTCGTAGCGCTCGGCCAGCATGCGGTGCCGGGAGGCGTCCTCGCTCGTGATGGGACGGAAGGTGCCGCGCCCCACGTGCAGGGTCACGTGCGCCAGGACGACGCCCGAGTCCGAGAGCTTTTTCAACAGTTCGGGCGTGAAGTGCATGCCCGCGGTGGGCGCCGCGATCGAGCCCTCGTCGCGGGCGTACACCGTCTGGTAGCGCGCCGCGTCGGCGCGCGAGGGCGTCCGCTTCTTGGCGATGTAGGGGGGCAGGGGAGGCAGCCCGTGCTCCGCGAGATAGGGGCGCAGATCCGAAATCGAGAACGTCAAGACGTATTCGCCGTCCTCGGTCAATTCCCCGACTTTTGCCGTCGCGCCGCCGGGGAATTCCAGCGTCTGCCCCGCCTTGAAGCCCGAGGCGAGCGCGGTCCAAGAGCGCGGGGCGAGCTCGCGTACCAGCAACAGGTCGGCCTTGCCGCCCGTGGCCTTGCGGCCGAGGAGACGGCAGGGCAGGACCTTGGTGCGGTTGACGACGAGGCAGTCGCCCGGCGCGAGGAAGCGGGGCAGGTCGCGGAAAACGGCGTGCTCCAGACGGCCGGCGGCGCGGTCGAGGACCAGCAGGCGCGCCGAATCGCGGGGCTCGGCCGCCGTCGAGGCGACGAGCGACTCGGGATACTCGTAGTCGAAGTCCGCGAGGGGGAGGATCACTCGTCCACTTCCGAGAGCTCCGCGCCGGGGAAATAGAAGAGCAGGATCTTCGCGTAGCCGCGGCCTTTTTCCGCCTGCAGGCGCGCGCCCCACTGGCATAGGCCCACGCCGTGGCCCGAGCCGCCGCCGATGAACTCGACGCCCTTCTTGAGCAGGTTCAGCCTCTTGATGCGCACGCTCTTCATCTCCCCGGCGCCCAGCGAGCCGCGCAGCTCCGCGGCCTTCAATTCGACCGTCTCGCCTCCGCTCTTGGCGAGGAAGGTGCGCACGTAGCCGGCCGCGTCGCGCGCGCCGATGCGCAGGCTTTGCAGCGGCGAGTTGAGCATGCGCCGCTCCGAGATCGCCGCCGTCAGGTCGGCCCAGGCGAAGTAGGCGATCCACTTCATGTGCGGGGAGGCCGCGCACCAGGGATCGCGCACGCCCTTGAGCGGGCGCGGGATCTCGCCTTCGCCGCCCCAGGCCGCGCCCGCGTCGGTCGTCGCGCCGCCGCAGCAGGCGTGGTAGTACACGCGCAGGAGCCTGCCCTTCCAGCCGAGAACCTCGCCGCGCGTCTGGCGCACGGCCGCGCGCACGTTCTCGTTGATGGCGGTCATCCCCTTGTACACCTGCGAGCGCGTGTCGGCGGTCAGGTCGAAGCCGTCCTTGCGGAATTTGCCCATGTTGGCGTAGGTGAAGGTGCGCGCCACCACCGCTTGGGCCTTGAGCGCCTCGAGAGGCCAATCGGGATTCATCTCGTGAGGGAGGACGCCCTCGAGATATTCCTCGACCTCGACTTCCTCGACGATGGTCACGGTCTGCCCGGGATCGAGCCGGAGGATCAGGGCGCCGCGATAGGTGTTCGGGCCGACGCGGATGCGCGCGCCCGGTCCGGGGAGCAGGCGCGTCTCCGTCTTCAGGCGCAGGTTGGCCAGGCGCAGGCCGCCGTCGCGCGGCCGTAGCGCCAGCTCCCCCTTCCACTCGAGGGGCATAGGCTTGGCGCCGGGCTGGGCGATGAGCGTCTCGCCATCGGGCATGAGCGTCGCGGACGCGGCCTGGCGCACGATGGCGACCTGCACGGTCGCCGCGTCTGCCGCGACGGCGGCGGCCAGGCATAGGGCCGCCGGGAAAATCACAGGAGGTCGAGCGCGCGGCGCGGAGCCTTGAGGCCCAAGTGCGCGTACGCCTTCGGCGTGGCCGTGCGGCCGCGGGGGGTGCGGGCCAGGAAGCCCGCCTGGATGAGGAACGGCTCGACGACGTCGGTCACGGTGTCGAGCTCCTCGCTGACGGCGATGGCGAGGTTCTCGACGCCGACCGGGCCGCCGTCGAATTTCTCGATGACGGCCCGCAGGAGGCGGCGGTCCATGGGGTCGAGGCCCTCCGCGTCCACCTCGAGCTTGGCCAGCGCGTGGCGCGCGACGTCGCCGGTGATCCTGCCGCCGCCGTCCACCTGGGCGAAGTCGCGCACGCGCCGCAAAAGCCTGTTGGCGATGCGCGGAGTCCCCCGGCAGCGGCGCGCGATCTCATCGGCGCCGTCCTGGTCCGTCGCCACGTCGAGAAGCCCCGCGGAGCGCAGGACGATGCGGCGCAGCTCCTCGGGCCCGTAGAAGCCCAGTTGGGCGACGATCCCGAAACGGTCGCGCAAGGGCCCGGTCAAGAGGCCGGATCTCGTCGTGGCTCCGACCAAGGTGAAGCGCGGCACCGCCAATTTCAGCGTCGAGGACGCGGGCCCTTTGCCCGTGGAGATGAAGAAGGTGTAGTCCTCCATCACGGGGTAGAGCGCCTCCTCGACCGCGGCGTTCAAGCGGTGGATCTCGTCGATGAAGAAGACGTCTCCCTCGGAGATGTCCGTGAGCAGGGCCGCCAGGTCGCCGGCCCTCATGAGAATGGGCCCCGACGCGGCGCGCAGGTTGACGCCCATTTCCCGAGCCAGAATGGCGGCGAGCGTGGTTTTTCCCAGACCGGGAGGGGCGTAGAACAGGCAATGGTCCAGGGGCTCGCCGCGCTGCTTGGCGGCCTTGATGAAGACCTTGAGGTTCTCCTTGAGCGCGTCCTGGCCGACGAACTCCTCCAGCGACTTCGGGCGCAGGGCGCGGTCCGCGGTCTCCTCGGCGGGCGCGGCGGCGGGATTGAGCAGCTCGTCGGATTTGGGCATCAAAGCCTCTTGAGGGCCTGGCGCACGAGCTGCTCGGTCGGGACGTCCTTGCCGCCGTGCTCCTCCGCCAAAGCGTGGAGCGCTGCGCGCGCGTCGGAGAACTTATAACCGAGGGCTTCAAGGGCGTTGAGCGCCCGGCCCCAGGAGCCCGTCGTGGGCACGGCGTCGCGCGCGGCCTGGAGGTGGGGGGCTCCCGCCACGCGCACCTCCTCGATCTTGCCCTTGAGCGAGTCCACGATCTTCGCCGCCGTCTTCTTCGTGAAGCCGAAGACTCCGCACAGGAGCTTCTCGTCGCGATCCAGCACCGCGCGGCGGAAATCGGGCAGGGACTTCGAGGCCTTGTCCAGGTACTCAAGAGCCTTCTTCGCGCCCGTGCCCGGGATTTCGTCGCGAAACGCGCAGAACATCGCCTTCTCCGGCTGGGAGAGAAAGCCGTACAAGGTCTCCCCGCCGCCGTACATCGCATACGAGGGGACGACGAACAGCAGGGCCTCGCCGCCCGGCGCGGGCAGGCGCGCGGCGGTCGCCGCCGTGACGTGGATCTCATGGCCCACGCCGCCGACCTCGAGCACCGCGGACTCCATATCCTTGGAGATCACGACGCCGCGCAGGGACGCGATCATGCGCGCGCCCCCCAGGAGTCGAGGACCTTGAGCCCCTTCATGCGTCCCGCGCGCAGGTGGCACAGCGCGATCGCGGCCGCGTCGGCCACGTCGTTGGGGCGCAGCTTCTCCGCGAGCCCGAGCGCCTTCTGCACGACGGCCTGCATCTGCGCCTTCTCGGCGCGGCCCGAGCCCGTCAGGGAGAGCTTCACGGTCCGGGGGTTGTACTCGGTCACCTCGCGGCCCGCCTGCGCGATCGCGAGCAGGGCGACGCCGCGCGCCTGGAGCGTGGCGCGCACGGTGTGGGCGATCGTGGTGAAGAACATCTCCTCGATCGCGCACGACTTGATCCGGTGGCCGGCGAGCACGGCGGCGAGCTCGGCGTGGATCGCCTTGAGGCGCAGGGGAAGGGGGGCGCCCGGCGCGGTTCGGATCACGCCCGAGGCGACCAGGCGCGGCGCGGAGGGCGCGCCGTCGAGGACGGCCCACCCCGTCTCGTGCATCCCGGGGTCGATGCCCAGTATCAAAGAGCGCTCCGGGGGCGGCGACCTTCTTGCATGCGCGCCCTCATGCCGCCATCTTCTCCATCACGGCGTCGGGGATGTCGAAATTGGCGTAGACGTTCTTGACGTCGTCGAGAGCCTCGAGGAGTTCGATGAGCTTGAGCACCTGCGGCGCGTGCTTCTCGTCGACCGCGACGAGATTGTCCGGGATCATGGCGACTTCCGCGGTCTCCGCCGCGATCTTCTGGGCCGCGAGGCCGTCCTTGACCTTGAGGAGGTCGTTGGGGACGGTGTAGATCTCGAAGATGTCCTCGTCGGCCTTGAAGTCCTCCGCGCCGAGGTCGAGTGCTACGCCCATCACGGCGTCCTCCGAGGGCGCGCCGGCCCGGTTGACCGTGATGACGCCCTTGGGCTTGAACATCCAAGCGACGGAGTTCGGCGCGCCGAAGGAGCCGCCGTTCTTGGACATGATCGTGTGAATGTCGGTGCGCGTGCGGTTGCGGCTGTCGGAGGTGCACTCGATGAGCATGGCGACTCCGCCGGGGCCGTAGCCCTCGTAGGTGAGCTCCTCGAAGGCGGCGCCCTCGAGCTCGCCCGTGCCGCGCTTGATCGCGCGCGTGATCGTGTCGTTGGGCATCTGGACCGCGCGGGCGTCCTCGATCGTCTTGCGCAGGCGCGGGTTGGAGGAGGGGTCTCCGCCGCCGAGCTTGGAGGCGATCGTGAGCTCGCGCGAGAGCTTCGTCCACGCCTTGCCGCGTTTGGCGTCCGCGGCGCCCTTCTTGTGCTTGATGTTCGCCCAGTGTGAATGCCCGCCCATGGCTGAATTCCTCCGTACGGACCGACTCAAATAATACCAAAACAGGGGCCGATTCCATGAGGACTGTTTCCGGAAACAGCTGCGGCCCCTGGCCGATTCCGGATTATTCATGTAAACTCAGCGTAGTGGGCCTGTAGCTCAACGGATAGAGTACTTGGCTTCGAACCAAGTGATCCGGGTTCGATTCCTGGCGGGCCCACCAGATTTCCGCCCTCGGCTTCAGACGGCCCGCGTTGAAATATTACCGTAACGCTTCCCTGATAACATCCTGGGGCATGCTGCTCCTCGCCGCCGGTCCGGCGCTGTTTCCGTTTTTCGCGCAGGCCGCCAAGCCCGTCGCCAAGCCCGCGGCGGCGCTCCATGCCGAGCTCGGGCGCGAAGCGCTCGCGCTTCTGTCGGAAGCGGGCACCGATCCCGACCCGGAGGCGCGCGCGAGCGCCGCCGCGGCGTGGGGAAAGCTGAAAAATCCGGCGGCGGCCCCTCACCTCAAGCGCGCCTTGACCGACGCCAATCCCGACGTGAGGATCGCCGCTGCGGCGAGCCTCTACGGCCTGGGGCTGGTGGACGGCCTGACCAATCTCATCGACGAGACCAAGACCGCCGGGGGCGCGACGCCCAGGACGCCCGCGCAGGAGCTGCGGCGCCTGGCGCGCGACGGCGCGCGCGCCCGGGCGGTGCTCAAGCTGGGCGAGATCGCCGGAGACGGCGCGCGCGCGGCGCTGCGCTCCGCGCACCGGGATCCCGACGGCGCCGTCCGCGACGCGGCGGCCATCGCCTTGGCCCGCCTGGGGGACGACACCGCCGCGCCGTTTCTCAACGCGATCGCCGACGCCGACGAGGCCGTGCGCGCCTCCGCCGCCCGCTCGCTGGGCCTGATCGGCCGGGAGGGACGCGAGATACTCGTGAGGCTGGCCTCGGAGGACGTCTCGGCGGCCGTGCGCGCCGAGGCCTGCGGGGCCCTGGGTTCGTTCGCCGACCCGGGCTCGCTCGCCGCCCTCGCGGCGGCGCTCAAGGATAAAAACGGCCGGGTGCGGCTGGCGGCCACGCGCGCCTTGGCCCGCCGCGACGAGCCGGAGTCCACCGCCGCGCTCAAGGCCGCGCTTGAAAAGGCCCCGCCGCCCGAGCTGGCGCTGATAGCGCTGGCGGGCCTGGCCGCCCGGGGGGAAGAGGCGGACCTCGCCCTGCCCGAACTGACGCTCGGCCAGGACGACGTGGAGCTCCGGTCGCTCGCCGTGCGGGTGCTCGCCGCCGCGAGGAGCCCGCAAGCGCTCGCGCCGCTTGCGAAGGCCATGCGCGAGGACGCGTCCAGCCGCGTCCGCGTCGAGGCCGCCGCCGCGATCATCGTCCGCCTGCGGCGAGGCGAGCCCCTCAGATGAGCCGCGGACTCGCCGCCGTCATCCTGGTTCTCGTCGCGGCGCTTCCCGCCGCGGCCGTGCGCCCCACGGCCAGGGCGAGGGAGGAGGCCAAGCGCTTCGGCCTCAACAAGCTCGACCGCGCCGCGCGCCGGTCCCCGCGCGCGGGCGTCAAGAACGAGTTCTCCCGGTTCAACGCCGCCCACGAGGGCCGCTGGAGGCTGCGCTTCGATCCGCGTACCGGCGCGCCCGCGGCGCTCAGCGACGGCCGCACGGCGCCGCGGGCGGGGGCGCCCGCGGCCGTCGCGCGCCGCTTCCTGCAGGAGCAGGGCGCCTTGCTCGGCGTGGACCCGAACGATCTGCAGGTCGAGAAGGAGACGAGGGGCAGCGGCCACCGCCACGTGCTCTATCGTCAGCTCCACCGCGGCGTGCCCGTCGAGTTCGCCCGCGTCAAGGTGCACCTGGGAGAGGACGGCGCGGTTCTCGGCGTCAACTCGACCTACGAGCCCGACTTGAACCTGAGCCTGACGCCGGCGATTTCCGCCTCCGAGGCCGCGCGCGCCGCCGAGTCCGACTCGGGAGGGAGCGCCGAGGGCTCGGCCGTCCTCGTCATCCTGCCCGTCGAATCGACCGGCCGCTCCCACCTGGCCTGGAAATTGAGGGTCAAGGCGTCCCAGGCCGCTTGGCGCTACTACGTGGACGCGCGCACCGGTCAGATTCTGTTCCGCTACAACAATCTCCGCTTTCAGGCCGAGGTGTGCCTGACCTCGGGCGTGATCCGGGGCTCGGTGTACGACATCAATCCTTCAAGCACGCCCGCCGCCGAGCGCCCGATCGCTCATCAGTGGGTCTACCTGGCCGACGCCTCCGCCCGGACGCTGACCCGCGGCGACGGCTCCTTCTGCGGCGGCGTGAAGGGCAAGGTGTCCATGGGCCTGCAGGGTCCCTACGTGAGCGCGGCCAACTTCCGCGGGGCGAGCATGCACTACGACAACGGCGGCGGCGCCTGGACGACGGTCGCGACGCCCGTTTCTTCCCAGCACCCGTACGCGAACTCCGCGGCCGAGACGGCGACGATCGATCTGACGTCGCTCAATCCCGCGCCGGTCAAGTTCCTGCCGATATTCAGCTCCTTCAAAGTCGGCGAGTTTTCCGGCGCGGACCCCTCGGATCCCGCGGGAGGCGGCATCGTCGACGACGACCAGCTCGGCCTGAGCGACGGCAACGGCGACCCGGTCGCGAGCTTCATCGGCAGTCGCGGCGCCTTCAGCGGAGCCGCCGTCGCGGGCAAGGTCATGCGCTTGGCGCTTCGCTCGAACGAAAGCGGCCAGCAGGCGGGCTACGACGTGTCGTTCTCGAGCTACCTGACGCTGGCCAGCCCGTTCGACTACGGCGCGGCGGGAACCTCGAGCCACGTCTGGAGCGCCGCCGACGCGCCGGCCGGCCTGCGCGGCGAGCTGAATTTGTTCTACCACCTGAACGCCATGCGCGACTATTTCTTCAACGACGTCAACCGCTCCAGCGCCGCGCCCGTCTCGCGGCCCGTCGTCGCGATGGCGCACGTCGGGCCGAACATGTCCAACGCGTTCTACAATCCCGACTACGACAACCTCATGTTCGGCGACGTGAACGCGGCCGCGCCCCAGGACACCTTCACCGATGACGCGACCGTGTCGCGCCATGAGTACGTTCATTACCTCGTGGAGAAAATATGGTCCATCCAGAACTTCGGCCAGGCGGGAGCCATCTCCGAGGCCGTCGCCGACTATTTCGCGGCGAGCTCCCTCAACGAGTCCTCGATCGGCGCTTCCGCGCTCGGCGCCTCCATGCGCGAGCTGGACTGCCAGAAGACGGCTCCCTGCCGGGCTCTCAGCGCCTTGAATTGGGTCGGCGAGATACACGAGGACAGCATCTATCTGTCCCAGGCGCTGTGGGACGTCCGCCGCGAACGCGTCGCGGCCTTGGGCCTCGCGGCGGGACGCTCCTGCGCGGACGGGCTGCTCTTCCAATCCCTGCTTTTCTTTCCGGAGAGCTTCGGCGAGGTCTACGACTCGATGCGCCGCGTGGAGGCCGAGGGAAGCGTCGCCGCCTGCGGCGCCTCGAACGCGGCGGCGCGGACCGCGATCGACAACGCCTTCTCCACCCACGGGCTCATCCTCGGAAGCGGCGACGCCTTCGAGCGCAACGACGGCTTCGAGACGGCGACGGACGTGAGCACGCGAGCGACGGTCTCGGCGACCCTCTTCCCGGTCAGCGACGCCGACTTCTACTCGTTCGGCGCCGGCCCGGGCTTGATCAAGCTGACCTTGAGCCTGCCGCCCTCGGGCGGGTATTTCAACGCGTATCAGGTGAAGCTTTACGACCGCTCGCGCCGCCTGGTGGCTTCGGCCGCGCCCGCCTACAACGGGGTCAACACGGACGAGGGGGTCTGCCTCACTTTCGACTGCACCACGACCGCCTCCTCGGTGGAGCTGCTCTACAATAACCCTGCGGGCGGGCAATTCTACGCGCACGTGTCCGGCGGCGAGGCGGCGGATGGGACGTCGAGCGGCGTCCAGCCCGCGCCCTACTCCCTGGCCTTCGTCTTCACGCAGGCCGGCGCGCTTGGGGGCTCCATCGTCGCGGCGAGCTTCGACAACGACGTGATCTCCTTCAGCGTGGACGTCAGCAGCTTCGTGAGCAACCAGGATTGGCGCTTCTCCTCGGCCCAGCTGCGCGACCATGCGTTCACCCCGCTCTTGGACACCCGCCTGAACCAGCCCGCGCTCGCCGGCGACCTGCTGACCCTCGTCTCCGCGAGCAACGCCAACGGGCGCATCACGGGCTCCGTGAGGCTGGCTCCGGGCTTCGCCGCGCGCTACCCGTCCGCCGGAACGGTGCATCTGGAGATCTTCGGCTACAACGTGCACGGCAGCACGTCTTCACTGGGTCTGTCCAATCCGCTGAACCTGACCGCGTCGGCGGCGGAGCTGACCGCCTACAACAACGTCTTCAACCCGGCGCGCGGAGAGAAAGCGACGATCAAGTACGCGACCCTCGAGCCGGGACGGGTCGTCATCAAGCTCTTCACCGTGACGGGAACCTATATCGCGACCTTGCTCGACGCGGACATGCCCGCGGGCCGGGGCGCGGTGGATTGGGGCGGCCGCAACGTCGCCGGCTCCGTCGTCGCCAGCGGCGTCTATCTGGCGCGCATCGACGCGCCCGGCATCCATAAGACGCAGAAAGTGGCGATCATCAAATGACGAGGACTTTGCTCGCCGGCCTGCTCCTGCTGCCCCTCGCGGGACGCTCCCGCGCCGCCGGGCCCGGCACCACGGCAGTCCCCGTTCTCCAGGTTCCGATGTCCGCGCGCGCGGCCGGGATGGGGACCTCGTTTACGGCCGTCGCCAGCGACGCCTCGGCGCTCTTCTACAATCCCGCCGGCCTCGCCCGCCTCAACGCCCACGAGGTCGACTTCAGCTTCGCCGCGGGACAGGGGGAGACCTCGATCCAGAATTTCGCCTACGCGGGCCCCACGCCCTTCACGGGCGTCTCGGGCAACGGCTACACCAGCGTCGGCGCCGACCTGCTCTACTCGCAGAGCGGCACGATCGAGGTCAACCGTCTCGACGCGAGCGGCGCGCTGGCCTCCTCCGAGCGCCTCAACGCGGGCTCGGACCTCGTGCTCTCGGGCGGCTACGCCGAGCGCGTGGCCTTGACCCCGCTGGAGCTGCCCTCCGCCTCCTACCGCATCGACCACTACGCGGGCGTGGCGGGCAAGTACGTCCGCTCCACGATCGTCAACCAGACCGGCAGCGCCTTCGCGGCGGACGCGGGCTACCTCGTGCATTCTCCCGAGGCGGGTCTGAGCGTCGGGGCGGCGGCGCTCAATTTCGGCGGCAAGATCAAGTACTCCGAGGAGAGGGAGCCCCTGCCCGCGACGTTTCGGGGCGGCCTGGCCTGGCAGGGCGGGGTCCCCGCGGCGCACGCGGTGATCGCCTCCGTCGACGGCGACTACGTGGTCGACGAGCGCGAGTGGCACGCGAACATGGGCTTCGAGTATTTCTGGGTGAGAACCTACGGCGTGAGGCTCGGCTATCAGCTCCATCGCGAGGACGCGGGCCTGACGGCGGGCTTCGGCCTGCGCTGGAAGGGCCGCTATCTGCTGGACTACGCGTGGGGGCTGGGCAAGACCCTCAGCGACCAGCACCGCGTCACCTTCGCCTACCGTTTCGGCGGCGTGACGCCGCTCGAGCGCGGGCGCCGCCGTCGTCCCTATATCGAGTCCGTTCCGGAGCGCGAGCAGCTGCGCGGCATCGAGGACCGGCGGCCGCGCTCGAGCGGCGTCACGCCGCCGAAACGGTAGGCGAAGGTGACGCGGTGCTGGTCGCTGAGGGTCTTGCCCAGCC
>JACQJQ010000064.1 GCA_016204945.1 Elusimicrobiota bacterium
TCGAGTGTCTTGAGACGGCTTTCGTTGTCCTTCAGGCCGACTTGGACTTCCGTCAAGATCGGTACGTGAAGGGAGACGGCCGTGTGATGGTTTTCCGAATTCTTGGCGAAGGCGTCTATGGCGCTGAGGACCTGGCTAAAGCGTGTATCCATCTTGGCGTTGATGCGCTCCTCCATTTGCTGCATTTGGCCCTGGGTCTTGACCACCTCGACGGCGACGCGATCGATCTTTTTGTCCAGGCGTGTGATGTCGGTCTTCAGAAGGGTGATGCCGGTCTTGACGTCCGCCATGTCGGTCTTTGTTGCCAAAAGGGAGATGTCGGCTTTCGTCGCGGGCTTGTCGTTCTCGTCGGGCATGAAATGATGATACCGCATTGGCCGGGGGACGAAAAGGGTCCAAAGACCTATGCGGGTCGGGGCCGACCGAGGTGATCCTATGCTCAAAGACCTGATCGTTTTCCAGAAGGCCTACGACCTGCTCAAGTGGATTCACCAACTGACGGCCAAGTACCCGAAGTCGGAGAAGTTCGTGCTGGCGGCCAGGACGCAGAACGAGGCGCTGGAACTGCTTTCGGCCGTCATCGAGGCCAACGAGAGCCGCGACAAGGCCGCGGCACTGGCCCGGGCGAACCTGGCCCTGGAGAAGACGAGGATCTGGGTGCGTCTGGGCTTCGAACTGCGCTTTATGAACCTCAAGCAGTACGAGTGCGCTTCAAGGATGAACGACGAGGTCGGCCGCTTGCTGGGCGGCTTGAGAAAACGATTTGGCGGCGCCGCGCCGGACATGGCGGCATCGTCTAAGGGGTAGGTCTATGAAAAGCGGTGATCCGCGGCGGCAACTGGGACAATGGCGCCAACGCGGGGGTGTTCGCCTTCAACGCGAACAACGGGCCGTCGAACTGGAACAACAACGTCGGCTTCCGCTGCGGCAGAGGGGACTTGCAGGCCAGATTCCGGACCTTCACGGAGGTCCGGACCGAGCCGACCCTCCCTACGGCAGGCCTGCTCCTTTCATCCGCGAGGGTGAGAAAAACGAGGTACCCCGGGGAGGCCTGGTAGTCCCGAAGTCGGGACGAACGGCCGAACCGGGCAATTTAAGATGAAGACTCGTCAGAGGATAAACTTGAGAATCAAAGGCGATCGACCCAGTAGCGCGGTTCGCGGTGCAGGTGCGCCACGGCGACGACGACGAGTGTTTTCCCATCCACACCGAAGAGCAAGCCGTACGGAAAGCGGGCCAAGAGACAACGGCGTATGCTCGGCTCGATCTCAGGGCAGGACATCGGGAACGCCGCGGCGCGCCGGACCGCCCGGTCGATTTCAACGAGAAACTCCCGCCCCAACCCTGTCGCCTGTCCATCGTACCAGGCGACCGCGTCATCGAGTTCCTGCCGGGCCACGGCAAGAAGACGAACTTTCACCGGCGACGATGCTTGGCCATGACGGCCTCATAGGATGCCGTCGGGGCTCGGCCGGCTTTATAAGCCGTCCAGCGCTTGCGGGCCTCCTTCGCCCAGACCCGGTCGATCGCCGGGTCCGGCTGGTCCAAGTCCGTCAGGATCGCGTCCACCAAGCGCAATTTCTCCACGTCCGGCAGATCATGAATCTCGGCCGCCAGTTTGTTCACCGCCTTGGCCATGTCAGCCTCCGTTCTCGCCTTCGTTGCGGGTCGTTTTCCGGCATGACTCAGTATAACAGGAATCATGAATAACCGCCACTTGCGCGTGCCGGCCCTGTTTTCTCAATTGAGATGAAGACCTACAAAGGACTCTACGAGCGGATCGCCGCCTTCGAGAACCTGCACGCGGCCTTCCGCAAGGCGGCCAAGGGCAAAGGCCTGCGCGCGGACTGCGCCGAGTTCGCCTACGGCCGGGAGCGGGAAATACTGCTCCTGCAAGAGGAGCTTAAGTCCGGGACCTACCGCCACGGTCCCTACCGGGAGTTTACGGTCCGCGATCCCAAGATGAGGGAGGTGAAGGCGGCGCGCTTCCGAGATCGCGTGGTCCACCACGCCCTGTGCAACGTCATTGAGCCGATCTTCGAGGCGCGCTTTCTGCCCGAGAGCTTCGCCTGCCGCAAGGGCAAGGGGACCTTGGCCGCGCTCACGGCCTGCCGCCGCGAAGTCCGACGCTTTGCGGGCGGGTACGCCCTGAAGGCCGACGTCTCCAAATTCTTCCACACCGTGGACCACCGGGTCTTGCTGGACCTGTTGGGCCGCAAGATCGCCGACGAGAAAGTCATGCGGCTTTGCGCCGAGATATTGGCCTCCTCCGAGGACTCCCGCTTCCGGAGCTATTTCCCCGGCGACGACCTGTTCGCCCGCGGGCGTCCGACCGGCATCCCCATCGGCAACCTGACCTCTCAGCTTTTCGCCAACGTGTACCTGCACGAGCTCGACTGCTTCGTTAAAATGGAACTGCGGCACGGCGCCTACCTGCGCTATATGGACGACTTCCTGATCTTCGGGCCGGAAAAGCCCGGCCTGTGGCGGGCGTTCGCGCGCGCGGAGGAGTTTATGGCCGAGAAGTTGAGGCTGCGCCTGCATCCCGTCAAGCGCACCGTGTCGCCGGTGCATGGCGGGGTGGATTGGGTCGGCTACCGGGTATTCCCGTCCGGGGGGCGCGGCTTGCCGGACCGGGTACGGCTGCGGCGACGGAACATCTTCCGCTTCCGGGAACGGTGCGCCGGTTTAAGGCGGCGCTACCGTGCGGGGATCATCCCCCTTGAGGCCGTGCGCGACTCGGTCGTGAGCTTCCTGGGCTATACGCGGCAGGCCCAGGCGGGGCGGCTCATGCGGCGCATATTGGAGATGGAGTCGTTCTAAGCGAGAATCTCATGCAAAGGAGCGGCTATGAGCCTGATCGATTCTAAAACCAGGCGCATTCTTCTGGTGGAAGACGACCCCGGCTATCAGGAACTGCTGGAGGCGATGCTGCGCAAAACGTGCCAGATCACCATATGCTCCAGCGCCGAGGAGGCCTTGGAGAAGCTCGCCCATGAGAGCTTCGACCTGGTCATCTCCGATGTCAACTTGCTGGGCATGACCGGATTCGAAGTGCTCGCCCGAATCAAAGCCGCGGGACCCGGCAAGGAGTGTCCTGTCGTGCTTTGCTCCAGCAATCACGATCAATTCACAAGAGAGAAAGCCGTCGCCATGGGAGCGGCTCATTTCATCCCGAAACCATACGACCCCCAAACGGTCCAAGACTTGGTCTCACAACTGATCGGGGCGCGGCCATGAACCCGGACGAGGACGCCGCGCGGGGTTCTCGGTCGCGGTCTGCGCCGGTTCCGTGCTCCGCCGGGCCGACTCTGAGGGTCGTGGGCGGAAAATGGAAGGCGCCGATATTATGGAGCCTGTACAAGGCCCATCGTCCGCTGCGCTTCGCGGAGATAAAAAGAGCTCTCACGGGGATCACCCCGCGAATGCTCTCTCGTCGATTGCGGGAGCTCGAAGCCCAGGGAATATTGTCTCGCAACATCCGCCGGATCAAGCCGCCGCGCGTCGAGTACGCGATGACCGAGCACGGCAGGACTCTCCATGCGGTTCTTGTCGCCTTGTGCCGGTGGGGAGAAGCGAACGGCTGGAGCGAATAGACTATTACCCGGAGCCGGTATACTTTTCGCCTCCGACTCATGGCCTAACCGGGAAAGGGTCCGGCGACCCTGGGCGGCGTCGCGGTTGTTCTTTATAATCTCCAGGTGCCCTTGCTCTGTCTGTTGCTCGTCTCTCTGTGGCCGTCGGCGGCCTCGGCGCGCGGAGGCGTTCCCGCGCTCGTCGAGGTTCATCCGAATCTGGATATCGACAGCTTGGACCCCGCCTGGGCCAACGACAACCTCAGCCGCACCGTCCTGCTGAACGTCTATGAGCCGTTGGTTTCTCTTAAGGGGGGCTCGCTCGCGAAGCTTGAACCGCGGCTGTCGGAGAAGGTCCCATCCCGAGAAAACGGACTTCTGTCGGCGGCCGGTCTGATCTACGCTTTCCCGATTCGCCGGGGAGTCCTGTTCCATGACGGTTCGCGCCTCGCCTGCGAGGATGCCCGCTACTCGATCCTTCGCTTCGCGCTGCTGGACCGGCAAGCGGGAGGACCGTCCTTCCATCTTCTCGCCCCGCTGGCGGGCGTGTTGAAGACGCGCGACGAGGCGGGTAATAGCCAGGTCGATTTCAAAGATGTCGCCTCCCGCGTCATCTGCGACGGCGACTCTCTCAAGATCGTGCTCCGGAAGCCTTATGCGCCTCTCCTGCAAGTGCTGGCGCAGTACGGCCTGGTCGTCAGCAAGACGTGGGCGGTACGGCGCGGCGACTGGGACGGACGCGAGGAGACCTGGCCGAAGTTCCGTGATCCGAAGAAGGAGGACTCGGCCTTCTTCGGGGAGACGAACGGGACGGGGCCCTATGAGCTGGCGCGGTGGGACAGGGCGGCGAAGTCCGTCCGGCTTCGCAGGAACCAAGGCTACTGGCGCACGCCGGCCGCGGTCGCACAGGTCCTTTTAAAGGAAGTCCCGGACCAATCGGTTCGCCGCATGATGATCGCCGCCGGCGACGCGCAGATGTCCGAGGAGGCGGGCGCGCAGTCAGCGACTCAGTGGGACGGCATTCCCGGCGCGCGGGCCGTCCGCCTCTCGTCGCCGCGAACGGACGCGTTCTTCTTTACCTACACGGTCGATCCGTCCGCCATCCCGGCGCTCTTCTCCGGGCGCTTGGACGGAGAGGGCATCCCGCCCGACTTCTTCGTCGACAAGGATGTCCGTCAGGGTTTCGCCTACGCCTTCGACCAGAAGGCGTATCTCGACGAAGCCCTCGGGGGTCTCGGCGTGCCCGCGTCCGGCTTCCTGCCAGGCGGGCTGCGCGCCCGGTCCGCAGGCGCCTCCGCCTACGCGCGCGACCTGACCGAGGCCCGGCGGCGCTTCGAGCGCGCTTGGAATGGAGAGCTTTGGCGCAAGGGCTTCCGTCTGGCGGTCTACTACAACACCGGCAACGCCGCGCGCCAGACGGCCTGCCAGATACTCAAGCGCAACCTCGAATCCATCAATCCCCGGTTCAAGGTCGAGGTACGCTCGCTTTCATGGGCGAGCTACCTGGCGTCGATGCGTCTTAAGAAGCTGCCGTTGTTCCTCATCGGCTACTCCGCGGCTTCCGCGGACCCGGCCGATTTCGCCTCGGCCTTCCTGCATTCGCAGGGTCTCTACCCCAAGCTCCAGGGTTTGAAGGTTCCGCGTTGGGACCTCATGGTCGAGGCCGCGGCCCGCGAAATAAACCCTGAGGCGCGCCGAATCCAGTATCGGCGTTTGGAGCGCGAGGCGTTGGAAGAGGCGGCGCAGGTCTATATCGCCCATCCGCAGACCCTGAAGATCGTCCGCGACGACGTGGCGATCCGCGCCATGAATCCGATGTCGCCGGGGACCGACTTCTACGAGTTGGCTTGGCGCCCGACTGCGGTCGGCGCGAGCGTCACTCGCCGCTGAACCCATGACCACCGCCAAAACCGCCGCCAAGGACTTCAAGCTCGTGCTCGACAAGCGCGCGCTGAAAGACATCTTCGGTCGCGCGGAGTCGTCGGCGGACCGCCACCGGATCGCCGAGCGGGTTTCCAAGATCAACCAGGTCGGCCAGCCGTTGGGCGTATCGCTCTCGCTGGAGCGCGAGCGCTGCTGCGTCAACGTCTACGCGCCGTCCCAGAAGGCCATCTGCGTTCTCGCCGAGCTGCTGCGCAAGAAAGGAGGGAACGTCCAGCGGTCCTTCTCGGATTGGCTCGAGAAGCACTTCACATTGGCCGAAGACCGCGGCAGTCCGTTCGACGGCTTGCGCGAGAGCCAGTTGAGGCATCTGCGTGGACGGCTTTCGCGCGACCTGGGAGCCCTGTCCGGCCTGAACCTCGACGAGATCCTCGTGGATGTCTCCGGCGAGGACAGCCCCAAAACGGGCGTGGTCATTCAGGCCGCATCCATGCTGTCCTCGCCGCGTCGCGGCGGCCTCGTGCTGGGCGAGGTCGGCTCGGGAAAGACCGCGCTCCTTTACCGGATACTCAGGGACCTCCCGCGTTTCGGCGGGCGGCCGGTCGGATTGATCCCGGTCTACGTCCCTTCGACGCGGCTGTTCTTCAAATGGGGCGACGGCGTGATGCCCTGGGCCGGCATTCCCGGCGTGGAGCCGCATATGGTCGAGAGCTTGCAGGCGGCCTTCCTGGACGGACGCTTACTTTTGCTCATCGACGGCGTCAACGAGAATCCGAACTGCGTCGATTTCACCAACCCGGGCGTCCAATACTTCTGGGAGCGCGTATTCAAGAACGCCTTCCTGGTCACGACGCATTCCAGGCACTTCGAGTCCTGCCTCAAGCTGAGTCCGCTGGACGCCTTCGGCCGAATGGGCCGCCTGTCCCTGCCGCAGTGGCGGTTTGAAGACTATCGCGCGCAGTTCGCCAGGCTGGTCAAGGCGGCGGGCGCCTCGTCCGACCCTTGCCTCGTCTCGCGCCTCAAGCGCTTCCCCGTCGAGCGGTGGGTCGAGCAAGCAAGCCTCTTGCAGCGGACCCCGCTGGTCGGCTGCGCCGCGGCCAACTTCGTCGCTCATTCACCGGACGCTCGGTTCCCGCGCAACGAGTACGAACTGATGGAGCACATGGTCCTGTGCCACCTCAACCACCGTGTTTTCCAGGGGAACTTCTCGGAGCGCGAAGCTCTGCTCGGCATCCTTATGAAGATCTCGGTGCAGGCCTATTTCGAGGGTCAGCGCGGAGACCGTTGGTGCGTCCCGCTCCAAAAGGCCCTGGAGCTCGCGAAGGGTCACTGGGCCATGAGCGCGCACGAGAACTTCGACATGCGCGCAGCGCTCGGCAATCTTCCCTTCGTGGACCTCAACCCCGGCAGCGATCTTCTTTTCCTCGATCAGCACGCCGGCGACTTCCTGGTCGCGCGTTTCCTGTTGAGCGCGCTGCTCGCCAAGGATTACACGCGCTTTCGCGAGGTGCTGGACTTCGGCATCCGGTACGGACGCGTCGGGAAATACTACTTCCTCGGCTTCGAGGGCCCTTCCCGCGAGGTCCAGCTTCGTCTCCTGCGCAACAGCGAGGACCTCTTCAACCATCTTTGGGAGGGCTACGCGAAGACCCGCGACTTCGGACTCTCGCTCACGCTGGGCCAGCTCCTTCAACCCCTCGGCCACCTGAGCATCCCCGAGGCGCGCCACTTCCTTTGGGAGGCGCATGAGAAGTCTCAGGGCGCCAACTTCGTCTTCCTGTCCGCCACGATCGCCCTGGCGCGCGGCGACGAGGTGAAGGCCGAGGAATCCTTCATCCAATGGCTCAAACGCAATCCCCAGCATCGAGACTTCATCCTCCAGTGGCGCCTGTTCTACGAGCGGCATGACCGGTCCCGCCGGGATTTCGAGAGCTTCACGCCGTCCCAGGTCCCGAACTGGGATGACGCGTGCAGTTGGCTGTTGCGCGCGCTGACCGAGACCAACAAGCATTTCTATCCACTGCGCAACCTCTACGTCTACACGCTCCTCGAGTTCATCAAGACCAAGGGCCTGTCGCCGTTCATCCCGCCGCCTCACGGCAACGGCTCCGGCCTGCACAAGGCTCTGGAGCGGCGGCGGCTGCTGAAGCAGGCGCTGTCGACGCTCGACGCCGATCCCGCTCTGAAGGACAAACCGCTTTTCCAAACGCACCTGAACGGCCTCAAAGCCCAGGCAGCGAAACTGACGGGAATACGGACCGGAGACAAAGATGCAAAAGAAGCGAAA
>JACQJQ010000055.1 GCA_016204945.1 Elusimicrobiota bacterium
CTCGTCTGGCCGGAGGGGCTCCATGAACAATTCCCACCCAGGTTTTCGCGAAGCGAAAACCCTGGCGCCGAAGGCGCCATGTCGTTCAAGTGCTGATTCAAAACCCCGTGAACTTGGAGTTCCGCGCTCTTGACAGGCCCCGTGGCCGGGGCTACACTGGGCGGGACGTCGGAGGACCCCCTCTATGCTCGCCCGTCGTCTCGTTCTGACGCTGGCCCTTGCCGGTTTCCCGGCCGGTGCTCGTGCCGGCGGCGAGCCCCCCCAGGTGCCCGACCTGCCGGCCCTAAGGACGGTGAAGGCGCGTCCGGTGGTCGTCGCGGAACCCGCCGTCGTCGTTTCGCCCTTGACCGCCGCGGCGCTCGAGAAGGCCGGATGGAAGGCTTCAAAGAATGGGGGCCTTGAGCGCGTCGAGGGCGCCGACAAGGGTCTGATCCCCAAGTTCTACCTCGAGAAGGCGCAAATCAAGTGGAAGGACGGCGCGCTGGTCTACGCCCATTCGCCGGAGGCCGTGCCGCACGGGATGTTCGCGCCGATTCTCAAGGGTTTGTCCTCGTTCACTTCGGCCGCGCGCGTCGAGCGCGCGAAAGCGGGCGCCGTGATGGCGGCCTGGGGCCTGCCGCCGAGCGTCGACGGCCGCCGGTTGTACAATCCGGCCGGCGACGCGACCTATTTCGGGATCATGCTGCATTCGATGCTCGCCGCGCGCCCCGAGCAGGTCGCCCAACTCGGCGTGGAGCGGACCGCGCAGGCGCTTAATCTTCTTGAACATGCCTACGATCAGGCGTTCCATAAGCAGGCCCCCGACATCGCCCAGATCGATCTCGACCGGGCGCGTCTGCTGCTGTTCGCGCCGGCGCGCGACGGCGAGACGCCGCTTGGGGTCCCGACGGCGCGGCCCAATCCCGCGGCGATGCTCAAAGATTACAAGGACCAGCTGCGGGCGGAGGCGGCCGCCGCCCTCAAGACCGGTGACGCGGTTCGCCGCAAGGACTCCGCCGAGGCTCTGGCGGTGCTGAATAACCTGGAGAAGCAGCGTTTGCATCGGAATCTTGACCTGATCGAGGTTCCCGAGCCGGGCAAGGAGAAGAAAGCCGATCCGGCCGAAGGGCTTCTTCAAAATAAATCGCGCCCGGAGAAGAGGAAGGAGGAGCCGTACGCCCCGCTGGCGTCGGGCCTCCCCGGCCTGCTACGCGTCCTGGACCGCCTCAACGGAACGCCGTTGACCCCGGAGCAGCAGGAGAGCTTGATCAAGGCTTTCCCGATGGGCGACCTGGTCTGGCGCATGGGCGCGCAGGATTTATGGAAGCAGGGACTGACCGGCAAGGGCGTCAAGGTTGCCGTCATCGACACGGGCATCGCCGCGCATCCGGAGCTGGACGGGGCCGTCAAGGGGCGCGTCAACTTGACCGCCGAGCGCGGCAAGGGCGCCGTCGGCTCTCATGGCACGCATGTCGCCGGAATCATCCATGCGTTGGCGCCCGAGGCCGAATTACGCGGATACGCGGTGTTTTCCGGTGATGAGGGCAACGGGGTTCTCTGGGAAAACCCGAACCAGCCGATCCTCGACGCGATTCATCGCGCCGTCAAGGACGGCAATCAGGTCATCAACATGAGCCTTAGTTCTGGAGAAGGGCCCTCCGCCCAGCTCGCGCGCGTCGTCGAGGAGTATGCGAGCAAGGGCGTGATATTCCTGATCGCCGCGGGAAACTCGCGCAACGACTTCGGCGGCGTCAACGCGCCCTCTTCCGCGCCCTCGGCGATCACGGTCGGCGCGCTCGACTCGGCGGGGCGCATGTCCGATTTCAGCAGCTTCGGAAAACGCTTCGATCCGCGCAGGCTGGCCGCGGTGGTCAAGGACGTGTTCCTCGCGCCCGGCTCGAATATCGTCTCGATGATGCCTTCTTCTCCGCTCGATTCCGACACGCGCGCTCCTGAATATGCCCCGATGAGCGGCACCTCGATGGCGACGCCGGCCATGTCCGGCATCGCGGCGCTGCTCGCCCAGGACATGGGGCAAATGACGCTCGTGCCCAACCCGATCGAGATGGCGCAGCGCCTGAAGGCCGCCCTCGCTCAGAGTTCGGCGCCGATGGCGCTTGATAAGTTGCCGCCCAGCGTGCCGGTCGACCAGCCGTTTTTCGTCGTCCGGCCGCTCCGGGCCCTCGATGCCTTGCGCGCGGCGTCGGTTTCCGTCGCGGACAACCGGTGAGCCGCCGCGTCACGCGCGTCGATCCGTTTCGGCTGAAGACCCCGGTCCTGCCCGCGTTCGCCCTCGCCGCCGGGGCGGCCGCGCTGTTCGCGGCGCAGGCGGGCCGGACGGCCGCCGCGGCCGCGGCGGCCGTCCCGTGCTTGATCGCGGTCTTGCTGGCGACCAAGCCCGCGCTGTCCTGCGTGTTCGCCGTCTTCGGGCTGCTCGGCGGCATCGTGACTTTTTTCATTGCCCCGAGCCCGGGCCTTTCTCCGCTTATGCGCGTCCTTGCGGCCGCGGGTTTCAGCCTCTTTTACATGGTCCTGATGGACGGCGTCGTGATCGCGGTGTGCGCGATCTACAACGCATTCACGCGCCTCGGCTTCGGCGGCGTCAGCCTGGATTTCGAGCGGCGGACGTAGGGATGTTTGCGCTACATCTGCTCGGGCGCGGAGACGCCCAGCAGGTCCAGGCCTTCCCGGATCGCGTCACGCACGCCGGCGATGAGCAGGAGGCGGGCCTTTCCCTGTTCCGGATCCGAGGCGGCGACCACGGGGCACTTCTCGTAAAACGGATGGAACAGCCCGGCCAGCTCCATCAGATAGTTGGCGAGCGGGTGCGGGGAGAGCAGCCGCTCGCAGTCGAGGAGCACGTCCGGCAGCCAGGCGAGCTTGTTGAGCAGCGCGCGCTCCTCGGGGTCGCGCAGGTAGCGCGCGTTGGGCATCGGCATTTCGCCGCCCGGGGCGCATAGGCCCGCCTCCGCGGCCTTGCGGAAGATCGAGCCGATGCGCGCGTGCACGTACTGCACGTAGAACACCGGATTTTCGCTCGATTGCCGCTTGGCGAGCTCCAGATCGAAATTGAGATGGCTGTCGGGCGTGCGCAGGGCGAAGAAGAAGCGGCACGCGTCCTTGCCGACCTCGTCGATCAGTTCGCGCAGCGGGATGAACGTGCCCGCGCGCTTGGACATCTTGACCGCCTCCTGGCCGCGGTAGAGGTGGATCAGCTGGTGCACGATCGCGTGGTAACTCTCGGGCGGCTTGCCGAGCGCGGCGATCGCGGCCTTCATGCGCGGGACGTAGCCGTGATGGTCGGCGCCGAAGACGTCGATGACGCGCTCGAAGCCGCGGTCGTACTTGTCCTTGTGGTAGGCGATATCGGGCAGAAAGTAGGTCGGCTTGCCGTCGCGCTTGACCAGCACGCGGTCCTTGTCGTCGGTCGAGCCCTCGGCGTTGAGCGTGCCCAGCCATACGGCGCCGTCCTTTTCGAAGACCATGCCCCGGCCCTTCAAATACTCGAGCGTCTTGGGCACCGCCCCCGAGGCGAACAGCTCGCTCTCCAGGTACCAGCGGTCGAAATGAACGCCGAAGACCTTCATGTCGTCGCGGTGGGAGGAGAGCAAAGCGTCCATCGCGTAGCGGCCCCATTTCTCGGCGTCCCAGCCCGCGGCCTCGGGCGGCGCGAGCGCCGCGAGATCGGCGAGGTACTCGCCTTGGTAGCCCTTTTCGGGAACCGCGGCCTCTTGGCCCTTGGCCTGCAGGTAGCGGGCCTTGATCGACTCGCCGAGGAGAACGACGCGCGCGCCCGCGTCGTTGACGTAGTACTCGGCCGACGCCTGGCGGCCCAGGCGCCGCATGATCCGGACCAGGCTGTCGCCGAGAGTGGCTCCTCGCCCCGAGGCCATGTGCAGAGGCCCCGTCGGGTTCGCGGACACGAACTCGACGAGGACCTTGGTCTTGGGGCCGTCCTCATCGGCGCCGTAGGATTTCGGGGCGAGCGTGATGGCTTTTAAATTGGCGCACAGCGCCGTCTGCTTGACGACGATGTTGACGAAGCCGGGGGGCGCGGCCTGGGCGCTCTCGACCTCGGGGACCTTGGATAGGTGCTCGGCCAGGGACTTGGCCAGCTCGACGGGGTTCTTCTTGGCGGCCTTCGCCGCGGCCAGCGGCCACGGCAAGGATATATCCGCCTTCACGTGCGCGGGGGGAGCGTTGAGCGCGAGATTCTCGGGCAGGGGAACGCTCCCGGCCTCGGCCCACTTGCGGGCTTCGTAGGCGAGCTTTTTACGGAGGGCGGCGACGATCATGCGTTCTTTCGAGTCAGTTCCGCCACGCCAGCTCCTTGGCCCCGTCGTGCAGCCTCTCGAGCGCGTACAGTTCGCGCGCTTCCTCGACCATCAGGTGGACGATGAGGCCGCCGAAGTCGAGCACGCGCCAAAGGTCGCTTTGCGGGCGATTGCGGCGGTGCACGCGAAGCCCCGACTTCGCGATCGCCTCGGAGAGCTTGTCCTCGAGCGACTCGAGGTGCGGCCGCGACAGCGCGGTCGCGATGATCATGTAGTCGGACAGCGGGCTCGTCTTGCGGACGTCGAGCAGGAGGACGTCCGCGGCCTTGTTGTCGTTCATGGCGCGGGCGGCGGCGACGGCGACCGTCTTGAAGGCCTTGGGCATGGTCCCCGCTTACATCAACGACGCGCCGGAGCGGCCCGTGATGCCGGCCAGCTGCTTGAAGGTCTCCTGGTTGTTGGCGCGCTGGAGGGCCTCGTCGGGCGCGACCATGCCGGTGCGCACGAGCTCGGCGAGGGACTTGTCCATCGGGATCATGCCGTGCTTCGCGCCGGTGTCGAGCGCGCCGTAGATCATGTGCGTCTTGCCCTCGCGGATCATGTTCGAGATCGCGGGCGTCATGATCATGATCTCCCGGGCGGCGACGCGGCCCTCGCCGTCCTTTCTCGTCACGAGCTGCTGGCATACGACGGCCGCGAGCACCACGGCGAGCTGGACGCGGATCTGGGCCTGCTGATGCGGCGGGAAAACGTCGATGATGCGGTCGATCGTCGACGGCGCGTCCTGCGTGTGCAGGGTGCCGAAGCACAAGTGGCCGGTCTCGGCGGCCGTGATCGCGAGCTGCATCGTCTCGAGGTCGCGCAGCTCGCCGATGAGGATGACGTCGGGGTCCTGGCGCAGGGCGGACTTCAGCGCGTTGCTGAAGGATTTCGTGTTCTGGCCGATCTCGCGCTGGCGAAAGACGGATTTCTTCGACTCGTAGACGAACTCGATGGGGTCCTCGACGGTCAGGATATTGTCGGAGTACTTGCTGTTGATCAGCTCCATGATCACGGCGAGCGTCGTCGACTTGCCCGAGCCCGTGGGGCCCGTGACGAGCACGAGGCCGCGCGGCAGGTCGGCCAGGTCCGTGATGGACTTCTGCAGGCGCAGCTGCTCGGCGGTCGGGATCTTGGAGCTGATCACGCGCATGACGGCCTCGACGCCGTTCTTCTGCAGGAACACGTTGACGCGGAAACGCGAGAGCCCGGTCACCGCGAACGAGCAGTCCAGCTCCCAGGTCTCCTCGAACTTGGCGCGCTGCTCCTCGTAGAGGATCGAGTAGATCAGGCGCTTGGACTCCTCGGCCGTGATCTTGGTGAAGCCGGGGATCTCGGCCATCTCGCCGTTGACGCGCATCAGGGGCGGCTTGCCGATGACGATGTGGATGTCGCTGGATCCGGCCTGGACGGCGGCTTTAAGCATCTCGACGAGTTCCATGGTCTCTCCTAGAAACGACAGTCGCTGCCGATCTCGACGCTCGCGTCCACGCCCCGCATGGCGTCGACGCGCGTGGCCGCGATCGCGGCCGGACAGCCGAGCGCCGCGCGTACGCGCGCGGCGCGGTCGAAATATCCGGTCCGATCATAGATCACCGTCCGAGAACGCGGACGGCGGGTCTGTCCGAGCGCCATGACGTCCACGCCCTCCGATCTTAGAACTTTCGCCGCCTGAGCCGCCAGACCCTGCGCGCCGGTGCCGTTGAGAACCTCGACGACGATCGTCTTCTCGTCGCCGCGCGGCTCGGGCCGGGGCGCGAAGGCGCGGGCCAGGAAGGCGGCGGAGGCGTCGTCGTCGGGCAGCCAGGCGGGTTCGAGGCCCTCGAGAGGGGTCCGGCGCAGCTCGAGCGCCAGGAGCAGGGCGTCCGCCGCGGCGGCGTCGCCGCGCAGCGCGCCGGCGAGGGCCCGGCGGAGGAGGGACAACAGCGCTCTTGGCGAGCGTCCTCGCGCCTTGAGGGCGCGGGCGGCGGAGACGGCGGGCTCGTCGTCCTCTTCCGCTCCGAGCTCGACGCTCAGGCGTCCGGCCCCCTCCCAAGCGATCGGTTCGGCGGACAGCTCGGATAGTCTTTCCCGCGCGAGGTCCTCGACGGCCCGCGCGGCGAAGTCCGCGTCGCCGGACGCGCGCAGAGCGTCCTCATAGGCGCGGGCGGCGGTGAGCTTGCCCCGCAGCCTGGTCGTTTCGGGAATATGGATGAGGACCAAGGCGCGGCGGAGCGGGTTGTAGACGCCGAGATGGAGCGCGGGGGCGGCGCGGCCGGGGACGCGGGCGCGGAGCCAGAACGGCCAGGGTCGAGCGGCCCTGAGCCGGGAGGCGAAGGGCGAGGCGCGCTCGACGACGGACGCGCCGAGGACGGCGGCGAGCAGGAAAACAGCCAGTCCGCGCTGGAGGTTCAGGGCCGCGCGAGGCAATTCCATAGGGAGACGGTGAGGGGGTGGAGCCAGGCTTCGCGGGCGATCGCATGGGCCATTTTTTCGGCGACGCAGAGCTTGAGGGCCGCGTCCAGATCGGCGAAGGCGAGGGCGCGGGCGGAGGCGGCGCTTGGATGGCCGCGGTCGAGGGAGGCGGCGTCGGCGACGTACAGGATGCGGTCGAGCGGGCGCATCCGGCGGGCGCCGAGCGTGTGATGCCGGACGGCGGACAGAACCTCGGGATCGGAGACGCCGAATTCGCGCCGGGCCAAATCCTCGGAAACGTAGGCGTGAAGGAGCATGGGGTCCGAGGCGAGGATCGCCGTCCGTTCTGGAACCGCGAGGCGGCGGCGCCGGGCGTACGCGGCGAGGAGATGCGGAGGATAGCGCCGGCCCGCGTCGTGCAGGAGCCCGGCGAGGCGGGCTTTGTCGGAGTCGGCCCCATGGCGGCGGGCCAGGGATTCGGCCAGCGAGGCGACGTTGAGGGTGTGCGCGTAGCGGGCGGGGGACAGCGTTGACTTGAGAACGGACAGGACCTCTTTGCCGTACAGGCGGCGTTTGTTGATGTACGCCAACACGGCGGGGAACAGTTCCGGGGAGCAATCGCGATCAAGCGCCAACAGAGAACGAAGCTCGGTCGAGGAAATGGCGGGAAACCTTCCGGGGATCTGGCGGAAATGCGCGGGGGGGCGAGCGGACGTTCCGGGACGGGCCCCGTACCACCACGTCGCCGACGACTTCAAGAGGGAAGGATTTCTCCATTTTGGAAAGGAAGCGGCGGCGTCCTGGCCGCAGATGAAATGCAGCTCCGCGCCCTTGAGCGCGCCGAGCGTCTCCACGGTGAAGACCGGGCGGCGCGCGCGCGCTTCGCGCGCGTCGATGCGGCAAATACGCCGCCAACGCGACGGCAACGGATCAAGAAGGCCTAGACGGGCCATGACGAGACGATCCTTCGCATTCGCCTGCGGCGTTCCTTTCAGCGGCGATCGGTACGCGGGAACGATCACTATCTTGTCGGGCCTAATACGGTTCGCCGCGGCCGCCAGCAGCCGCGCGTGGCCGCGGTGGGGGGGATCGAAGCTGCCGCCGAAGACGAGAACGCGCATGGCCCTCATTCTAGCGCGCTCGGAGCGGCTTGACAATGAGAGCGCGGAAACGGGATGATGAGCGATGGCCGATGTCCGTCCCTTTCGCGGCGTTCGTTACTCCGCCCCCGCTCTAAGCCCCGTGCTCTGTCCCCCCTACGACGTGATCGGCCCGGAGCTCGCCGCCGCGCTGCGCCGGCGGCGCTCGAACGCCGTGTTTTTGGAGCTGCCGGAAGGGGAGCCTCCCGCGAAGTACGAGCGCGCGGCGGCGCAGTGGCGCCGCTGGACCGTCGACGGCACGCTGTCGCGCGAGCCCAGGCCGGCGTTCTACGCCGTCGAGGAGCGCTATCGGCTCGGCGGCCCGAAAATCCGCGTGCGGCGCGGCATCCTGGCCGCTCTCGGCGCCACGCCGGAAGCCGCGAAGGCGATCGTTCCTCACGAGCGCACCTTGGCCAAGCCTAAAGTCGACCGCCTCAAAATGCTCGACGCCGTCGGCGTCAACATCAGCCCGATCTTCGGCGTCTTCGCCGACCCGTCCGGAGCCGCGCGGCGCGCGATCGCCGCGGCGATGAGGGGCCGTCCGGACGCGGCCGGGCGCTCGCACGCGCGGGTGGACTACAGGCTCTGGGTCGTCGATGAGCCGGGGCTCGTCGCCGCGATCCGCAAGGCGCTGGCGCCCCGCTCCATCCTGATCGCCGACGGGCACCACCGATACCTCGTGAGCCGCGATCATCACGCCAGGACGAAGGGGCCGGGCACCGACGCGGTGCTGGCCTACCTCGTGCCCGATGAGGACGCGGGCTTGGTCGTGCTTCCCACGCACCGCGTCGTCAAAACCAGCCTGATGAAGCGGGCGGGGGAGCTCGCTCCCCTCAAAAAAGTCCGCTCTCTCCGAGAGCTGGAGAGGCTCGTCGCCAAGTCGAGGAACCCGTACGCCTTCGGCCTGATCGAACGCGGCTTCCACTTGGGCGAGCCGAAGCCCGACGGCTGCGTCAGCGGCCTCGCCGTCGAGTGGCTCGGCAAGCGGCTGCTCGCGGGCGTCATGCCCGACCAGATGAGCTATACGCCAGACGCGGCCATCGCGGCCAAGAGGGCGGCGGCCGGCGGCGCCGCCGTGCTCGTCAAGCCGTTTGGCGTGGCGCAGGTGCGGCGCGCGGCCAAGGCCGTCGGTCTCCTGCCCCAGAAGTCCACTTTTTTCTATCCGAAGATCGCGACCGGGCTCGCCTTCCGCCCGCTGGACGCGGAGTGAAGTTCTCCGTCATCGTCGCGGCCTACAACGAGGGCCCGCAGATCGGCTCCTCGCTGAAGCGCCTGCGCCAGATTTCCCAGACGAGCCCGATGGAGGTCGTCATCGTCGACGGCGGCTCCGACGACGGCACGGTGGACGCGGCCCGCGAGTGGGCCGACGAGGTCGTGGACCTGGGCAAGCCGAACCGCGGCGCGCAGTGGCACGCCGGCGCGGAGAAGGCGACGGGCGACCTCCTCTTTTTCCTGCGCGCCGACGCCCAGCCGCCGGGGAACTGGCAGCAGGCGCTCGAGCATTACTGGCTCGCCACCCCGTCCGGCAGCCTGGCCGCCACGGCGTTCTCGGTCTCCTACGGCGCGGGGATGGGGCTCGCGGCCTTGTCCATGTGGTCCAACGCGCGCGTGCGCTCGGGCCTGGCCTCCTCCGATCACGGCCTGTGCACGACGCCCGAGATCTACAAGGCCGTCGGGGGCTTCCCCGCGTTTCCGGTCCTGGAGGACCTGGAATTCTCGCGGCGCCTGAAGGCGCGCGGCCGCATCGCGCTCCTGCCCGAGCGCCTGCGCCCGGCGGCCCGGCACGTGCATTCGATCGGGCCGTTCGCCTACATCGCGCGCCGGGCTTGGCTTGAGACGCGCTACAAGCTGGGCGCCAAGCCCGAGGACATTTTCGCCGCCGCGCCGAATCTGTAGCTACTCGGCAAGCAGGATCGGCACCGACGGAGGCGGGACGTCGGCGGGAAGCCGATCGAAGAAGTCCGCGATCAGCCGCGCGATCTCGTCGCAGTCCATCGTCGAGCAAATCGCCACGCGCACGGCCTTATTGCGCGGAAGGCCCTGGGTGTACCAGACCGTGATGCGGCGCATGTTCAGCGCGGCCTGGCGGTCGCCCAAGAGCGAGCGCTCCAGCGCCAGATGCTTGAGCAAGGTCTCCTTGCGCTCGGCGATCGCCGGGACGTAGGGGGGCTCGCGCCGGCCGTTCATCGCGGCGTCGAGATTGCGGTAGATCCAGGGGTTGCCCAGGCCGCCGCGTCCGATCATGATCCCATCGCAGCCGGACATTTCGACCAACCGCGCGGCATCGGCGGGAGTGAGCACGTCGCCGTTGCCGATGACGGGAATCTTGACGGCCCGCTTGACCTTGCCGATCGCCTCCCAGTCCGACTTGCCGGAGTAGCCCTGGGCCTGCGTGCGGCCGTGGATCGTGACGGCGCACAGGCCCGCGTCCTCGGCGCGCTTGGCGAGCTCGACGGCCTCGTCGCCCGACGGGTCCGAGAAGCCCTTGCGCGTCTTCATCGTGACCGGGATCTTGACGGCGCCGCGCACGGCGCGAAAGACCATTCCGGCTTTCGCCGGATTTTTCAACAACGCCGAGCCCTCGCCGTTGCCGACGACCTTCTTCACCGGGCAGCCGAGGTTCATGTCGATGAGGTCGAAGCCCATTTCCTCGAGAATTCGCGCGGCCGCGGCCATCATGTCCGGGTCGCAGCCGAGGAGCTGGGCGCCCAGCGGCTTGTCCGCGGGCGTCGTATTGAGCATGCGCCGCGTCTTCGCGTTCTCGCGCGTCAGGGACTGGGCCGACACCATCTCCAAATAGCAGAAGCCCAGCCCTTTCTCGCGCCCGATCAGCCGGAAGGGCAGGTCGGAGCAGGCGGCGAGGGGGGACTGGATGATCTTGGAGGGAAGGCGGAGGGCGCCGATCTGAAGGGCCACGGCGGATTTTAGCACTTCTGCTATAATCCGCCGGATGCTCAAACCCAAGGTCCTCGTCACGCGCCGCGTTCCCGAAGAATGTCTCGATCTATTGAAGCCGCATTTCGAACTCGAGCACTACAACAAGGGAACGGCGATTCCGCGCAAGCGGCTGCTCAAGAGCGTGAAGGACAAGGACGGGTTGCTTTGCCTTCTCACCGATGCGATCGACCCGGAACTGCTGGCGGCGGCCCCGAGGCTAAAGGCGGTCTCGACGTTCTCCGTGGGCTACGATCATATCGACGTGCCGGCCTGCGCGGCGCGCGGCGTCGCGGTGACGAACACGCCCGGCGTGCTGACCGAGTCCACGGCGGATTTCACCTGGGCCCTGCTGATGGCGGCGGCGCGCCGCGTCGTCGAGGGCGATGCCTATATGCGCGGCGGGAAGTACAAGGGCTGGGACCCGTTGATGCTGCTCGGCACCGACGTGTCCGGCAAGACGCTCGGGGTGATCGGCTTCGGCCGCATCGGCCAGGCCGTGGCCAAGCGCGCGGGCGGATTCTCGATGCGCGTGCTCTACTACGACACGCGCCGCGCGGCGCCCGACGCCGAGGCGGCGCTCAACGCGGCGTTCGTTCCGCTCGACGAACTCTTGCGCGAGTCCGACTACGTGTCGGTCCACACCGTGCTCGACGAGGACACGCGCCATCTCATCGGCGACCGGGCGTTCGGCCTGATGAAGAAGTCCGCGTACCTGATCAATGCCGCGCGCGGCCCGATCGTCGATGAGAAGGCGCTCGTGCGCGCGCTGAAGGCGGAGAGGATCCGCGGAGCGGCCCTCGACGTGTACGAACGGGAGCCCAAGATGGCGCCGGGCCTGGCCTCCTGCAGGAACGCCGTGCTGGCCCCGCACCTGGCCTCGGCGACGCTCGAGACGCGCGTGAAGATGGGCGTGATGGCCGCCGAGGGCCTGATCGACGGGCTCGTCCGGAAACTGCGCTCCCCTTACCGCGTCGATTAATTCAGAAAACGAAGCAGGGCGGCGATCGCGGCCTCGATGCGGGTCAGGACGAATAGGGTGATCTCGTCGCGCATGCCGGATTCGCCGCGCGTGACCGTCAGGAATTCGGCGAGGTTGCGCCGGATGCGGCGGACGGCGTAGGCGCGCCGGCGCTCGGTCTTGGGCCCGCGGCCGAATATCTCCTCAAGCCGGTCGAGCTCCAGCCGGTGCGAGGTTTCCGCGACCAGGGCCTGCCAGGCTTTGCCCCGGCGCTCGGGGGGCAGCGCCTCGGTGTCGAAGAGGGTCTTGATCTTGGCGCCGGCGAGGAGGGCCTTGACCCCCGCGCGCCGGGATTGGGGATCGCCGCCCGCCTCGAGGTGGTAGGAAAGATCGGCATAGTCGCCGGGCGTCAGGAGCTTCTCAAAGGTCTCCTTGTGGTCGAGCAAGGCCCCCGGCCTGAGGAAGGTTCCCCGGAGATCCTCCAGCAGGCGCGCGGAGGCGTCCTCGTACAGCGCCCGCTTATAATCGCGCAGCGGCTCCGCGCACTCACCGAGCTTGCGGCGCAGGTAGCTCCACGGATCGGTCTCGTAGTTGCGCACGGCCGCGGGGAAGCTGGCGGCCTCGCCCAAGCGGGCGAGCAGCGGGAGGGCTCCGGCGCTCACGGCGAGAGGATAGTCGCCTCGTCCGACGGCGTCAAGGCCTTGGCCGACCCTCCCAAAGAAAGGTAATATGAGCCGTCATGGTCGCCGCCGACCCCTACAACGACTGGCATCTTCCGGGCCGTTTGGCCCGTCTCAAAGACCTCGCGTACAACC
>JACQJQ010000066.1 GCA_016204945.1 Elusimicrobiota bacterium
CAGTACGCTCTGGTTGACGCTGTTGCGGCTGCCGGCGGAAATATACGCGCCCCTGCCGCCGTGGAAATAGCCGCCGTCAACGACGTTGTCATTCGAGCCGTAAATCCACAACCCCGCGCTGGAGCCGGTACCGGAACTGAGCAAAATCGAGTTGTAATTGGACGATTGGAGCATGATGGCGTGGACCGCCGTTTTAGCGACGACCGCGCGGATGGTGTTGGACGAGCCGCCGTCGATGAAGAGTCCGCGCTGCCCGGCGGAATCGGCCGTGCTGTATTCCACGGTGGTCATCACGCTTCCCGCCAGCCAGATGCCATAACCAGTCTGCACCGTCACGCTCGTCCTGTCCACGCTGGACCACGAGCTGATCACCACGCCCGCGTAGCCGATCGTCCCACCGGAGTCGACGTTGACCGAGCTGATACGGACGTAGGCCGAGGAGGCGTAGACGCCGTAGGACGCGGCCTGCGCGGGACGGATGTCGAGGCCCAGGATATTGACGCTCGCGTTGGCGATCACGAAGGCCGCCGTGGAGGCGACGTTGTTGGGCGCGACCATCGGCCTGCCCCCGACCGCGGGATCGACCATGATCGTGATCGAGGAGCCATTGTTCGTGAAGTTGCGCACCGTCACTTGCTCGGAGTACATCGCGGCATCCTGGATGACGACGCAGGCAGGCCCAGTCAAGGGCGTGGGAATAAGGTCCACGGCGCCTTGAATCGTCATGGAGTCGCCGCCGCCGGCCTGTATGACGGTCTTGGCAGGGTTACACCAAGAAGGGGGAGCGGCCCGGCCGGCACTCCGGCCAAAAACAAGAAGCAGGCCCAAAATTGCCAGGGAGGATCGTTTTAGCACGCTCCCCGTTAGTGTAGGAGAAAACCGTGAAAAGTAAAGGGCTGTGTTACAATTTCTTCACAACAGTCCCGCTCACCGGACAACGGCGAACTTCACTCGCGAGCGGATGATCGTTCCATCTGATTTCTTGCCATGGATGACGGCGAAATACACGCCGCTGGCCTTGTCGCCGGACCAGCGGTAGTCGTAGTAGAACTCGTTGTCGAGTACGCCGGTCGGCGCGCCGCTGAGCGTGACGCTGTGGATGGGCCGGCTCGCGACGTTGTAAATCGTGATCTCGACGCTGTCGACGACTCCCATCATGGCGCGGATGACCGGATCCTGACCGCCGACCGCCGGATTCGGATACACCAAAGAGCTCCGCAGTCCCGCCGCAGCGCTGGGCGTCAGCAACACCGGCGCGTAGAGGGAGAAATGGGTGACGTAGGCCTGCAAAGTGTTGCCGACCACGGTCGCGTTGTCGATGATTTCCCAGTTTCCGCTGTTGGGATTGAAGTACGCCATCCGCACCATGCGCAGGTCGCGGCCGGCAAGCAGGGCCGGATCGATCGGAAGGATGACAAGAGCGGAATTCAGGCTGCCCGAGCTCGTCATCACGATGTCCCGACCCGCGTCTAAAGCCTCAAGGCCTTGGCGCCTCATCGCGCTGGAGCGGCTGTTGTTCGTGTCCGACGGCATGGGAAGGATCGCCAACTTGGCCTCTTCCGTCACGCCTCCGGCCTGGACGATCACCTGGGCCGGACCCGCCGGCTCTTGGATCGCCCCACCCAGGTTCGGGAGTATGCCGTTGCCGATTCCCTCCGCGATGAAAATCTGCCCGCCGATGGCGACCGTCCGGGTGCTCCCGTCAAGGTTCAGGAAATCCTGCGAGCCGAAGAGAGACAGGGGCATCTTGGCGAAGAACACTGACGGATCCCGAGTCATCCGAGACAAGGTGACGTTGATGTCGCCTGAGGGCATTCCCACCACGGCGCTGATCACGGACGCGACCGGGAACGTCGGCTCGATGATCGTATTAACCTGGATGGAGAAAAGCGCCAACCCGCTCGGGCCACCGCCGCCGCTGGCGGCGGTGGTGAGGGCGGCGCCGGGGTCCTGCACCAGACGAATGGAGGCGCCGTTGTTTTTGACGGTCACGCTGATGGACGCGCTGTTGAAGTTTCCGGCGGCGTCGTAAGCCCTGGCGGTCAGGCCGTGCGTCCCGTTGGCCCACAGTTTCGTGTTCCAACCGTAGGCGTAAGGGGCGGAGGTATCCGAGGATTTCACGACGCCGTCGACCTCGAATTCGATCCGGACGACGCGCACATTGTCCGACGCGGAGGCGCCGATGACGATCGTCTTGGACACCGTGGCGCCGTTGGACGGCGCGGTGATCGAAACCGAGGGAGGCGTGAGGTCGGGGGCGGCCAAGGTCGCCGTCGATAAGAGGGCGGACCGGGCGGAGACGTTGCCGACGGCGTCGTAGGCCGAGACGGCGTAAGCGTAGGGTGTCGATGGAGTAAGGCCGCTATTGGCGAACGTCGTCGCGGTCGTGCTCGTCAATTCCACGCCGCCACGGAAAACATGGTAGCCCGTTACGCCCACGTTATCGGTCGAGGCGGTCCAAGAGAGATTGATCTGGGTCGATGAAACGGCAACGGCGGAAAGTCCTGTCGGCATCGAAGGCGGAGTGGTCTCCGCGGAGGTCTGAACCGATATGGAAGCGGACTGGGCCGAGGCGTTGCCGGCGGCGTCATAGGCCGCGACGGCATACGTGTAGGTCGTGGAAGGCGGCAGGCTGGTATTTGAGAAGGCCGTGGCCGTCGTCGTCGTGAATTGCACGCCGCCGCGGAAGATGCGGTAGCCGCTCACGCCCACTGCGTCGACTGAAGCCGTCCAGCTCAGGTTGATCTGGGTCGATGAGATCGCGACGGCGACAAGGCCGGCGGGAACCGTAGGCGCGGCCGTGTCGAGCGCGGGACTCGTGAGGGCGGAGGTGGACGTCGAGAGCGATGAGGTGTTACCGGCGGCGTCGTAGGCCGCGACCGTATAGCTATAGAGGGTGGAAGCCGTAAGGCCGACGTCTGAATAGGAGGTCCCGGCGCCGTTGGCAATCTGCACATTATCGCGGAATACCCTGTAGCCGGTGACCCCAACGTTATCCGTGGAAGGCGTCCAACTGAGATCAATCTGCACCGAGGAAACCGCGACGGCGACGAGGCCGGCGGGGATGGAGGGTGAGGCGACATCGACGTCGGGAGCGAATTCCACCGCTCCCAGATCCTGGCTTCCGTCCAGGGGCCGCGCTCGGCCAAAATAATCGGAGAATACGGGGACGTCGGCTCCGGCGCCGCGGCCGTAGCTCCCGACGGTCAGGTTGAAGTCTGCGGGATTCACCGGGGGCATGACGCTGAACAGCGGGGAGGTCCCGCCCACCTGCGCGTCGCTAGAGTTGTTGCTCGCCGCCGTGCCCACCGCTCCGGCGCCCAGATAGAGCAGCCGGTGAAAGGAGTCGTTGGGAGCATAGGCCAGGTTGTTCTTGACCGACGTGTTCGTGACGGTCCCCGGATTGCCCACCTCGACGGCCATGAAATCGCTCATGGTGTCCGCGCCGTAGAACGTGTTGCTATAGACCTCGTTCAGGTCGGGCGTCGGAATCCCCGCGGTGTTGGAGTTCTTGATCCGGATGCCCCGATGCCCCAGGGCTCCGCTCATCCTGAAGATATTGCCGCGGATAGCGACCGATGAGGCCGTGACGCCCAGCCCGTTCTGCGCCCCCGGCCCGAATACGAACATGTTGCGTTCGACGACGAAATTGCTGATATGCTCATTCGTCGTGTCGGCCGAGGGACCGATGGCCATCAAGGTCGGGTTGCTCTGGCCGATGAGCAGATTATCGCTCACATAAATGTAGCGCGTGTCATCGGCCGCGGTCACGTGGGGAACCGCCCGAATCGTCAGGTTCACCTTCCCGGCGTTCGGCGTGTCCAGAATGTTATGCGAGATGGCCACGCGATCGCCGCGCTGCGGGCGTAGCAGGTGCTCGCCGTTGCCCGTGGCCGGGACCGGGCCTAGTCTGTTTCCAAGAAATGCGGAGCGCACCGCGTAGCCGAAGAACGCGTTGCCGCCCACGGCGTAATAGTTGCTCACCGCAGACTCATATAGGATTGCGCCGGTGATGAACGCCGATCCCGTCCCCTGCACGATGATCCCCTTTCCAAATTCCCGAATCGTCATCCGCAGAATGGCCACGTTGTTCGGCGTGGCCGAGACATTGATCCCGACTCCCGTGTCGCTCGCGCCGGAACCCACCAGATCGAGATCCATCAACCTAAGATCGTTAACGGCCGCGTTCGTGATGCTGAACGCGAGGAGATTCGTCGCGTTGACGCGGGGGGCGGCGCCCGCTCCGTAGGCGCCGATGGTCGTAGGGCCGGAATTGGTGATCACCCCGTTGGCCGAAGCGGCAAAGGCGTCGCCGCGACGGAAGAGAATGCGCTTATTGGGGCCGATGTGCGCGGCCAACATGGCGTCGAAATCAGCGCTTTGCTGGACGCCCGCGCCCGCCGGGCAGCCGTCCGCGCCCGCCTCCGGCATGCTCGAGGCGGAGACGCAGACCGTGTTCGCTCCGGCGTACACAACAGCTGGATCTTGCACGGTGATCGTCACAGAAGCCGCGCCGCTTTGCGTTCCATCGAACACGCTCAAGTTGACCGTATAGCTGCCCGGCGTCTCGAAGACATGGGCCGCCACCGGCCCCTTGGCGGTGTTGCGCGACAGGCCGCTCGTGCTCCAATTTCCGCTGCCCGAGTCGCCGAAATCCCAGCGATACTCCAGATTATGGAAGGGCCGGGACGTCCCGGAGGCCGTGGTGCTTGAGGCATCGAAGAAAACCGAGAGGGGGGCGACGCCGGACACGCGGCTTGGATCGATGACAGCGACGGGAACCGCCGCGCGCGCCGCGGCCGCGGCAAGGACAAGGTAGACGGCGAACGCGATCTTTCTCATATTAATAGTTATCGAACGAGCGGACCAGCCAGTCAGACGGGCTGTTTCCCCACCCGCGGCTGCTGGCTCCTCCGCGCGGGGTGCGGCCACCCCATTGGATGGAGAGGGCGACGCGCTGGGTCGGACCGTAGTCGGCGGCCTGCTGGCTCATGGCATAGTCGAGGCGGGCGACGCCGAACTTGATGCCGACGCCCCCGGAAATGCCGCCCAGAAGGGCGCCCGCCTTCTCGTCCTTGCGGGCAAGATCGCCCGATTGGCTGGCCGCCATGTACCCGGTGCGAAACGCTATGGCGCCCAGATTGTATTCAAAGCCGAGCCCCGCCTGGGTCTGCCGCTCCGGGAGAAGATGATTCGCCTCCATAACGAAGACAGCGCGGTCGAACGGCATCGCGACGCCGACGTTGGCCGTGGTGGGAAGCGGGTCAGTCTGCTCAATGAAGCGCACACCTTGCCCGAAATTGGTGAGGCTGGCGCCAAGCGACACCGGCCGGGACCAACCGGCGAAAGTGTAGGTGATTCCCGCATCCCCGGCAAGGGCGAGGTTGGAGCGGTAGCCCGCGATCTCGGACTGCAGGGCCTTGACCGCCAGGCCCGTGCGCAGGCTGGGCGTCACGGCGGCCGAGCCGCCGAGGGCGACGGCCATGTCGCCGCTGCCGAAGGAACGCCCCGTGAGGCTACCGTTCGTATCGGCCTCCTCGAGACCACTGGTCTGCAGGCGGGTCACCGAAAGTCCGATCCCATCGAAGCGCCCTCCCTCGGGATCGAAAGCCATCGCGATATGCCCATACTGACTGCCGTCCAGGAGGGTCGCAAAGGAGGAGAAGACCTCGAAACGCGTGGGCATCAGGCCCAGATTGGCCGGGTTGGCGCCCATGGACTGGGCACCTAGGGCGGTGATGCCGTAGCTCCGGCCCAAGGCATAGGCGCGGGCGGAGGGGGCTACCTGAAGGTAGGAGGCGCCGGAGGGGGTCGCCGAGGCAGGTCCGGAGAGGCACGCCGAAACGAGGGTCGAGCCGAGGAGCATCCGGAACGTCGAGGTGTTGGAAGCCATCACCCCAAGGATGGAAGAATAGGGATACGCTCGGGTAACGCTCGGATAACGAAACGGTAATGTCTGCTTTTCCAGGCGATGGCATCTAATTTTTCCTTAAAAATACATCATTTTTTAATCTCACAACGACATTGATCTCCAGGGGTTTGCTCCAGAATTCGAGGACCCCCAAGGATTGCGCGCGCTCCCGAAGAGCCTTCGAATGCTCCGTGGACATGCCAATGACCTTGAGGCCTTTCATGGCGGGATCGTTCCTCATGGTTTCGAGCAGGTCGAGCCCATTGCCATCCGGGAGCCAAACGTCCAGGAGCAGCAAAGCGGGCTGGAATTCCTCCGCCTGCCGGCGACCTTCCTGGAGCGTGCCGGCGACCTTGACGCGGAAGCCGTGGTGCTCCAGCAGGAATACGAGCATCCGCGAAAAGACCTCGTCGTCCTCGATAAGAAGTATACGGTGCTGCATAGGGAGGCTCCTCCCGATGGCGCGTGCATGGATTTCTCGACGCCCCAAGGATACGGGAACGCGGCTACGTGAAAGTAACGCTACGACAACGAAACGACAACGCGGGGGGATATTCTTCTCTTCCTTAAGGAAGGGCCACGGCGGACTTCACCTGCTCGGCGAGCTCTTTGATCGCGAAGGGCTTATGCCAGAAGGCGAGGGCGCCCAGGGCTTGGGCGCGCGTCTTGATCGCGTGAGAATTTTCCGTGGACATGACGATTGCTTTCATGCTTTTGGTCGCCGGATCGCTCCGGAGGCTTTCCAGCAGGTCCAAGCCGTTGCCGTCCGGGACTCTGACATCGATGACCATCAGCGCGGGCAGGAATTGGGTCGCCAGGGAACGAGCCGCCCCGATCGTCGGCACCGCCCTGACCTCAAAGCCGTGATGCTCCAAAAGGAAAACGAGCATCTGGGACAAGGCATCGTCGTCTTCGAGGACCAGTATCCGAGCGCTCATGCCGTCGCCCCCGCCCGCTTGGGTTGGACTGCTTTAAGCGGTATCGTGAAATGGAAGGTCGTGCCCTTTCCGAACTCGCTCTCGACGACGACCCTGCCGCCATGCGCCTCGACGAGGCGCTTGACGATGGTCAGCCCCAGGCCCGTGCCCTTCTCCTTGGCGAACTGCTTCGTCTCCTGGACCTGTTGAAATTTATTGAAGAGCTTCGGGAGGGCTTCCTTCGGAATGCCCGCGCCGGTGTCCGTAACGCCAACCTGCACGCCCTCGCCCGCGAGCCGGGCCCAAATGCGGACGCGGCCGTTTTCGGGGGTGAATTTCAGGGCGTTGTGGCTCAAGTTGAGCAGTATCTGCTTCATGGCATCGAGGTCGGCCGGGACGGGCGGCAGGTCCTTGATGTCCAGTTCCAGAAGGACCTTCCCTTTCGCGGCGGCCGGGGATAGCACCTTCACCGTTTCGAGTCCCGCGGCGGCAAGGTCGACCGGAACTTTCTCGAGCTCCATCATCCCGGCCTCCAACTTCGTCAGATCGAGGATGTTGTTGACGAGGCGCGCCAGGCGGTCCACGCACGCCTCCATGGTGCACACGAATCCCTGCTGTTTTTCGTTGAGGGGACCGGCGATGCCCTCTTGGAGAATCTGGGCGTAGCCCTTGATGCCCGCGAGGGGGGAACGCAAATCATGGGTGATCTGCGCCATGAACTCATCCTTCATGTCATCGAGCTCCTGCAGGCGTTTGGCCATCTGGTTGAAGCTGCCGGCGAGGATGCCGATCTCATCAGTTCGATCGACGGCGATGCGGTGATCGAGCCTTCCCTCGCCGATGCGCAGGGCCCCCTGCGTCACGATAGTGATGGGGCGCGCGATGCCGTGGGCCAGCAGGAGAGCGAGGATAGTGGAAACAAGAAGCGCCAGCAAGGACACCGCTGAAAAACGCTTCATGTCGCGCAGCAGGATATCATGAATCTCTTTGCGAACCGCGTCGGACCGGTAGGCCATGACGGCTTGCCCCACGGGGGCTCCATGAGCGGACACGGGCTCGCTGGCGACCATGAAGTCGGGCGGGGCCAATGAGGCCCGCCAAGCCTGTCCAATCAGCGCGACGTCCGTGTGAATGAGGATCCTGTCGGAGTCGTCCACGAAGGCGGCGACGGCCAGGCGCGGGTCCTTCTTGAGGAGAGCGAGATGATTGATGAGCAGGATGTCGTTTTTCGCGATGTGCGCTTCCTGGCAAAGCCCCGCGAACTGGCGCAGGTTCCCGGTCAAGTCGTTCTTGGCCTTGCGCTCCAGCTGGTTATTTTCAACGAGGAAGAGAAACAGCCCGGTCAGGATGAGCACCAAGGTCGTCAGGCCGCACAACGCGAGGGCGAAGCGCGCGCGCAGATTCACGGCGCGGGCTCCGTGTAGCGATAGCCGTAGCCGCGCACGAACTCGATGAGCTTCCCGCAGTCCCCGAGCTTCTTGCGCAAGCGGCTGACCGTGACGTCGACGGTCTTGGAGGTGATCTCGAGCTCTTTCTCGTAGCCCCAGACGCTCTCCATGAGCACCGCGCGGCTGAGCACGCGGTTCTTGCGCTCGAGAAGCATGCGCAGGAGCTCGAATTCCTTGGGCCAGAGTTTCAGCGGCTTCTCATTAAGGAATGCCTGCACCTGCAGGAGATCCATGCGCAAAAGTCCGCTCTGGAGTATCGCGGGTTTTTCGACCTTGCCCCGCTGGCGCAGCAAGGAGTGGACGCGCGCCACCAGTTCGCTGTTGTCGAAGGGCTTGGCCAAATAGTCGTCGCCGCCCAGCTCCAGACCTTTGACCTTGTCGCCGACCGTCTTGCGGGCGCTGAGGAAAAGGATGGGCACGCTTTTCCACTCGTCCTTGGATTTAATCTCCTTGCAGAGATCAAGGCCGTCGCCGTCGGGCAGGCGCCGGTCGAGGATGATTAGGTCGGGAGCCGTCTTGCTCAGCGCGCCGCGAGCGCGAAAGAGCGTCGGCGCGAGGACGACCTGGTAGTCCTCCGCCTCGAGGACTTCGCGTATGATGTCGGCGGAGGCCTCCTCGTCTTCGACGACTAAAATGGTCGCGGACACCGGCCGGATTATAGCAACTTCATGCGCCTCAGAAAGTGTGGCTCATCCGTTGCGGCTCCTTGAGGCGCCATGACCGAGCCACCTCCCGGCAGGGACGCGAAAATCGCCCGATTGATGAGCCGGCTGGCCGACCTCTCGGGCGAGGAGGCGGCGCTGGAGGCCTGTCGCCGAGAGGCGGAGGCCTTCGACCCCGTGGCCTCGACCGAGGGCATCGCGCGCGCCCTTGCCGCGCTGGAAGCCGCGCGGCGCGCGCCGTGAGCGCCCCCGAAACCGCCGCGCCGAGCGTCGCCGCCGAGCTGGTGCGGCGGCTGTTCGTGCTGCTCAAGGCCGCGGCCGTCTACGGGCCGAACAACGAGGGCTACCGGTCGCATTCCGCCGAGGCGCTCGGGACCTTGAGCGTGGCCCTCTCCAGGACGGACGCCGTCCGGATCGAGGCGCGCGAGGACCGCCTCTATTTCAACGGCGCGCCGATCATCTTGCCGCCCGGAGAGGCCGGCGCGCGCTTTCTGCGCGCTGAGTTCCGGCGTTGTGGCGCCGGCGGCTTCGAGTTTCGGGGCGCCCGCGCGGCCCTCGAGCTCGATGCCTTCGTCTTCGCCTTCATCGGCGGGGGCATCCGGCCGGAGCGCTCGCTCGAGCAGACGGCGAAGCTCCTGCGAGAGGCGGGCGTGGGCGCGATCACCCCGCTGGCGCCGGCGGACGAGGAGGAAGGCTCCTTGGAACGCGCGCGGGAGGGGGAACACGGCGCCGCGCGCCGGGCGTTCTTCCAGGCCGTCGAAACGGCGGCGGACATCATGACCCGGGCGAGAGCGGGGCAGGAGCCCGATATCGGCGGCGCCAAGGCCGCCGCGGAGAGCCTGGCCCGGCAGGTCGTCGCCGATCCCCAAGCCCTCTTCGAGCTCTCGATTCTGCAGCGTTTCGACGAGTACACCTACGCGCACTGCGTCAACGTCAGCGTCTACTCCATCGCCATCGGGCACCGCCTGGGACTCACGCCGGCTCGGCTCTCCGAGCTAGGCTTCGGCGCCCTCTTCCACGACCTCGGGAAGGCCCGGCTGCCCCGGGAGCTCATCGACAAGCCCGACGCGCTCACCGAGAGCGACTGGCGCCTCATGCGCCGGCACCCGGCCCTCGGGGCCGAGGCGCTGCTGGCCATGCGCCGCCCCATGGACGCGCAGCTGGCGCGAGCCGTCTCGATGGCCTTCGAGCATCACCTCGGCCTCGACGGCGCGGGCTATCCGAGCCTGGCTCCGCCGAGGCGCCAGGAACTCTTTACCCGCATCTGCGCCGTGGCCGACGCGTTCGACGCGATGACCTCGGGGCGGGTCTACGACAAGCGCGCCCGCAGCCCCGACGAGGCCCTGCGCCGCATGCTGCAGCGCGCGGGAACCGCCTTCGACCCGCTCCTGCTGAGAATCTTCATCAATACGATCGGGATTTTTCCCATCGGGACCGCCGTCGTTCTCGACTCGGGCGAGCGCGCCGTGGTCAGCCGCAACGGCGAGGATCTCCTGCGCCCCGACGTCGTCGCGCTCGCCGGAGATGGCGGGGCCGGAAACGCCTCGTCGCGACGCGCGATTACGCGCACGCTCGATCCCGAGGAGCACGGCATCGACGCGCGAAGGGTCCTGCGCGAACGCGGGTCCGCCGAACGGGAGCTTTCGCTCCCGTCGGCATAAAGCCCCGAGCGCCGGGATTGGCCGGTTGGTTGCACCGCGCTTTTCACCGCCGGCGAGGTTCCCATGACGAATGATGCGGCGCGGACAGCGGGGGTTGCCGTATGAGCTCCGGCGCGCGCCTCGACCCCGACCGCCTTCTCGCGGAGCTCGACGCCCTGATCGGGCCCCCGCCCGAGGAGGCGCCCGCGCCCGAACGAAGGCCGCCGCCCGCGCTCCCGCAGCCGGAGGCAAGCCCGGCCCCGCCTCCCGTCGCGCGCGCCGAGCGCGCGGAGCACCTTAAAGCGCCGAGCATCCTCCTCGTCGAGGACAACGCGGACTACCGCAAGGTCCTGCGCTACCTCCTCGCCTCCAACGGCTACTCCGTGTCGGAGGCCCGCGACGGCGCGGAAGGCCTCAAGGCCGCGCGCGAACAGCGCCCCGACCTGGCCCTTCTCGACTTCGAGATGCCGCGCATGAACGGCTACGAGCTGCTCCAGGAATTGCGCCGCGGCGAGGAGACGCGCAAGCTGCCCGTGGTCTTTCTCACCGGCGCGGCCAACCGACGCCATCTCAAGGGCCTGAGCCTGGACGTCGCCCGCTTTCTGGATAAGCCGACCACCAACAGCCTGCTGCTGGAGACCGTCGCCGATCTCTTGGGCGCGCCCCCGCTCCCGGCGGCGGCGGAAGCGAGGCCGGACGCGGCCGCGCCTTCGCCCGACGCGCCGGCCCCGGCGGAGGAGGCCATGCCGCCGCTCGAGGACGTCGCGGAGGCCAGCGGCGACGACCTGCTCATCGAGGAGCGCAAGAGCGAGCGGGAGGAGGACGCCGCCGGCCTCGACGTGCTGGCCAACGACTCCCCGCTCGTCAATCGGATCAACAAGATTCTCGTGCAGGCCGTCGAGATGGGCGCCAGCGACATCCACATAGAGCCCCAGGAGAAGTCCATCCTCGTGCGCGTGCGCGTCGACGGCGCGCTGCGCCTGCTCTGCCGCCTGCCCATCGCGCTGCATGCGCAGGTCGCCGCCCGCGTCAAGATCATGTCCAACCTGGTCATCACCGAGCGGCGCCGCCCGCAGGACGGGCAGGTCCGGGCCGAGATCAAAGGGCGCAAGATCGAGTTCCGCGTCAGCACGATTCCCTCGATCCACGGCGAGAAAGTGGTCATGCGCATCCTCGGCGGCGCGAAGCTCAAGGAACGTCTCGAGGAACTCCAATTGGGGGAGCGCGACCTCCAGGTCTGCGCCAAGGCCCTGCAAAGCCCTCACGGGCTGCTTCTGGTCACCGGTCCGACCGGCAGCGGCAAGAGCACCACCCTGTACACGATGGTGCGCCAGCTCAACTTGCCCGACGTCAACATCATGACGGCCGAGGACCCCGTCGAATACGAGCTGGCGGGAATCACCCAGGTCCCGATCCGGGCGAACATCGGCGTCACCTTCGAGGCGGTCCTCCGTTCATTCCTGCGCCAGGATCCCGACATCATGCTCGTCGGGGAGATCCGCGACCTCGAGACCGCCGAGATCGCGGTCAAGGCCGCGATCACCGGCCATGTGGTCTTGTCCACCCTGCACACCAACAGCGCCCCCGCCTCCGTCATGCGCCTGACCCATATGGGCCTGGCTCCCTATCTGGTCGCCGACAGCCTCAAGCTCGTGATCGCCCAGCGCCTCGTGCGCCGGATCTGCCCCGACTGCCGCGCTCCGGCCCCGCCGAGCGAGGAGGCCGTCCGGATCATCGGCGAGCAGCATCGCGACAAGCTCGCCAAGGCTTGGGCCGGGCGCGGCTGCGAGGCCTGCCGCAAAAGCGGCTATAAGGGGCGGATGCCGCTCTTCGAGGTGATGGACGTGGGCACGCCCGATCTCCGCAGCCTCATCCTCTCCGGCGCCGGCCTCGACAAGCTCGCGCGGCAGGCCCAGGCTGAGGGCATGAGGCCGCTCTCCGACGCGGCGCTCGACGCCGTGGCCGAGGGCGCGACGACGATCGAGGAGGCGCGGAGCATCATCTTGTCCGATTGATATCATGACCACTCGACTCGAAGAGCCGGCGCCGCCCGTTTCCGACTCCGAGACGCGCGATCCGGAGCGCGGGCTCATCCGGCGCGGCCGCGAGCGGCGCATGACCTTCGACGTCCCGGGCTACGAGGAGGCCGTGCCGCTCCTGCGCGAGGCCATCGAACGCTGCCCGACCTCGGCCGAGGCCTACGCGGAGCTGTCCCTGACATACTCGAACTGGGGCTTGCGCCGCGAAGCCTCGTGCACGGGCCTGCGCCGCGAGCTGCGCGTCATCGAATTCCAGAGCCTGTACGATCTCGCCTACGATTACGCGGAGCTGGCCCTGCGCCTGGCGCCGGAACTCGCGGCGGCCCGCCTGGCCATGGCCGCGGCTCTGCGCCGCGGCGCCAGGAGCGACCCGGAGCGCCGCGCGCGGGAGGCCCTGCTCGCCGTCGAGCTCGACGGCGAGAATCTCGAGTGCCTGACCGAGCGCTGGCGGGTCCAGGGCTACGATCCCGACGACCCGGCCGTGCGCCGCGCGGTGCAGGCCAAGCCTCCGCTGCTGCCGGCGCAGCTCGACCTGGCCGCGTCCCTCGCCGAGCGCGGCCGCTACCGCGAGGCCCTGAGCGAGCTCGAAGGCGCGCTCCGCCTGCACCCGTCCAACGCCCAGGTCTATTACGAGGTCGCCATGCTTCTCGACCGCAAAGGATTTCGCGCCAAAGCCCTGGAACTGCTGGGACACGCCCGCAGGCTGCGGCCGGAGGATCCTCTGGTCAGGCAAGGCTTCGCGCTGCTGGGGGAGGCCGCATGAACGAGCAATCCGCGTCCGCGACGCCGCGCGTCATGGAGCTGTGCCGGGGGTTTCTTAAATCCCTCGGCCAGACCGTGAAGCTCGTCTCGCTCTACAGCATGGGGCATCCCGTGCCCGCCTCCTCGCAGCAGGAATCCTGGCAGCTGCTCCATGAGCTCTTCTCGGAGAGCGGGTGGCCGGAGATCAGCTTCTCCCTCGTCGCCGGACGCTGGCTCGTCAACGGCCAGCTCGCGGCGGACTCGGCGCAGGCCTACGAACTGCTCGCCCTCGCCTTCCGCGCTCACGCCCTGCACAGCGTGACCTTTCGGCCGGAGTGCCGGCTTTACGAACTGTCCGCGCTGTGCGAGCTGGCCTCCACGCCGGCCAACCGCGCCTACCAGACCAACGCCGACGACTTCCTCAAGGAACGCGGCGTGCGCCATGTCTCGGCCAACGTCGAGGAGTTCGTGAAGGCGCGGCGCGTGACCTTGCCCGCCTCGCCGCTCATGCGCAGCCCGCGGGCGACCGCGCCGGCGCCGCGCGCCGTCCCGGAGCCCGGGGCGCCGCCGCCCCAAGCGTCGGAGCCCGCGCGCGCGGAGCCGGTCAAAACCATGCTCGGCTTCGGCTCCTTCATCAAGAACCTGGTCGACAAGGCCGTCGCCGACCCGCAGGAGCGCGCCCAGATCTACGCCGAGGCGCTGAAGCACGTCGAGCAGGCGCTGGCTCGCCGCGGCTCCGAGGCGTCGCACAAACTCCTGCTCGAAAAGCAGCACGTCGTCAACGAGCGCGTGCGCGCGGAAAGCGTGATGACCACCGTCGCCCAGGGCAAGGTCATCGTCGACCAGGAGGGCCGCGTCCTGATGATGGACCCGGCCGCCGAGGAAATCGTCGGGCGCTCTTTTTCGGCCGTGGCCGGCAAGAAAATACTCGAGGAGCTCGACAGCCTGGAGCACGGCGACAAGTTCGTCGTGCTCGCCAAGGAGCTCGTCGTTCCGGAAAACCGCCCGGTCTCCGAGGAGATGCTCCACGCCGGCGCTTCCGAGGTCATGGACGCCTTCCGGCAATCCGTGGCCGTGGTCCACGACGAGCAGGGCCGCGTCGTCGGCACCTACGCCGTGCTTCCCCACGCCGCCAAGTTCCGCGAGACCCAGAAGATGCAGCAGGAGTTCATGGACAACATCACGCACGACCTCAAGGCGCCGCTGACTTCGATCTGCTCGGCGCTCGAGGTGCTCAACGACACCCTCCGGCCGAAGCTGCGCGGCGAGGAGGCGGATTTCCTCGACATCTGCGTGCGCAACAGCGGCACCCTGCGCCAGATGATCGACGAGCTGCTCGACTTCTCCAAGGCCAGCTCCGGACGCATGACGGTGCGCCCCGAGAAGACGCCTCTCGAGCCCCTGCTGCGCGAGTGCGCGCAGGTCCTCCTGCCCTGGGCGCGCTCCAAAAAGATCGCCCTGGAAGTCGCGCCCGACCCGGAGAGCAAGGCCCTGCCTCCGGTGCTCGCCGATCGGCGCCGCGTGCTGCAGGTTCTCAACAACCTGGTCTCCAACGCCATCAAGTTCACGCCCGAGGGGGGAAGCGTCGCCCTGTCGGCCGCGCCCGGAGGCGACGAGCGGCCGGGAACGGTCGTCGTCAAAATCCGCGACACCGGATGCGGCATTTCCCCGGAGGACCGCAAGCGCCTCTTCGAGCGCTTCGCGCAGGGCCAAGCCGAGCGGCGCGAGGGCGTGGGCCTGGGGCTGGCGATCGCGCGCGAGCTCATCCTGCAGCACCGCGGCGAGCTCTGGGTGGACAGCGAGATCGGGCGCGGCTCGACCTTCTCCTTCACCCTGCCCCAAGGCGCTTCCTGACGCCGGCGATTGCTCAAGATTGGCGGGAATGCGACCGGGCCTCCTAGTTCCCGGGGTTTCGAAGGCAACTGTTTCCGGAAACAGCCGAGAACTGGTCCGGGTTTCTGACCACGCAGATACTGGAGGCAATCGCGCTGGATTTCTCCCAAGATCGTCGGGCTTGGGTGCCATTACGCCCTCCAAAGCCCGGGATCTTGGATGAGCTCTGAGCTTTTACCGATTTCTGGAGAGGTGGGTGAGCGGCTGAAACCGACGGTTTGCTAATCCAAATAGCCGTTTTTCGTTTTTCCTGAGTTTGCCTCTTTTCTCCCTCTGAAAATCGATTTCTCGATGAGGAATCGGCCGAGATCACAACCGCTGCTTCTTGCGAAGTGTTGTCAATCTTTGCCCGGTTTTGCCGACAAGTGGTCACTTTGCTGGTCAGCTCCACAAAAACAGGCCTCACTCCGCATGGTTCGGGAGCAAGGGCGGCGAGATGAGCGGATAGGGATCGTCGCGAATCTGCAGCCGCCCCTCCGAGTCGCTCCACGCCGGCCAGTCGACGATATGGATGTCGACAGGTTCATCGAGCCAGATCGTACGCGTGGCGCCAGCCGTTATGGCTTCAGCCATTCGGCTCCGCGGCCACTTCGAATGCGCGCGCAGAAGAACCCCGGCGAGATCGGTAGCTCTCTCCAAACGCACGCAGCCCAAGCTCTTTCTCCGGTCCCTGTCGTCGAACAGCGTCTTATTGGGCGTATCGTGGAGATGAACGCCGTGCTTGTTCGCGAACACGAACTCGATGCGTCCGAGCGGGTTTGCGGGCCCCGACTGCTGGCGCAATCGGTATCGCAACGTTTCCGTCGAGACGGTCGGCCAATCGATCAGGCGAGGATTGGTCTCGCCATCGGCGCTGTTGAGGACCTGGATGTTCGCCGAGTCGAGGTAACCGGGATCGGCGCGTATCGCGGCCAGGACCTGCTCGACCGCGGGGCCGGCGGGAAGGTTCCATACCGGGTTGATGACGATGCGTTCGATCTTCGAGTCGAGCGTGGGCGTGGGATTGGCTGGTCGCCCGATGATGACTTTCATGCGCACGACTGAACGACCGTTCTCGAAAAGAGACAGTCGTTGATCCGCGATATTGACGAGGATGAACGACTTCGCCTGGTCCTGACTTAAGGCGCGAACCCGCGCCAGGCTCTCCTTGATTTGACGCAACCGTCTCGACGCGGGAACGTTGATCGCGGCCGCCGTCTCGCCGTCCAACACTCCGCTGGCCGCAAGCCCATGGCGCCTTTGGAATCGCTTGAGGCCGGCCTCCAGCGCCTGGTCGAAGACCGCTTCGCCCCCGGCTCCGGCGGAGGTCAAATCTCCGCTGGCGGCCAGTCTCTGACGCAGTCCCGCGACGGCTTGCCCCGCGTTGCCGAGCCTAAGATTAGGCGCGTCCGGAACGACAACCCAGCCTCCTCGATCATTGATAGCGCGATGCGCCGATACGGCACGACCAAGATCGCGCAACTGTCTTTCTTGGAAGCTGGTCGACGGCTGTCCCGTTGCCGCGAGCGTCAGTCCAAGCCAGGAGGTCGTCGCGAGAAGCGACTGCAAGCGCATGACTTCCATTCCGAGCAACAAAGCGGCCGACCGCAACTCGCTTGCAGTGGCGTGTTTGTTGCGCCGGACGCATAAGGAGGCTGTATGAACAAAGACGGAGTCATCATGCTTAAGCCGCAGAAACCGCGCTGGTGGCGCGTCCAGCCGGAGATTACGCTGAATGGCCAGGTTACGAACGCAATTTCACCTATTCAGACCATCATCAAAGCCGCGGAGCAACTGTCGTCCGGGCAAACGCTTTCCATACGCTTGGGTTACGAGCCGGAGTTGCTCTATCACATCCTAGGCGAAAAGGGATTCGACCATTGGTCGGAACCGCAAGAGAACGGAGTCTGGCGCATCGACTTCTGCAGGCTTCCCGCGAGGCGAGCGTGAGCGCCCGGGAATGCGGGCGCTGGGGTGTCGTCTTGTCGGGCGGGGACGGGGAACGCATGCAGCCTTTCATCCGCCGCTGGCTAGGCCATCCGAGGCCGAAGCAGTATTGCGCCTTTACGGGCCGACGGACCATGCTGGAGCACACCTTCGATCGCGCCGTCAGCGCCGCGGGATCGCATCGCGTGGTCACGGTCGTCAACGACGATCATCATCAATTCCTTCAAAGCCCCCGGCGTCTGGAAGCTCCCGGTCGGCTGATCGTCCAGCCCCGCCGGTGCGACACCGGGCCCGGCGTGTTCCTGCCCTTGACCGTCGTGATGGCGCGGGACCCCGAGGCCGTCGTTGCCATCATGCCCTCGGACCACTTCATCCATCCAAAGGAACGCTTCCAATCGGTCCTCGACGAGGCGTTTCGCTTGGCGGAGTTGCTGCCCGGGCAACTCGTCCTTATGGCGGCGGAACCCGACGCGGCGGAGCCCGACTATGGTTGGATCGCCCCTGGCACGCGACTTTCCGGATCACGCGCGTCTCTCGTCAGCCGCTTCAAGGAGAAACCGGGACCCGAGGAGGCCGAGGCCATGCATCGCCGCGGCTGCCTCTGGAACACGATGATCGTCGTGGCGCGGGCGGCCGCGCTCTGGCAATTGGCGCGCTCCCTGCGGCCCGTGATGATGGCACGCTTCGAGGCGCTGAGACCTTGGATTGGGATGGCCGAGGAGGCCGAAGCCGTGGACCTTGCCTACCGGGCCATGCCGACCGTGAACTTTTCACGCGATATTTTGGAACAAGCCGCCGATTGGGCCGTGGTCCTGCCGATGCGGGGCGTGCACTGGTCCGATTGGGGACGGCCGGAACGTGTCGAGCACACCCTGAGAGCCATCGGCGCCCGGAGCGCGCTCCCGGCGGCTGCGCTCGGGCCGGCGTTGCCGGAGGCAGCGCTCGCCTGACGTCGCAACCCCGGGGCGTCGGGCTTACGCCGCTTTCTTTGCGAGCTGCACGAAGAATTCGTGCGGCTCCGCGCTGACCACCCGGCCGTCGGCGGCGACCAGCCGCGCGGTAATCTCATGCTCGCCGTTCTCATAGCCGGACCAGTCGCACCACCAGTAGCCCGCGCCCTGCCGGCAGGGGCGCCAATCGCCTTGGTCGATGGCGGCTTCGACTTTTTGGACGTCCTCGGGAGCGCTGATACGGAACGTATAGTCGCTTCCGGATATCTTCTCGTATTGGCGCGGGAAGTCGACCGACAGCTGGGTGCGGATCGACGGTTTCTCTCTTTTTTCCTTCGTCGCGATTGCCATGTTCGTCTCCTCTCAGGACTGAGCGCGGACCCTGAACCGGTCAGTAATACGCAACGATCCAGCCGCGAAGATTTCACCACTGGCCTGTCCATTGCCCGCAGGTGCCCCATCTGCATAAACCGCGACGGCATGGGACCAGGGGCTGGACCACCTGGATGCCCGAATCGAGGATAGCGTCCGCGGACTCCTTTCGTCATGGCCTCCGCCGAAAAGGCCGTTGAGGCTGACCGTACGCTGCGCGTGCGCACCGGCGGCGACAATGGCGATTATCGTCCGAAGCCTCGTTTTAACTTCCATTAGGCATGCCGAGCCGCCAGGGCTTCCAAGACTTCTCCGGCGATAGGCTGCCCCGTGATCCTTTTGGCGAAGTCGTCGACGGAAAGTATGCCCACCAGCTTGTCACGGCGATTTTTCACGGGCATGCGCCGGATCTTCTTTTCCTCCATGACCTTGGCCGCGTCCAGCAATTGATCCTCGTCCAGGCAGAATACGGGAGGGCGGGTCATGATGTCGCCGACTCTGGTGGTTTCCAGGCAGGCGCCCTTCGCGACGACGCGAACGACGATGTCCCGATCCGTCACGATTCCCACGACGCGCTTGCCCATCATGATGGGCAGCATCCCGATGTTGTATCGAAGCATCCTTCGAGCCGCTTCTTTGACGCTGCACGCCGGCCCGGCCGCGTCGATGTCCTTCGTCATCACTTCCTTGA
>JACQJQ010000080.1 GCA_016204945.1 Elusimicrobiota bacterium
GTTTCGACTCTCGGTTTTCGCGAAGCGAAAACCCTGGCGCCTCAAGGCGCCATTCCGTTCAAGCGCCGTTGCCTGCGCTTGTCCCAGGGATGTTTCAAAACCCTACAAACTGGGAGCTCAGAGCTCCGTGTTAACGGGGTTTTGAAGGCTCGCATAGCCCAACTGTTTCCGGAAACAGTAGCGGCGGTGGGTACAGAATGATCGGGAGTATTCACGTTTCGTCTCCGGGGATGAAGCGTGAATATACGGAGCCCGGCGGCTCTCCTCACGAGAGGACGGCGATCGTCTCCTTGAGGCGGTCGCGGCGCGCGAGCGCGGCGCCGTGCTGCTCCTGGGCTTGCGCCACCTTCTCCGCGGGGACGCCGGCGGCCGCCGACAGGTTGCCCAGCTTCACGGCGCACTTCGCGACGTCGCTCTCGGCCTTGGCGAGATCCTTGGACAGGCGCTCGCGCTCCTTCTCGAAATCGATGACGCCGGCCAGCGGAATAAAGAAGGTCACGCCCTCGGCGACGGCGGTCGCGCTTTGCGCGGGCCGGCCGCCGTTGACGGGCTCGATGCTCTCAAGCTGCGCCAACGACATCGCGTAGGCGCGGTGTTTGCCGATCAAATCCCGCGCGAAGGGCCCCTCCGCGACGGCCTTGATCTTCAGGCCGGGCGGCACGTTGAGCTGCGAGCGCAGCGAGCGGATCGCGGCCACGGCGGACATGACGCGGCTCATCTGCTTCTCGACCTCGGCGTCGGACCGGTCACGATCGAGCCGGTGATAGCCGCCCTTGAGGACGAATTCGGCCGCTTCGCCCGCATGCGGCTTAAGCGCGGCGTAAATCTCCTCCGTGACGAAAGGCATCACCGGGTGCAGGGCCTTCAGCGAGCCCGTCAGAACCTGGACCAGGATCGTCCGCGCGTTCTCCTTGCCCTCGCCGTCGGCGCCCAGCAGGCGGCCCTTCGCGAGCTCGATGTACCAGGCGCAGAACTCGTCCCACAGGAAAGCGTATAAGGCCTCGGCGGCCGCGGCGGGGTCGTACGCGTCGAGCGCGGCCCGCGCCTTCGCGAGCGTCGCCTGGTAGCGCGACAAGATCCACGCGTCGGCGGTCTCAAGGCGCCCGTGCGGGAGCTTCTCGAGCGTGTAGCCGCCGGCCGGCGGGGCTTCCGGCAGATTCATCAGCACGAAGCGCGTCGAGTTCCACAGCTTGTTGACGAAGTTGCGCGCGCCGACGACGGACTGCTCGTCGAAGGCGATGTCCTTGCCCGGATGCGCCTGCGCCAGCAGCGCGAAGCGCAGGGCGTCGGTTCCGTGCTTGTCCATCATGAGCAGGGGGTCGATCACGTTGCCCAGGGACTTCGACATCTTCTTGCCGCTCTTGTCGCGCACGATGCCGTGGATGACGGCGTCGGCGAACGGGACCTTGCCCTCGAAGGCCAGGCCCATCATCTGCATGCGGGCGACCCATAAGTACAGGATCTCGTAGCCCGTCACGAGCGTCGAGGTCGGATAGTAGTACGCGAGATCGGCCGTCTTCTCGGGCCAGCCGAACACGGCCAGAGGCCACAGCGCCGAGGAGAACCAGGTGTCGAGCACGTCGGGGTCCTGGGTCCAGCCCGCGCCGGGCGACGCCTGGCTCACGAGCGGCTTCTCGCCGTCCTTGTACCAAACGGGAATGCGGTGGCCCCACCAAATCTGCCTCGAAACGCACCAGTCCTTGATGTTGACGAGCCAATCCCGGTAGGGCTTTTCCCAATTCCGGGGATAAATCTTGAATTCGCCCGCATCCAGGGACTTCAAGGGCGCTTTGGCCAGTTCCGTTTGCTTGACGAACCACTGAAGAGAGAGGAGCGGCTCAATAACGGACAAACAACGGTAACATGTCTGCACCGCGCTCTTGTGATCCTCTTTCTTGCGCAGAAATCCCCGCGCCTCGAGATCGGCGACGACCTGATCATGCGCCTTCTCGCGCGAGAGGCCCGCGTAGGGTCCCGCCGCCTCGGTCAGCTTGCCCTCGGGGCCCACGGCCTTGATCGCCGGCAGCTTGTGGCGCTCGCCTATCTCCCAGTCGTTCTGATCATGCGCCGGCGTGACCTTCAGCGCGCCCGTGCCGAACTCGAAGTCGACGTAGGCGTCCGCGATGACCGGAATCGAGCGATCGATGAACGGGATCAGGACGTTCCGGCCGACCATGTGCTTCCAGCGCGGGTCCTTGGGATTGACCGCGACCGCGGCGTCGCCGAACATCGTGATCGGCCGCGTCGTCGCCACGACGAGGCCCTCGCCGCCGCCTTCCATCGGATAATGGATGTGGTAAAGAGCGCCCTTGCGCTCCTCGCGCTCGACTTCGATGTCCGACAGCGCCGTTCCGCAGCGCACGCACCAGTTCACGAGCCGCTCGCCGCGGTAGATCAGGCCTCGTTCCCACAGCGTTTTGAAGGCATGATAAACGGCCTTGGCGCGCGGCTCGTCCATCGTAAAGGCCTCGCGCTCCCAATCGAGCGCGCAGCCGAGGCGGTGCAGCTGGCCCAGAATCGTCTTTTTGCAGTCGCGGGTCCAGCTCCGCATGCGCTCGAGAAACGCGTCGCGGCCGAGCGCGCGGCGGTCCGTCTTCTCGGCCTTGAGCAGCTTCTCCATCACGTTCTGCGTCGCGATGCCGCCGTGGTCGGTTCCCGGCACCCAGCACGACTCCCGGCCCATCATGCGCTGGTGGCGGATCAGGGCGTCCTGCAGGGCGTTGTTGAGCGCGTGGCCGATATGGAGCGCTCCGGTGACGTTGGGCGGCGGAATGACGATCGCGTAGGGCCGCCCGCCGGCGCGGGGCTCGGAATGCGACAGCTTCGCCGCGTCCCACGACGCGAGGCGCGCCGCCTCGACCGGCTTCGGATCGTAGGCCTTCTCGAGCATGTCTACAGCAGGTCGGAGGCCAGCGCGGCCAGCACGGAACGCTCGCTCTTGGTGAAGGTGACGTGGCCGAACAACCCCTGGCCCTTGAAGCGGTCGACGAGATTCGTGAGGCCGTTGGACGCCGCGTCGAGGTAATAGTTGTCCACCTGGTGCGGGTCGCCGGTCAGCACGATCTTGGCGCCCTGCCCCGCGCGCGAGATGATCGTCTTGATCTCGTGCGGCGTCAGGTTCTGCGCGTCGTCGATGATGATGAGCAGGCCCGGCAGGGTCCGGCCGCGCAGGTAGGTCACGGCCTCGATCTCGAGGATGCCCTCCTCCATGAGCATCTGGATGTCCATATCCGACGTGTCGAGCGAGCCCTTCGGCTTCTCGAGGAGGTAGGACAGGTTGTCGTAGATGGCGCCCATCCAGTTGGTGAGCTTCTCCTCCTTGGTTCCGGGCAGGAAGCCGAGGTCGTGGCCGACCGCGATGACCGGGCGGGCCACGAGGATGCGGCGATACAGCTTCTCCTCCAGGGTCTGCTGGAGGGCGCAGGCCAGAGCCAGCATGGTCTTGCCCGAGCCCGCCA
>JACQJQ010000059.1 GCA_016204945.1 Elusimicrobiota bacterium
AGCGCGCCGCCGGCCTGGATGAAATCGCGACGGGAAATAAGATTGGTGTTCATCGCCGTCTCCTTAAGCCATCATCCGCGCGGCGCGTTTCACGGCGCGCAGGATCGCCATGTGCGTGCCGCAGCGGCACTTGAGCCCGGTCAGCGCCTCGCGGATCTGCGCATCGGTGGGCTTCGGGTTATCGCGCAGGAAGGCCGCCGCGGTCATGACCCAGCCGGAGAGGCAGTAGCCGCACTGCGGCACCTGCTCCTCGATGTAGGCCTTCTGCAGCGGGTGCGGGCGCTCCGGCGTGCCGAGGCCGGAGAGCGTCGTGATCTTCTTGCCCGCGACGGCGCCGACCGGCATCACGCAGGAGCGCATCGGCGCGCCGTCCACGTGCACCGTGCAGGCGCCGCACTGCGCGCGCCCGCAGCCGAATTTCGGATTGTCGAGCCCGAGCTCCGAGTGCAGCGCGTAGAACAGGGGCATCGCCGGGTCGGCGTCAACGGTAACGCTCCTACCGTCAACCACCAGGTTGATACGCTGGTCCATGGCATTCTCCTCCGGGTGATGGACGCGCGACCGGGAACAGCGGGCCGCGTTCGCGCAAGCTTACGCTGTCATAAATCGCCGGGCAACTGAGCCGGGATGTCCGGATGCGCCGGGCGCGCTATAGTAAGGAGTATGCGCCCCGATTTGCTGGCACTCGCCTCGAGCCTGGCGGCTCGCGAAGAGCGTTTCGCGCTGGTCACCGTGGTGCGGCGGGAGCCGCCGAGCTCGGCGCGCGTCGGCGATACGGCGGTGGTAACGGAGAAGGGCGACTATTACGGGTGGGTGGGCGGCGGTTGCACGCGATCGACCGTGCTGCGCGAAGCCCTGCGGGCGATCGCCGGCGGCGAACCCCGGCTGCTCAGTCTTTCGCCCGATCCGGCCGGCGCGCGGCGCCCCGGGGTCGTCGCGCTTCCCATGACTTGCGACAGCGGAGGTACCGTGGAAATCTACATCGAGCCCGTCCCGCCGGTCGCGCGCCTGCTCCTGTTCGGAAGCTCGCCCGTGGTCCGGGTCCTGGCGCGCATCGGCCGTGCGGTGGGATACCGGATCGAGGTCATCGATCCGGACGCGGACCAAGCGGACTTTCCCGAAGCGGAGCGCGTCCTGAAGGAGATCGCTCCGGATGCCGTGCCGCGCGGGGCGCACGTGCTGGTGGCGACCATGGGCGAGCGCGACCTGAAGACGATCGAAGCGGTCGTCACGCGCGCGCCGGCGTACCTCGGCGTCATCGCCAGCCGGACGCGGTTCGCGCAGTTGCGCGATGCGTTGATTGCCCGCGGTGTTTCCCGCGACGCGCTGGAGGGGATCGCGGCTCCGGCGGGACTGGACATCGGCGCGCGCACGCCCGAGGAAATCGCGCTCAGCATCATGGCCCAGATCGTGGAGCGGCGCCGGCGCGCCGCGGCGGAGACGCCGCAGACCGGGGACTCGGCGCCGGCGGGCGTAGCGCCGCGCGAAAAAACCCGCGAGGCGATCGATCCCGTGTGCGGCATGGCCGTGACGATCGCGGGGGCTCGTCACCACGCCGGGGTGCGCGGCCTCACCTATTACTTCTGCTGCGCGGGTTGCCGGACGAAGTTCCTCGCCGATCCGGCGCGCTACCTCGCCGCCGGCGCGGAGGCCCGCGGTTCATGAACGAAGAGATCCGCTCCACCCAGGCGGCGATGGAGCGCTGCGGCTACATCGCCGGGCCCGCCATCGCGACCGCGGTCTATCTCGCCAGGGAGATGCAGAAGCCCCTCCTGGTGGAAGGCGAGGCCGGCGTCGGCAAGACCGAGATCGCGAAGGTCCTCGCCCGGATGCAGGGGACCGAGCTCATCCGGCTGCAATGCTACGAGGGGCTCGACACCAACACGGCGCTCTACGAGTGGAACTACCAGCGCCAGTTGCTGCGCCTGCGGATCGCCGAGCGCGAAGAACACGATCCCGGCAAGCTTGAACAGCTCATCTTCGGACGCGAGTACCTCCTCGAGCGCCCCCTGCTCCAGGCGATCACCCGTCGCGAGGGGCCGGCGGTGCTGCTCGTCGACGAAATCGACCGGGCCGACGAGGGGTTCGAAGCGTTCCTGCTCGAAGTGCTGTCGGATTTCCAGATCACCATCCCGGAGCTGGGAACCATCCGCGCCGAGCACGCGCCCTTTGTCGTGCTCACCTCGAACCGGTCCCGGGAGATCGGCGACGCGCTGCGGCGGCGCTGCCTTTATCTGTACATCGAGCATCCGGACCTGGAGAAGGAGCTGCGCATCCTGCACAGCAGGGTGCCGGGCGTCAACGAGCAGCTGGCCCGCGCGATTACGCGATTCGTGCAGCGGCTGCGCGGACGCGGGCTGCGGAAACTCCCCGGCGTCGCGGAAACCCTCGACTGGGCGCGGGCGCTCGCGCGCCTGCACCGGGACGCGCTCGATGCCGGGACGGTCCGCGCGACGCTGGGCTGCCTGCTGAAGGACGAGCACGACCTGAGGGCGACGGGCGAGGACGCGGTCGCCGAGCTGGTGGCGTATGCGTCGGGCAAGGACTGACGGAATGGATGGCGCGCACGGCGTGGTGGAGCAACTGGCGGACTTCTCCGGCGCCATGCGCGCGCACGGCATCCGCGTGGGACTGGGCGACGAGATCGACGCCGCCGCCGCGCTCACGCACCTGGACTTGCTCGACCGCCACGAGTTGCACCGCGGACTGCGCATCGCTTTCAAGGTGCCGCCCGACGCCTGGGCGACGTTCGACCGGCTGTTCGACGAGTATTGGGATGGAAAAGCCGCGTCCAGGCGCGCGGTCCCCCGGCCGGCGATGCCGCGCGACCATCGCGGACCGCTCCAATGGCAATGGGACGGCGAGCGCGTGCGCCTCGCGGCAGCGGATGCGCCGGAGCGGCCCTCCGGCGACGTGCCGGGCTACAGCCCGGAAGCGGTGCTGCGCCGCAAGCCTTTCGATCAGCTCTCGGCAGGCGAGATGGCGGCCATGGAACGGTTGCTGGCCCGCCTGGCCGTCAGGCTCGCCACGCGCAAAAGCCGGCGCCTGATCCCCATTCGCGGCCGGGGAGCGGTGGATCTTCGACGAAGCTTCCGGAGCGCCCTCGGCACGGACGGTGAATTTCTCCGTCTCGCACGCCGCACCCGCGCGCTCGAGGAACCGGGCCTCGTGGTCTTGTACGACACCAGCGGTTCCATGGACTCCTATACCCGTCTGCTCCTCGCTTTTGCGTTCGCGCTGCGCCGCGTCATCCAGCGCGTCGAGATCTTCGCGTTCAACACGACGCTGGTCCGCGTCACGCGCATGGTCGCTCCGGCCGCGATCGCGCCCAGCCTGGAGCGGCTCGCGGCCGGCGTCCCGGACTGGTCGGGCGGCACCCGGATCGGCGCCTGCCTGGCCGAATTTGCGTCCGAATACGGCCGAACGATGATCAACCGGAACACCACGGTGGTGCTGGTAAGCGACGGCCTCGACCATGGCGATACGGAGCTGCTGGCGCGGGCGATGCACGAGCTGCGCGGGCGCGCGGCCAGAATTATCTGGCTGAATCCGCTACTTGGCGATCCGCGCTATCGTCCGGAGGCCGCCGGAATGCGGGCGGCGCTGCCGTTCGTGGATCACTTCGGACCCGCGCACAACCTGGAGTCGCTTGAGGGCTTGCTCCGATTCGTAACGTGATAATCTGTGGGGGCGGCGCGCGCGGCGCGGAAAGGGGAGACCGATGATTCCTGCGGCATTCGATTATCACCGGCCGGGTTCGCTCGAGGAGGCCGTGGCGTTGCTCGCGCGCCACGGCGACGAGGCCAAGGTGCTCGCGGGCGGCATGAGCCTGCTGCCGGTTCTCAAGCTGCGTCTCGGGTCGTACGCGCACCTGGTGGATATCGGGCGCATACCCGGGCTCGACTACATCAAGGAAGAGGGCGGGCTCCTCAAGATCGGCGCCGTCACGCGGCAGGCAACGCTGGAGCGCTCCGAGCTCATCCGGACCCGATACCCCATCCTCGGGGACGCCGTCCCGCTGATCGCGGACCCGCTGGTCCGCAACCGGGGAACCGTCGGTGGCAACCTGGCCAACGGCGATCCCGCGAACGACCAGCCGGCGATCATGCTCGCGCTCGGCGCCACCTTCGTCGTTCGCGGGACCCGGGGCGAACGCACGATAGCGGCGAACCAGTTCTACCAGGCGCTGTACACCACGGCTCTGGCGCCGGACGAGATCCTCACGGAGATTCGCCTTCCGGTCCCGCCCGCGCGAAGCGGGGGGGCCTACGTCAAGCTCAAGCGCAAGACCGGAGACTTCGCAGTCGCGGCCGCCGCGGTGCAGTTGACTCTGGACGGCAAGGGCGCCGTCGCGCGCGCCGGCATCGGCCTGACCAACGCGGGCCCGACGCCGCTCGAGGCGATGGACGCGGCGAAGTTTCTCGCCGGCAAGACGCCCGATGAAAAGGCGATCGCCGAAGCGGCGCGCCTGGCCGCGTCGGAGAGCTCGCCCGGCGCCGACGTGCGCGGTTCGGTCGAATACAAGCGGGAAATGGCCCGCGTCATGGTGACGCGCGCACTGCGCACGGCGATCCAGCGCGCGGGAGGACAGTGACCATGGCCAGCCACCAGATCAAATTGACCGTCAACGGGGCCGCGCGGGAAGCGGAAGTCGAGTCCCGCCTGCTGCTGGTTCACCTCATCCGCGAGGTGTTCCGGCTGACGGGCACGCACATCGGCTGCGACACGTCGCACTGCGGGGCCTGCACCGTCATTCTGGACGGCCAGCCGGTCAAGTCGTGCACGGTGCTCGCGGTGCAGGCCGACGGCGCGAAGATCGCCACGGTGGAGGGCCTGGAGCAGGGCGGCAAGCTCCACCCCGTCCAGGAAGGCTTCACCGAGAAACACGGACTGCAGTGCGGTTTCTGCACGCCGGGCATGCTGATGACCGCGAGCGCGCTGCTCGAGCGCAACCAGAACCCGAGCGAGCAGGAAATCCGCGAGGCCATTTCCGGGAACCTGTGCCGGTGCACCGGCTACGTCAATATCGTCAAGGCCGTGCAGTACGCGGCCGGGAAAATGCGCTGAGGAGCCCGCCGATGACCACTCCGAAGACCGACGCCAGGATCAGCGGCATGGGCCACTCCATGAAGCGCAAGGAAGATCCGCGCTTCATCCGCGGCCAGGGCCACTATATCGACGACTTCGTGCTCCCCGGCATGCTCTACATGGACATCGTGCGCAGCCCCTACGCGCACGCCAGGATCAAGAAGATCGACACCTCGAAAGCGCTGAAGATTCCGGGCGTGCTCGCGGTGATCGACGGCCCGACGCTCGCCAAGTACAACCTGCACTGGATGCCGACGATTTCATCCGACACGCAGATGGTGCTCCCGACCGACGAGGTCATGTACCAGGCGCAGGAGGTGTGCGCGGTGATCGCCACCGAGCGCTACATCGCCGCCGACGGCGTGGAGGCGGTCGAGGTCGAGTACGAGCCGCTGCCGCCGCTCGTCGATCCGTTCAAATCGATCGCGCCCGGCGCGCCGGTGCTGCGCAAGGACAAGAAGGACCAGAAGGACAACATCGCCTTCCACTGGGAGGCGGGCGACCGCGCCGACACCGAGCGCGCTCTCGCCGCCGCGGAAGTCGTGGTCACCGAGAACGTCTACCTGCCGCGCATCCACGTCGCCTCGATGGAGACCTGCGGCTGCATCGCCGACTTCAATCCGGCGGAAGGCAAGCTCACCGTCCACATGACCACGCAGGCGCCGCACGCGGTGCGCACGGTGTTCGCGCTGGTGGCCGGGCACGTGGGACTGTCGGAGGAGAAAATCCGCATCGTCTCGCCCGACATCGGCGGCGGTTTCGGCGGCAAGGTCCCCGTCTACCCGGGCTACGTCATCGCGGTGGCCGCGTCGGTGGTGATCGGGAAGCCCGTGAAGTGGATCGAGGATCGCATGGAAAACCTCCAGGCGGACTCGTTCGCGCGCGACTACCACATGAAGGTCGAGCTCGGCGCGAGGAAGGACGGCGCGATGACGGCGCTGCGCATCAGGACCGTGGCCGATCACGGGTATTCCAACGCCTCGGCGAATCCTTCCAAGTACCCCGCGGGGCTGTTCTCGATCTGCACCGGCTCGTACGACCTCAAGCACGCGTTCTGCGAGGTCGACGCCGTTTACACCAACAAGCCGCCGGGGGGCGTCGCCTACCGGTGCTCCTTCCGCGTCACCGAGGCGGTGCACGCGATCGAGCGCATCACCGACGCGCTCGCGCACAAGCTCGCCATGGACCCGGCCGAGCTGCGGTTGAAAAACTTCATCAAGCCCGGGCAGTTCCCGTACCAATCGGTGCTCGGCTGGGAGTACGACAGCGGCAATTACGCCCCGGCGCTGAAGAAAGCGATGGACCTGATCGGCTATGACGCGCTGCGCAAGGAACAGGCGGAAAAGCGCAAAAACGGCGAACTGATGGGCATCGGCATCTGCAGCTTCACCGAGATCGTCGGCGCCGGGCCGTCGAAGCAGTTCGACATCCTCGGCATCAAGATGTTCGATTCGGCCGAGATCCGGGTGCACCCGACCGGCAAGGCGATCGCGCGCTTCGGCACCAAGAGCCAGGGCCAGGGCCACGAGACCACCTACGCGCAGATCGTCGCCGAGGAGCTGGGCCTGCCGGCCTCCGACGTGCAGGTGGAGGAAGGCGACACCGACACCGCGCCCTACGGCCTGGGCACCTACGCGAGCCGCTCGACGCCCACTTCGGGGGCGGCCTGCGCGCTCGCGGCGCGCAAGATCCGCGACAAGGCGAAAAAGCTCGCCGCGCACCTGCTCGAGGTGCGCGAGGAAGACCTCGAGTGGGAGCCCGGCAAGTTCACCGTCAAGGGCGCGCCGCAGAAATCGAAAACCATCCAGGAGTGCGCTTTCGCCGCCTACACCAACCACCCGCAGGGCATGGAGGCGGGGCTGGAGGCGACACACTACTACGATCCTCCGAACCTCACCTTCCCGTTCGGCAGCTACATCTGCGTGGTGGACATCGACCGCGGCACGGGCGCCGTCACGGTGCGGCGCTTCGTCGCGGTGGACGATTGCGGCAACATCATCAACCCGATGATCGTCGAGGGCCAGATCCACGGCGGCCTCACGCAGGGGCTCGCGCCCGCGTTGTACGAGGAGATCAGCTACGACGAGGAAGGCAACATCACCGGCGGCAGCTTCATCGATTACTACGTGCCCACGGCGCTCGAGACGCCGCACTGGGAGACCGACAAGACCGTCACGCCGTCGCCGCACCACCCGCTCGGCGCGAAGGGCGTCGGGGAGTCCGCGACAGTGGGCGCGCCGCCGGCCATCGCCAATGCCGTGGTGGACGCGCTGCGGCACCTGGGGGTGACCCACATCGACATCCCGATCACTCCCGAGAAGGTGTGGCGGATCCTGAAGGCGAAGAACGTGGCGGAATAGCGTCC
>JACQJQ010000060.1 GCA_016204945.1 Elusimicrobiota bacterium
CTCTCCGGCGCGCGCGCCGGAGGGCTGGAGCAAGCTCGACGAGCTGCTGAACATGCTGCTCGCCCTCCAGGAGCACGGCGTGTCGCACTCCGGCGCCGTCTCGCGGGAGGACTTCGGTCGCGCGGTGCTGGACTGCGCCTGCCGGCTCATGAAGTGCGACCGCGGCTCGGTCATGAACTGGGACGAAAAGGACGGCTGCCTCAAGATCGTCGCCGCGCGCAGCCTGATCGCCGAGAGCGCGCAAAAGCTGTTCCTCAAGCCCGGGGAGGGCGTCGCCGGCAAGGCGTTCGCCTCGGGCCAGCCCATCTTCATCGCCGATCCGGCGACGGACGCGCGTTACCTGGCGCCCGGCGCCGCCGCCAAGACGGGCGACGTCGAGCCTTTCGTTTCGATCCCCCTCATGGTCAAGGGCAAGCCCATCGGCGTGCTCAATCTCCACGCGAAGGAGGGGGCGGAGCCCTTCAGCGACTACAACGTCAAGTTCCTCGGCATTCTGGCCGGCGAGGCCGCGGTCATGCTCCACAACATGGACATGTTCGACAACCTCCAGATCTTCTATCTCGAGATGGTCCAGACCTTGGCCCGCGCGGTGGACTCCAAGGACGCCTATACGCACGAGCACTCCGACCGCGCGCGTGTCAAGGCGCGCCGCGTCGCCCAGGAGATGGGCCTGCCCGATCCGATGGTCCGCCATGTCGAGTACGCGGCGCTGCTGCACGACATCGGCAAGATCGGAATCGACGAGGCGATCCTCCTCAAGCCGGGCAAGCTCACGCCCGAGGAATACGAGGAGATGAAGAGGCACCCGATCATCGGCCACCAAATATTGGCGCCCGTCAAATACCTCGGCCCCGTCGCGCAGATGGTGCTGTACCACCAGGAATGGTTCGACGGCCGCGGCTACCCCGAAGGGCTCAAGGGCGAGCAGATTCCTCTCGGCGCGCGCATCGTCGCCTGCCTTGACGCCTGGGACGCGATGACGAGCGACCGCCCCTACCGCAAGGCGCTGGGGCGCGACGTCGCCCTCAACGAGCTGAAAAAAGGCGCGGGAACCCAGTTCGACCCCAAGGTCGTCGAAATCTTCATGCGTCTCGAAAAATCCGAATGGTCGCGCGAGCCCGCGGACCGCTGATGCTTTTCGTGGTCCCCACGCCGCTCGGCAACCTCGATGACATGTCCGCGCGCGCGCTTCGCGCGCTGAAGGAATCGAACGTCGTCTTCTGCGAGGACACCCGCCGCACGCGCAATTTGATGAGCCGCTTCGGTTTGGGCGCGCCGCTCGAGCGCTACGACGAAAACGATCCGCGCTCGATCGACAGGATGCTCGAGCGCCTGCGGCGGGGCGACGCCGTCAGCCTGGTCTCGGATGGCGGCCTGCCCGGGGTTTCGGATCCCGGCCGGAAAGTCGTCGCCGCCGCGAGGCGCGAGGGCCTGGCCGTCACGGCCTTGCCGGGTCCCTGCGCCGCGGCGGCGGCGGTCGCGGGCTCCGGCCTGCCCGGAGACTCCTTCGTTTTTCTGGGCTTTCTCCCGAGAACGCCGTCCAAGCGCCGCAAGGCGCTCGAGGCCGCCGGGCGGCTGAACCGCACGATCGTCCTTTACGAGTCCCCCTTTCGCGTCGTCGAATTGCTCGAGGACGTCGTCGCGGCCATCGGAGAAAGCGCCCAAGTCGTCGCCGTCCGCGAGCTGTCGAAAATCCATGAGGAATGGATCAGCGGAACCGCCGCCTCGGTCCGCGCGAACCTGGCCGCGCGCCCCGAAATCCTCGGCGAGTTCGCCGTCGTCCTTCACCCCGACCCCGAGCCCTCCCATGCCTGAGACGCTCTCGCTGTCCTCCGACGGCGCCCTGTCTCCCGCCGACGCCGCCAAAGCCGGCGCCGCGGGCAAGGGCTGCCGGCTGGTGGCTTTCCCGACCGAATCCTGCTACGCCCTCGCCTCGACGGGCCTGATCAAAGCCGCCACGCGCCGCATACTGCAGGTCAAGGAACGCTCCACCCTCAAGCCGCTCGCCGTCCTGGTTCATTCGACGCAAGAGGCCAAGTCCTGGGTCGAATGGACGCCGCTCGCGGAGGCGCTCGCCGCCAGGTTCTGGCCCGGCCCGCTTCTGCTTCTGCTCAAGCCGACGGACCGGGGCCGCCTTCTCACCTTTCCGGAGTATCCGACCATCGCGATCCGCGTGCCCGGCCATGGCGCCGCGCGCGCGATGATCGAAGCCTCCGGCGTGCCGTGGGTCTACACCAGCGCCAATAAATTCGAGCGGCCGCCCAAACGGAGCGCCGCCGACGTCGCGGCGGAGCTGGGAGGGGAAATCGACCTCCTGATCGACGGCGGAACGACCCCCGCCGGCGATCCGACCTTGGTCGACGCGACCGGCGACAAGCCCCGCGTCGTCCGCCAAGGAGTCATCGCCGCCGAATTGATCCAAGGAGCCTATGTCCAGAACCCTCGCTGAGCAGGACCCCGAAGTCTACGCGGCGATCGCGCGCGAAGCGCGCCGGCAGTCCGACAATCTCGAGTTGATCGCCTCCGAAAACTACGCGTCCGAGGCCGTGCTCGAGGCGCAGGGCTCCCTGCTCACGAATAAATACGCCGAAGGCTACCCGGGCAAGCGCTACTACGGCGGCTGCGAGTTCGTGGACCAGGCCGAGACGCTCGCGATCGACCGCGCGAAGAAGCTGTTCGGCGCCGAACACGCGAACGTGCAGCCCCATTCGGGCTCGCAGGCCAACATGGCGATGTATCTCACCGTGCTCAAGCCCGGCGACGGCGTCATGGGCCTCAACCTCGCGCACGGCGGCCACTTGTCGCACGGGCACCCCATGAACTTCTCGGGCAAGTACTACAGGATCATCCCGATCGACGTCCGGCGGGACGACGAGTTGATCGATTACGAGAAGGCCGAAAAGGACGCCCGCGAGCAGAAGCCGCGCCTCGTCTTCATGGGCGCCTCCAACTACTCGCGGGTCATCGACTGGGCGCGCTTGAAAAAGATGGCCGACGACGCGGGCGCCTACTTCGCCGCCGACATCGCGCACTACGCCGGCATGATCGCCGCGGGAGTCTACCCCTCGCCGGTGGGGCTGGCGGACTTCACCACGACGACGACGCACAAGACGCTGCGGGGGCCGCGCGGCGGGATGGTGCTGTGCAAATCGAAGCACGCCGCGGCCCTGGACAAGACCGTCTTCCCGGGAGAACAGGGCGGGCCCTTGATGCACGTCGTCGCGGCCAAGGCCGTCTGCTTCGGCGAGGCCCTGAAGCCCGAGTTCAAGGTCTATCAGACCAAGACGCTGGCGAACGCGCGCCGCCTGGCCCGGGCGCTCAAGGACCGGGGCTTGCGCATCGTGGCCGGCGGCACCGACTGCCACCTGTTCTCCGTCGATCTGCGCCCGAAGAACGCCACCGGCAAGGAGGCCGAGGAGGCGCTCGACAAGGCCGGCATCACGGTCAATAAGAACGCGATCCCCTACGATCCGCAGAAACCGTTCATCGCCTCGGGCGTGCGCATCGGCGCTCCCGCGATCACGACGCGCGGGATGGGCGAAAAAGAGATGGACGAGATCGCGGCGCTGATCGACGACGCGCTCGCAGCCCGCGGCGACGACGCCGCGCTGGCGCGCGTCAAGACGGGCGTCGTCTCGCTCTGCCGCCGCTTCCCGATCTACCCCGGGATCATGCGGGAACTGCCGGCGGAAAAATGATCGCGCAAATCCTCGTCGCCGACGACAACTCGGACATCACCGGCCTGCTCCACGAATATCTGTCGGGAAAGGGAAACCGGGTGATCGTCGTCAACGACGGCTACCAGCTCGCGCAGAAAGCCGGAGAGCACAGGCCGCACTTGATCATCACCGACATCCAGATGCCCGGCGCGTACGGCTCCTCCGCGTACCAGGTCCTCCAAAAGGACGCGGCCACCAAGAATATACCGGTGATCTTCATGTCGGCGCACTCGTACGAGAAGCTCGCGAAGCTTCTCCCGTCGGATCCGAAGACCCGCTTCATCCAAAAACCCATGAATCTAGACGCGCTCTACGATATGATCAAGGAGCTGCTGCCTCTGGGAGGATATTGTCCTTGAAGAAGACCGGCGCCCAGCGCGCGAAAGTCGGCGTCATCGGGGGCAGCGGCCTCTACTCCTCCGATGCGATCAAGAACGCCGTCGAAGTCACCCTCAAGACCCCGTTCGGCCGCCACTCCGGCCCCATCACGCTGGGCGACCTCGACGGCGTGCCCTGCGCGTTTCTGCCGCGGCACGGCCGCGGCCATGTCCTGACCCCGACCGAGATCAATCAGCGCGCCAACATGTGGGCTCTGAAATCCCTCGGCGTCGAGCGCGTGCTCGCCTTCAGCGCGGTCGGCTCCCTCAAGGAGGATCTGCCGCCCCGCACCTTCGTGTTTCCCGACCAGCTCGTGGACAGGACGAAAAGCCGCGCCCAGACCTTCTTCGGCGGCGGGATCGTGGCCCACGTCGCCTTCAATCCGCCGTTCGCTCCGGGGCAGAACAAGATCGTCTATGACTGCGCCGCGTCGCTCGGCATCAAATCCTCGTTCGGAGGGACCTACTGCTGCATGGAGGGGCCCGCGTTCTCGACAAAGGCCGAGTCCGAGATGCACCGCTCCTTCGGCTGGTCCTTGATCGGCATGACCGCCGCCACCGAGGCCAAGCTCGCCCGCGAAGCCGAGCTCGTCTACTCGCAGGTCGCCAGGGTCACCGACTACGACTGCTGGAAGGAGGGCGAGGAGGTCCACACGGAAATGGTCGTGGCCAACCTCCGCGCGAATTCCGCCGACGCGCAGAAACTGATGCGTCTGGCCGTGCCGCGCATCGCGAAAGCGCCCCTCGAGCCCGCGTTTTCGGACGCCCTCAAGGGAGCCATTTTCACCTCCCCCGAGGCGCGCGACAAGGCGACGCTCAAAAGGCTCCATTTGCTCGTGAGGAAATACATCTAATGGCCAAGCACATCGACCGGCTCATCGAAACCGCCGTTCAGGCGCAGAAACGCGCCTATTGCCCCTACTCGCGCTATCCCGTCGGCGCGGCCGTGCTGACCGGAGGCGGGCGGGTGTTCCCGGGCTGCAATATCGAGAACGCGAGCTACGGCCTCGCGATGTGCGCCGAGCGCGCCGCCATCTACCACGCGGTCGCCAGCGGCCACGACGCGATCAGGGCCGTCGCCGTGGTCGGCGCCGCGGCCAAGCCCTGCGGCGCCTGCCGCCAGGTCATGTATGAGTTCAGCGACAAGGACACCGCCATCTACCTCGTGGACCTGAACCCGGCGACCGGACGCCGCTCCATCTGCAAGACCACGGTGTACAAGCTTCTGCCGCTCGCCTTCGACCCGCTCGCGTCGGGGCTGCTGCCCACCAATCCGCGCAATCTCCTGCGGCGCAAGGCCGCGCGCTCGCCCGGCCGGACCAAGAGGAAATAACCATGGAAATCTCCCCCCTAAAAGCCGTCGCCGACTGGATGAGGACGGCCGACCTGACGGAGGTCGTCTACCGCAAAGGCGGAGCGGGCTTCTCCTTGACCGCCGGCGGCGCCGGGGATTGCGCGCCGCTCACCGTCCCCGCCATGCCCGCCGGCCGCTTCCTCTCGGTCCCGAGCGACGGCGTCGGCGTCTTCCAGTGGAGCGAACCCGGCAAGCCCCGCAAAACCGTCGAGGGAGTCGACGTCGCGGCGGGCGACGCCGTCGGCGTGATCGTGACCGGCGCGGGCGCCGCGAAACCCGTCGTCTCCCCGCACGCCGGCCGCGTGGCCAAGATATTCGTCGACGCCGGCCAGGCCGTGGACTACGGCCAGCCTCTCATCCTCCTTGAGAGCCGCTGATGGCCTCCGCCGCGATCTTGTGCACTCAGTGCGGCAGCGCCTCGGCGGCGCCGCTCCCCCAGTGCGCCAAGTGCGGCGGCAGGAACGCGCGCGTCTGCGGAAGCTGCGGCTTCCAGAACTCACTGGCGAAGAACTACTGCGACAAGTGCGGCACCCCGATCGCCGAGATCGGAACGGTCGTGGCGCCGCCCCCCCGGACGGCCGTCCCCGGCTCCCCCCAGTCCGATATCCCGGCGACCGTCGTCAAGCACATCCCCCCCGCCAAGCTGAAAGCCGCCGAGCCCGGCGCGCCGCGGGGCGCCTTGCCCGCCTCCAACGACTCCTGGTCGGCCGTCGCGCCGCGCCGGGACGAAAAAACGTCGCCGCCCCCGCCTTGGGTCGGCGTCTTGCGCCGCGTGCTGACCGCCGCGTTCGCGACGGCCGCCGTGGCCGCCTCCCTGGCCGCGGTCTGGTACTGGAACGAGTACGACAAGCCTGAAAACGCCGTACGACGCGCCGGCGTCCTATACCTCGAAGCTCTCCGCGCTCGCGACTACGCCGCCGCCTACTCCCAATTCTCCGATTTGGCCCGGAAGCACTGCACGCTCGAGGAGTTCGTCGCCTCGCGCGACTCCGCCGCCTGGTCCTGGTCCGGCCTGCGCATCGAGCATGCCGAGCCGGGGGCCGTCCTCCTCGCCTACGAGCTGTCGGTCCAGGGATCGCCCCCCCGAACCGACCGGGTCCTGTTCGTCCAGGAGTCCGCGAAATGGGTCCGCCCCTACAACTGGACGCTGATGCGCAGGCTTGAGGAGGCCTTCAATAATAATCGCGCGGAGGAAGGCCTCGTGCTCGCTCAAACCGCGTCCCGGATCAACCCGCGCGACCCCCTGGCGCGCAGCTACCTCTGCGAGGCCGCCTACTACCGCAAATCGCCGTCCGACGCCGTGCGCGAATGCTCGGCGGCCATCGAGACGGCCCGCGTCTATCCGTCGAGCCTTTCGCCCCAAAACCTTTATCGGCTTCACGCGATACTCGCCGACACCTACAAGAACGCGCTTCGCGATCCGGGCTCGGCCCTCGATCATTTTTCGCGGATGCTGTCCTTCCCCTCCCTGTCTCCCGCCGACCAGTGCGCGATCCTGCTCGCGCGTTCCGAAGCGTACCTGGCCCTCAGCCGGCCCGGCGAGGCGCTGGCCGACGCGGACGGCGCCGGACGAGTCTGCGTCCGCCCCCGGGATGCCGATTATATCGGAGAAATCCGCCGCAAGCTCAACGCGCCGAATCAATGAGGAGCGCATCTTGTTCAAGAAAATATTGATCGCCAACCGCTCCGAGATCGCCGTGCGCGTGATCCGCGCCGCGCGCGAGCTCGGCGTCCGGACCGTCGCCGTCTACTCCGACGCCGACCGCGAGTCGCGCCACGTCGCGATGGCCGACGAGGCGGTCTGCATCGGCCCCGGCCCGTCGAAACTCTCCTACCTTGATCAGGAAGCCGTTCTCTCCGCCGCGAGGAATGCCGGGGCCGACGCCATTCACCCGGGATACGGGTTTTTATCGGAGAACGCCGACTTCTCCGAGCTCTGCGCCGAGCGCGGCTTCGTCTTCATCGGCCCGCCTCCAGCCGCGAGCCGCAAGCTCGGCTTCAAGAGCGCGGGCAAGGCCGTGGCCCTGGCGGCGGACGTGCCCGTCGTGCCGGGCACGAAGGGCGACATCACGGCCGACGTCTCTAAAGAGGCGGCCGAAATCGGCTACCCCCTGCTGATCAAGGCTTCGGCGGGCGGCGGCGGCAAGGGCATGCGCGTCGTCCGCTCGCCCGCGGAGCTTAAGCCCCAGCTCGAGGCCGCCGGAGCCGAGGCGAAGGCCGCCTTCGGCGACGGGGCGGTCTTCATCGAGAAGCTCTTGGAGCGCCCGCGCCACGTCGAGATCCAAATTATCGCCGACAATCACGGCAACGCGGTCGCCTTTCCGGAGCGCGACTGCACGGTGCAGCGCCGCCATCAAAAGCTCGTTGAGGAGTCCCCCTCCCCGGCGATATCGAAAGAAATTCGCCGCCAGATGCAGGAGGCGGCGATTCGCCTCGCCAAAGCCGCGAACTACGCCAACGTCGGCACCGTCGAGTTCCTCTTCCAGGACGGCAAGTTCTACTTCATCGAGGTCAATGCGCGCCTGCAGGTCGAGCACCCCGTGACCGAGGCCGTCGCGGGCGTGGACCTGATGGAACTGATGATCCGCGTCGCCGCGGGCGAAAAGCTGCCCTTCGGCCAGGAGCGCGCCTCGGAAATCCGCTGCCATGCGATCGAGCACCGCATCAACGCGGAGGACCCCGACGACAACTTCATGCCCTGCCCCGGCCGCATCGAGAGCATCGAGCTGCCAGGGGGCGCGGGCGTGCGCGTGGACACGCACGTCTATCCCGGCTACACGATCCCGAGCTACTACGACAGCATGATCGCCAAGCTCATCATCTCCGCGGGCGACCGGCCGGCGGCCCTGCGGCGCTCCTTGCGCGCCCTGGGCGAGCTCAAGATCTCGGGCATCAAGACGACCGCGGGGATGCACGCCAAAGTCGTCGCCCATCCCGTGTTCATGAGCGGCGATTTTGACACGCACTTCATCGAAAAAACAGGCCTGCTCGACGCAAAGGAGACCGCCCATGTCTGACGACTTCCGCAAGACCATCGCGGCGCAGCTGAAGGAGTCGGCCGCCGTCCTGACCGCCGTCGCGAAGCTGTCGCCCGCCATCGACGCCGCCGCCAAGGAACTCCTGCGCTCCTACCGCAACGGCGGGAAGCTTCTCTCCTTCGGCAACGGCGGCTCCTCCTGCGACGCCTCGAATTTCGCCGACGAGCTCACAGGCCGCTACCGCCGCAACCGGCCCGGCCTCCCCGCCATCTCGCTCGCGGCCAACCAGGGCGACTTGACCTCGATCGCCAACGACTTCGGCTTCGAGCACGTCTTCGAGCGACCTCTGCGCGCGCTCGGCCGTCCCGGCGACGTCGCCGTCGCGATTTCGACCTCGGGAAACTCGCCCAACGTGCTTAAGGCCGCCGCCGCCGCGCGCGAGCTCGGCCTGACCGTGATCGGTCTCACCGGCCGCACCGGCGGGAAGCTGAAGGATCTCTGCGACCACTGCGTGCGCGTCCCTTCCGCCTCGACGGCGCGCATCCAGGAGGCGCATATCGCCGTCATCCAGATCTGGTGCGGCATCCTGGAAGACGAGCTTTTTCCGAACGCTCCCCTGGCCCACGGATGACGACTTCCGTCTCGAAAATCCTGCCGCTCAAGAAGCTCGCGACCATGCGGGAGCTGTGGCGCTGGGAGGGCCGCGTCGTCGTCTTCACGAACGGCGTCTTCGACATCCTGCATGCCGGCCACGTGAAGGTGCTCGAGAAGGCGCGGGCCTCGGGCGACCTCCTCATCGTGGGCGTCAACTCCGACCGCTCCGCGCGCGCCCTCGACAAGGCGCCCGGCCGTCCCGTCAACAAATGGCGGGACCGCGCCGAAGTGGTCGCGGCGCTCGGCTGCGTCGACGCGGTGGTCAAGTTCGACGAGGCGACGCCGGCGCGGCTCATGGCGCGCCTCAAGCCCGACGTCCAGGTCAAGGGCGGCGACTACAGGCCGTCCGACCTTCCCGAGTCGAGGCACGCCGGGCGCGTCGTCATCGTGGCGCTCAAGAAGGGCTATTCGACGACGGGCCTGATCAAACGGCTTCAGGGCCGGCGCTGAGCGCGGCCTACCAGAGCTGAACCCGCTCGTCCTCGGGAAGGTGCAGCTTGTCCCCCTCCCGGACGCCGAAAGCCCGATAAAAAGAAGGCATGTTGCGGACCACGCCGTTGACGCGGTATTCGAACGGCGAATGCGTGTCCGTTTCGATGCGCCTGCGCAGCTCTTTCTCGCGCATCTTGCCGCGCCAGACCTGGCCCCATCCCAGGAAAAAGCGCTGCGGTCCGGTGAATCCCGCGATGATGGGAGCCGGAGAGCCCCTCAATGAGAGCTCATAGGCGCGCTGGGCCACCGTCAAGCCGCCGAAATCCCCGATATTCTCGCCCAAGGTGAAGCGCCCGTTGAGATGGAGGCCGGGAAGCGGCTCGTAGGAATCGTACTGCCTGACCAGCCTCTCGGTGCGGCTCGTGAACGCGGCGCGGTCCTCCGGCGTCCACCAGTCGCGCAGCGCCCCGCTGCCGTCGAATTGGGAGCCCTTATCGTCGAACCCATGCCCCATTTCGTGGCCGATCACGGCGCCGATCGCGCCGTAATTGACCGCGTCGTCCGCCGCGGGGTTGAAGAACGGCGGCTGGAGGATGGCGGCCGGAAAGACGATTTCATTGCGGTCCGGGGCATAGTACGCGTTGACCGTCGTCGGGGGCATGTGCCATTCCGTCCGGTCCACCGGCTTGCCCAGCTTCCCGATCATGTGGTCGTACTCGAGGGCGGCGACGCGCTTCATATTGCCCGCCAAGTCGCCGGAATCCACGGTCAAGGCCGAGTAATCCCTCCATTTATCCGGATAGCCGATCTTGGGCGTGAACTTGCGCAGCTTCTCCAGCGCCTCCCGTCTCGTCGCCTCGGTGAGCCAGTCGGCCTGCCGGATCCGATCTCCGTACGCCTCCCGCAGGTTCTCCACGAGCTCCAGCATCCTCTTCTTGGAGGACTCCGGAAAATGCCTCTCGACATAGACCCGGCCGACGATCTCCCCGATTGCGCCGTTGACCAGATTCACTCCGCGCTCCCAGCGGGGCATGTTCTCGGGCTGGCCGCTCAACGCGCGCCCCTCGTACTCGAACTTGGCCTCGACGAAAGCCGCCGGAAGCAGCGCTGCCGCGCCGCTCAAAACCCGCACCGTCATGTAAAGCCTCCAATCCTCCAGCGGGAGCTCCTGCACGAGCTGGGCGAAACCGGCGAAGTAGCTCGGCATGCCCACCACGATGGGCTCCGTTTCGGGAATGCGCGCCGCGCGGAAATACGCCTTCCACGCGAAGCCGCCGGCCAGGGCTTCCAGCTCGCCCAGGGCCATCTTGTTGTACAGCTTCTCGGGATCTCGCGCCTCCTCCTTGGCCCACTGATGCCGCGCCAAGGCCTTTTCCAGCCTGTAGACCGTTTCGGCCTTCCGCGCCGCGTCCGCCTCGCCCGCCAAAGCCAGCAGTTTGGCCGCGTACTCCAGATATTTCTCCCGAACCTTCGCGGTCTCCGCGTCCTCCTTGAGATAGTACTCCCGCCCGGGAAGACCCAGCCCGCTCTGGGAGATGGCGGTGATGTTTTCGGAGACGCTCTTGGCGTCCACGTCCACGCTCAAGCCCACGGGAACGTCGACTCCCTGGGCGTAGGCGCGCGCGAACAGAACGGCCAGGCCCTCCTTGTTCGCGATCCCGCGGATCGCCGCCAGATCCGCGGCGACGGGCGCGAGGCCCAAGGATTCGATCCTCTCCACGTCCATGAAGCTCTTGTAGAGATCCGCGATCTTCTGCGCGTCGCTGCCGGCCGCTGGCCGTCCCCGCCCCGATTCCTCGATGATGCGGCGGACGTCGGCCTTGGTCTTATCCATGAGCTTGAAGAACGCGCCGTCCCGGGATTTGTCGGCCGGTATCTCGTGAGTCCTCAGCCAGGTTCCGTTCACGAATCGGAAAAAATCATCCTGCGGACGGACCGACGCGTCCATGGCGGAAACGTCGACGCCCAGCTCAAGGGCCCGGGGGACGTCCTTCGGAGGAGCGCTCAGGCCGGACTTGAAGACCGACGGGGCCGCCAGGACGGGGGATACGGCGGCGGCTTGGACGGCGCCACCGCGGTCGAACAGGACGCTCTGCTTCTGCCATTCGAACTCCAGGCCGCGGGAAACGGGGGCCTGGATATCCGCTTTGACAACCGCGGCGTTCGACGGTTGCGCCATCACCGACAGGACGGCCAGCGCGAGAATATTCATGCGGCCAGGATACCCCGCGGTCCCTCGCGCTTCGAGGGGCTAAGGACCCCCCGGCCCGGCCCGAAGTGCCTACCCGGCGGTCTTTCTAAGGCTTAGCGGCCGAATCCGCTGGCGCGGCGCCCTTCTCCGCGATCATCGCCTTCGCCCCGTCGATGGCCTTGTCCACGTCCTCGGTCCGATGCTTTGGATGCGCGGCCTTGAAGGCCTCCAGGCCCCGGAGTCCTTCCTCCAACTGGCCCTTGGCGAGCTGGTCGATCAAGGCCTCCAGTTCGGCGTCGTACCCCATCGCCTTCTTGGCCCGGGCGCTCTTCGAGTCGCCCTTGATGCCGGGCTCGTTCGGGTCCGCGTAGGTTTGGGACTTGCCGCGCACCGCGGCGACGCCCTGCGCGCTGCGGCCCTTTTTGCGCTCCCCGCCGACCGCGGACTGGGCGAGGGTGTTCTTCAGATTCTTGAAGAAGTCGGACCAGCCGGACTTGGCCGGAACGGCCGTTTTTTCCTCGGCGCGCGCCGGCGCGGCCAGCGCCGCGGCGAGGACGACGACGACGATGATCGATTTCATGATGTTTTCTCCTTGGGCGGAAGTCAGCTCCCCTTGATGAGGCTGTCGACGGCCGGCTTGAAACTCGGGGCGAGCGCCACGGCCTTCTCGCCCATTTCCTTGGCCTTGTCCATTTTTTTAAGGCGGATCGAGGTCTTGACGAGATTCAGCCAGATCATCGCGTCGTCCGGCTCGGCCTGCGCGGCCTGCGTGTAGCGCCGCTCGGCCTCGGCGTTGTCCCCCTCGAGGAACGCCACGCTCCCGAGATTATTGAGCGCCGCCGCGTTGGACGGATCGAGAGCGAGAACCTTGTTGAACTCGGTCACCGCCGCCTCGCGGTTGCCGAACTGATATTCGACGATCCCGAGCTGAAGCTGGGCCTCCGCGTTCTTGCCGTTCTCCCGGATCTCGGCTTCATACTGCTTCTTGAGGAAGTTGTAGCGATCCTTGGCGAGCACGTTGACCTGATCGTCGTACCTGCGCTCGAGCGCGGCCGCGTCCGGGAATTTCGGGCTGAAGTCGGTCGGCGGCATCGTGACCGGCTCGTAGACGCTCCAGGCCTTGTGCAGTCCGTACACTTTCACGCGGCCCTTCTCCGCCTCGGCCTTGTACGCGTACGCGGCCTTCGAGACCGCGTCGATGAACGGCTTGCCGATGTAGGTGACCTCGACCGGCGCCCACATCGTGCCCTCATGCTCGACGAGCAGGTCCGCCGGCATCCCGGCCTCGGCGGCGTCCTCCGCCTCCGTGTCGAACATCATCGTCATATGCCCGGGATAGTCGAGAATCGCGACCCGGACCTCGCTGTCCTCGAGCATCGCCGCGTACAGCGAGGTCAGGTCCGAGCACTGTCCGCTCTTGCTGCGCAGCGTCTCGCGCGGGAACTGGGTGTAGTCCACCGGGAAGTTCGGGTCGTCATGCGCGGCCTCGAACGGGTTGGCCGGGTTCGCGACGAACTTCAGGCCGTACTCCGACAGCGCGTTCCAGATCCTCATCGCCTTGACCACCGGCTCGTTGAGCGCGGCCGCCTTGCGGTTCTTGAACTCGAGCGTCGAGACGCCGCGCACGAAATCGCGCACCGGGGGGTCCTTGCGCGTCACGAAGTTCGCGATGCGCTGGGGATCCTGCCAGGTGACGGCGTTGCGCGAGTACAGGCGCAGCGGCTTCGTGATCGACACGGTCTGCTGCTTGCCGCTCTCGAAATAGGTCAGCGTGAATTCCGCCTGGATCGGCGTGTCCTCGCTGATCTCGAGCACCCTGTTGTTGAGCGTCGCGATGAGGGGGATCTCGACGGTCTGCTTGGGCTCGAGCTTCTTGATTTCGGTGTCGAAGCCGAAATCCATGTAGTCCTTCAGCTTGAACGTCAGCTTGACGTTCTGGAACGGCACGTTGACGTTGTTGGTCAAAACGGCCGTGCCCATCGGATTTCGCAGGTACCACTTGTAGTTCGCGGCGAAGATGTCTCCGAGCGTGATCGTGGAGATCTCGACGGGGGAGCGGTTGAAGGTGCCGGCGACGAGCACGTCGATCGGACGGCCGGCCGGGCCCACGTCCGAGGTCTTGGCCTTCGTGGCTACCCGGTACCAGTATCTCACGTAGGGGGTGACCTCGGAATCCTGGAACGACTCGCTCCTGGTCTCGCCCGCCTCCGCCCACGGGCCGGAAGCGCCCGTTGAACGGGTCACCACGTAGCCGTCCGTCCACGGATCGGCGACGGGCTCCCAGGAGATCGCGACGACGCCGTCCGCCGTCCGCGTCGCGATTCCGATCGGCGCCGTGAGCATCGGATGCAGATCGTAGCTGACGAGGCGGCTCTTCCCCTTGTCGGCGATCACGAGCTTGTCGCCCTGGACGGAGACGGCGATCGGCTCGAGCAGTTCGCGCTCCTGCTTGCCGCCCGCGAAGAAGTCCGCGAGCCACTTTCCGTCCTTGGTGTGGACGCTGACGCGGCGCAGCTGGGAGTCCAGCGTGTAGAGATAGTTCTGGCCGTCGAAGGCGATCGAGACGGGCGACCGGAACTCGCCGGGGCCGTCTCCGTCCTCGCCCCAGGACGCGATATAGGCGCCGGAGGGCTCGCATTTGAACACGCGTTTGAGGCCTTTGTCGACGAAGTAGACGAAGCCCGCCTTGTCCCAGGCGACCGCCACGGGCTCGAGGAGCATATAAGAGCCGACCTTGGGGCCGAAGCCGAACAGGAACACGCCTTCGGGGCTGAACGCGTCGATGCGCTGATTGCCGGTATCGGCCACGTAAACGACGCCCTCGCCGTTGATCGCCACGCCGTTGGGGTTCTTCATGCGGCCCTCGCGCTTCTTGCTGTCGAAAAAGCCCTGCGCCTCGCCGACGTTCGACTTCCATTTGCCGTCGAGCCCGAACAGCTGAAGCCGGTGGTTCGGAAGATCCGTGACGTACAGGCCGTCGACCTTGGAGCTCTTCACCGCCGCCATGCCCCCGACGCCGCGCGTGACGTCGCCCCCCTTTCCCTTCGAGGAGCCGAAGCGCAGCTTCTCCTTGCCCTGGGAATCGAGGAGGACGAACTGCATTTCCTTCGGCAGCCAGGCGTACAGATCGTCCTCATGCGGCGCCAGGATGGAGGCCGAATACGGCCACGTCCGGCTGGGGCCGGACACCGACATCTTCGTCCGAAGGTTCATCGGCAGAGGCTTGACCTTCAGCTTATTGGCGAGCTCGACGCGGTGAATGCGGCTGTTGCCGGTGTCGAGGACGATGAGCATCCCATCGGAAGACATCGCGATGCCCTCGGCCTTTTTCATCTGGCCGACGCCGGAGCCGAGCGAGCCGAAGCGGCCCATGATGAAGCCGTCGCCGGACTGCTCGATGACCTTCCCGTTTTTCCCGTCCACGACGTAAAGGAAGCCGTACGAATCCAGCGTGAAGTCGTTGCCGAGAAGGGCGTACTCCTTGACGAATCGGGCGGAGGAGTCGAACTTCTGCATGCGCTCGTTGTTGCGGTCGAGGATGAAGACGTTGTCGGACAGGTCCACGGCGACGCGCGCCGGATTGTTGAGAAGGCCGGGCTCCTTGCCGTAGCGGCCGAACAGGAAGAGAAGGATGCCTTCGTCCGTGAAGACCTGGATGCGGTTGTTGCCCGTGTCCGAGACGTAGATGCGCCCGTCGGCTCCGACGGCGACCGACTCCGGGTTCTTCAGCTTGCCGGGCTCGGATCCTTTTTCCCCGAAGGCGTAGACGAAATTGCCGTCGCGGTCGAAAATCTCGACCCGGCTGTTGCCGGTGTCGGCGACGTACACCTTCCCGCTGGGCCCGACGGCGACGCCGCGCGGTCCGCTGAAGGCCCCCGGCTGGCTGCCGGAGCGCCCGACGGACTTGATCAGCTTGCCGGACATGTCGTACAGGAACAGGGAATTTTTCTTCTCGTCCACGACGTAAAGCCGGTCGGCCGCCGCCGCCGCGGCGACGGGCTTGACCATCTCGTCGCCCTTGATGGGCTCGAGAAAACGAATCGTGTCGTACGCGCGCGCCGGCGCGGACAACAGCAGCGCGAACATCAGCGGCTTCATGCGATTCATGCTTGAACGGCCTCCTTGATGAGCTTGTTGACGAGGGCCGGGTTCGCCTTGCCCTTGGAGAGCTTCATGACGCCGCCCACGATCGCGCCGATGGCGGCCCCCTTGCCCCCCTTCAGGTCGGCGGCGGCCTTGGGATTGGCGGCGAGCGCCTGCAGGACCCATTCCATCACCTGCTTGTCGTCGGACACTTGCGACAATCCCAGCTCGTCGACGAGCGATTTGGGATCTTTCCCCGTCTCCCACATCTTGGCGAAAACGTCCTTCGCGCCCTTGGACGACAAGGTGCCCCCCGCGATGAGCGCGGCCAGGCCTCCCATATGCGCGGCGGAGACCGGAGCTTGGGCCGCGGCCTTGCCCTCGGCGTTGAGGCGGCCCAACATCTCCGTGGTCAGAAGATTGGACACGGTTTTGGCGGACCCGGGGGGCGCGGCGGCGACGGCTTTTTCAAAATAGTCGGCTAGAAACCTGTCGCTCGTCAGGACCTCGGCGTCGTAGGAGGATAGCCCCAATTCGCCCGTAAATCGAGCCCTTTTTTTCGCGGGCAACTCGGGAAGGCCCGCCTTGAGCCCGGCGACCCATTCCGCCTCGGGGACGAGGGGCACCAGGTCGGGATCGGGGAAATAACGATAGTCGTGGGCATCCTCTTTGGAGCGCATCGAGCGGGTGGCCTGCAGCGCCGCGTCCCAAAGACGCGTCTCCTGAACGACCTCGCCTCCGGATTCCACGATCTCGATCTGCCGGCGGAATTCATAATCGATCGCGTCCTTGACGTTCTTGAACGAGTTCAGATTCTTGACCTCGGCGCGGGTTCCGAATTCCCGCCGGCCGACGGGCCGGACGCTGACGTTGGCGTCGCACCGCATCTCCCCCTTCTCCATGTCGCAGCGCGAGGCGCCGGTGAATTGGATGACCTCCTTCAGGGCGGTCAAGTAGGCGTACGCCTCGTCGGAGGAGCGCAGGTCGGGCTCGGTCACGATCTCGATGAGGGGCACGCCCGCGCGATTGAGGTCCACGAGCGAACCGTCGATCTTCGCGCCGCCGAGATCGTGCATGAGCTTTCCCGCGTCCTCCTCCATGTGGATGCGCGTGATCCCGATCATCTTCTCCGCGCCGCCGACGGCGATCGCGAGCCGGCCGTGCCGCGAGAAGGGCTGGTCGTACTGCGAAATCTGGTAGGCCTTCGGCAAGTCCGGATAGAAGTAGTTCTTGCGGGCGAAAATCGACCGCTCGCTCAACCGACAGTCGAGCGCGAGCGCCGCTTGGAAGGCGAGTTCGACCGCGCGGCGATTGAGCACGGGCAAGACCCCCGGCTGGGCCGTGCACAGCGGGCAGACGCGGCTGTTCGGCGTTTGGCCGAAGCCGTCGGTGGCGCAGCCGCAAAAAAGCTTGGTTTTGGTGGCCAGCTGGCAGTGGACCTCGAGGCCGACGACGAGCTCGTATCGCTTCACGCGGCCTCCATTGTAATCGAATTCTCCGGCAACGGACAGGGCGAAATGGATACGCTCGTTGGAACCGCGGTCACGCGGCCCTCATGCAGCGGGAGATGAGCCGCAAGTCGCTGGGATAGCGGAGCGACTTGACCGCCCCCTTCATTTCCACCCACTTCGTCCTCATGATCTCGGCCGCATCCGGCTTTCCCGTGCGCTTCACCGGCTCCATGCGGTACCAGCGGACTTTTTTGGCCACCGGCCGGCCGTTGCGATTGAAGCGATAGCGGATGAGCGCCAGCGTCCCGGTGCTTCGACAGCGCCAGCCGGTCTCCTCCTCCACCTCGCGCAAGGCGGCCTCGAGCGGGGTCTCGTTTTCCTCGAGATGCCCTTTGGGAAAGGTCCAAACGACCTCGCCTTGAAGGTTGGCGACCTGAACGAGCAGAACTTTCCCGTTCTTCTCGACGATCCCGCCGGCCGCATACTCTTTCGCCTCTTTCATCCCTTCAGCGCCGCGAACGGCTTGGCCGCCTCGTAGGCCTTCGCCGCGGACAACATCCGCCGTTCTTGGAAGACGTCGCCGATGAGCTGCAGGCCGATGGGCATTCCCTTTTTCGACAGGCCGCATGGGATGGACATGCTCGCGTTGCCCGCCATGTTCGACGGGATCGTGAAGATGTCCGACAGGTACATCGCGATCGGGTCGTTCGTTTTTTCCCCGAAGCGGAACGGGGGCGTGGGCGTCGTGGGCGCCGCGAGCAGGTCCACCTGCTTGAAGACTTCCTTGAAATCGTCGGCCATCAGCGTGCGCACGCGCTGGGCCTTCGCGTAGTAAGCGTCGTAGTAGCCGGAGGACAGCGCGTAGGTGCCCTGCATGATGCGGCGCTTGACCTCCGGGCCGAAGGCCGCGCCTCGCGTCATCTCATAGGCTTCCAGGAGGCTGTTCGCCGAACGGTCCGTGAAGCCGTAGCGGATGCCGTCGAAGCGGGCAAGGTTCGAGGACGCCTCGGACGGGGCGATGATGTAGTAGGTCGCGATCGCGTACTTCGTGTGCGGGAGGCTGACCTCTCGGACCGAGGCGCCCAGCGCCTTGAGCACGGAGACGCCGTCGCGCACCGACTTCTCCACTTCGGGATCGAGGCCCTCGATGAAATACTCGCGGGGCAGGCCGATGCGCAGCCCCTTGAGGTCTTTCGGCGCGGCCGCGGGGACGGGAGGAGGGTTGGCCGCGGACGTCGTGTCGCGGGGATCGTGGCCGCCGATCACGGACAGAGCGAGCTCGGCGTCCGCGACGGTGCGGGAGAACGGGCCGATCTGGTCGAGGGAGGAGGCGAACGCCACGAGGCCGTAGCGCGAGACGAGGCCGTAGGTCGGCTTGAGGCCGACGACGCCGCAGAACGCCGCGGGCTGGCGGATCGAGCCGCCCGTGTCGGAACCCAGCGAGAGCGCGCAGAATCGCGCCGCCGCCGCGGCCGCCGAGCCGCCCGAGGAGCCGCCGGGCACGCAGGCCGGGTCCCATGGGTTGGTCGTCCTATGGAACGCCGAGTTCTCCGTCGAAGAGCCCATCGCGAACTCATCCAAGTTCGTCTTCCCGACGACGACGGCGTCGGCGGCCGAGAGGCGCTCGACCGCGGTCGCGTCGTAAGCGGCGATATGGCCCTTCAAGATCCGCGAGGCGCAGGTGGTCTCGACGCCCTTGAGCTGGATATTGTCCTTCAGGGCGACGGGGACTCCCGCCAGAGCTCCGAGCGTCCCGCCTTTCTTCCTCTTCTCATCGACGCGGCGGGCTTGCTCGAGGGCGCGCTCTTTCGTGACGGCCAAGAACGCCTTGACCGTGGCGTCCAGCTTTCCGATGCGCGCGAAGTGGGCGGCGGCGACCGCCTCGGCGGTCATTTCCCCCTTTTTGACGGCCTCGGCGATCTGGACGGCGCTCTTTTCGGTGATGTCCATTTTTACTGGTCGATGAACAACGGCTCTTCCGCGCCGCTCCGGCGTTCCGCCGCGGGTTCCGCCCCCGCCTTCTCCAGAGGGCCTTCGTCTCCGAACGACGGGGCGTCGCGCCCGGTCGAGGAAGCGGCAGGCGCCGCCGCGGCCGCCGGGGCCCGCGCTTGCTCTTCCCGGGCGGGCTCCGCTTCCGGAGCCGCGCCGGACTCGATCTCCGCGATCGCGGCCGAAATCTTGTCGCGGCGCCGGGGATCGAGCTCGAGCGCCTTGCGCAGGTCGGCGACGGCGCCGGCCCGGTCTCCGAGAAGAGCGCGGGTTTGCCCGCGGTTCGAATAGGCGAGGCCCTTGCGCGGATTCAAGGCGATGACCTGGGTCAGGTCGGCCGCGGCGCCGCGATAATCGCCGAGGAGAAAGCGCACGTTGGAGCGCATATAGCGCGCGTCCTCGTTCTCGCCGTTCGCGTCGATGAACGCCGAGAAATCGGCGGCGGCGGCGGCGTAGTCCTTCAACTCGCGCAGAGCCCGGCCGCGATAGAAGCGCGCCCACGCGAACTTTGGATTGATCTCCAGGATCAAGCCGTAATCCTCGGCCGCGCCGCGGAAATCGCGCAGGCGCTCCTTCGCCGAACCGCGCAGCAGCAGCGCGACCGCGGAACCGGGCTCGCGCTTGAGCGCCTCGTCGAGAGACGCCAACGCCTCGCGGAATTTCCCGAGCGCGGACAGGGCGCTTCCCTCGCCGAGCGGCCCCTCGACTCCGCGTCCGTCCTTCGCCGAGGACGCGCGAAAATCCGACAACGCGCCGTCGTACTCCTTGAGCACGAGGCGGGCTTTGCCGCGCGCGGCGTAGGAGGCGGCGTCGTTGGGCCGAAGCCTCAGGGCGAGCCCGGCGTCCTCGGCGGCGCCCGCCGCGTCTCCCATCGTCCAGCGGCACGCGGCGCGAAAGCCCGCCGCCGTCTTCCAGCCCGGGACGGCCTCGAGCGCCTCGTCGAAGCGCGCCGAGGCCTCCGCCAGGTCGAGCTGGTGATAAAGCCGAGTCGCGTCCGCCAAGACGCGTCTGGCCTTGGCGTCGGGCGCCCGGGCGGCCGCGCTCGGCGCGCCGGCGAGCAGGAACGCCGCGAGAGCCCCGAATCTCACTCGATCACCTTCTTCACCTTGAAATAGGGGCCGTCGCGCTCCGGGGCGTTCGCCATCAGCGCCTCCGCGTCCTCGAACGGGGCGGGCACGTCGTCGCGCATCACGTTGACCGCGCCGAGCACCGATGTCGTGGGCTCCGCGCCGCTCGTGTCGGCCTTGGCGAGCTCCGCCATCGAGTCGAGAATCTTGGCGAGCTGCCCTCCGTACAGCGCGACCTCGTCCTCGGTCAAGCGCAGGCGCGCGAGCTTGGCGATCTTTCTCACGTCGGCGTCGGACACGCTCATCAGGCGGGCTCCAAGGGAGCGTAGCGGGTGAGCAGCTTGGCCACGCGCCCGTCGTCGAATCGCACGGTCACCTTCATCGTCTCGCCCGCGCCGGATACGTCGGACACGACGCCCCGCCCGAACTGGGGATGCTTCACGCGCTGGCCGCTCTTGAAGCCGAAGGCCGCGGCGCGCGGCGATGGGACCGCGACAAGACGCGCAGCCCCGGGCATCGATTCGCGCGCAGACGAACCGAATAATTTCGCCTCGATGATGAAGCGGGACGGCAGGCTCGCGTAGACCTGGCCGAACAGACGGCGCGTCGCCGCGTAGGTCATGTACAGGCGCTCCCGCGCGCGCGTGATGCCGACGTAGCAGAGGCGCCGCTCCTCTTCGAGATCCTCGGGCGTCGCGTTGCCGCCGGCGATCGGGAAAAGGCCCTCCTCCAGCCCGGTCAAGAACACGACCGGATACTCGAGGCCCTTGGCCAGATGGATCGTCATCAGGGTCGCCGCGGGCGTGTTTTCATCGTAATCATCGAGGCCGGTCTGCAGGGCGATCTCCTCGAGATAGCCGGCCAGGCCGCTCTCGCGTCCGCCCTGCTTCTCCTTGTCGTCGTACTCCTTCACGGCGTTGAGAAGCTCCTGCAGATTGGCGAGGCGCCCCGCCGCCTCGGGATCGGTCTCCACCTCCGACTCGATCCAGGCCCAGTAGCCGGTCGCCTCGAAGATCAGGGCCATGGCGCCCGCGGCGGTCCGCTTCTCCACGGCCTCGCGCAGCCTCTCGATGGCCTGGGTGAAATCGTTGATGGCGGCATGCGCCTTCGCCCCGAGACCGTCGACCTGCCCGTGCGCCCAGAAGGCGTCCCAGAGGGGAAGGGCGTGGCGCGCGGCGTAGGATTCGACGAGTTCCAGGCTCTTCGCGCCGAGGCCGCGCGGCGGGCAGTTGACGATCCGATCAAGGGACACCGAGTCGCGCCTGTTGACCACCACGCGCGCGTAGGCCAGCGCGTCCTTGATCTC